>CAYTBH010000001.1:0-50554 GCA_964435935.1 uncultured Alistipes sp.
AAACATCGTTTGGCTTTGACACTGCTACAAAAGTTTATTCCGAAGTTATCGGCAACATCCAGCGTGACTGCAACTCGGCCAAGAAGTATTATCACTTCATCAAGCTGATGGGTCGTTCGGCCAGCCATATTGCCCTTGAATGCGCATTGCAGACCCAGCCCAACATTTGCATCATCTCGGAGGAGGTTGAAGCCAAGGATATGACTCTCGCGCAGGTTGTCGACTACATCGCCGGCATCGTTGCCGCCCGTGCTGAAAAGGGTATGAATTTCGGCACAGTGCTCGTGCCCGAAGGTCTCATCGAATTCATCCCCGCCGTTAAGCGACTGATTGCCGAGCTTAACGACCTTCTGGCTAAGAACGAAGCCGAGTTTGCCGCTCTTGCACCCGCCGATCAGCGTGCCTACATCATCTCGCATCTTTCGAAGGAGAACGCCGCCGTTTACGAATCTCTTCCCGAAGGCGTTGCACGTCAGCTCAGTCTCGACCGCGACCCCCACGGCAACGTTCAGGTTTCACTCATCGAAACTGAAAAGCTCCTCAGCGAGATGGTTGGAAAGCGTCTCGATGAAATGAAGGCCGAGGGTAACTACAAAGGCAGCTTCAAATCGCTTCACCACTTCTTCGGTTACGAAGGCCGTTGCGCCGACCCCTCGAACTTCGATGCTGACTATTGCTATGCCCTCGGCTTCAATGCATCTTGCTTGATCCGTGCCGGTGTCACTGGCTATATGTCGTCGGTTCGCAACCTCACAAAGCCCTCTGTTCAGTGGATTGCCGGTGGTATCCCCGTGACCATGATGATGAACATGGAACGTCGCCATGGCGAAATGAAGCCTGTGATCCAAAAGGCACTCGTTCGTCTGGACGGAGCGCCTTTCCAGAAGTTCGCTTCAAAGCGCGACGAATGGGCACTCAACACATGCTATGTTTATCCGGGTCCCATCCAGTATTTCGGTCCGGCAGAAGTATGCGACCAGCCCACTATGACTCTTAAATACGAGCACCAGGGCAAATAATTGCCTCAAATACTTTATTGATGGTTTGCCATAAAAGCCCCAACGGGCCGAATGGCAAACCATCAATTTTTTGAACCCTCGGGAAAAAACGTTAACTTTGTTGTTATATAATTACACTGATTAAACGACACAATTATGATAATAGCATCAAAGAAACGCAAAGAAAATATTGCCGAATATATTCTGTATATGTGGCAAATAGAAGACCTCATAAGGGCAAACGGGCTTGATATTGATAAAATCAAGAAAAACGTTATTGATTCTTTCCAGCTGGACGATGCCCAGAAGGAGGAGATGACGCAATGGTATGAATCGCTCATAGATATGATGCGTCGGGAAGGTGTTGTCGAAAAAGGGCACCTGCAAATCAACAAAAACATGCTTCACCAGCTTGTGAGCCTCCATCAGGCGCTTCTTAACGACCCCGAGTTTCCTGAGTATTCGGCGGAGTTTTACCGCACCCTACCCTATATTGTTGAGTTGCGTTCGAAAGCCGGCGATGCGAAGGTCGGTGAAATCGAAACTTGCTTCACGGCGCTTTATGGCATGTTGATGATGCGCCTGCAAAAGAAAGAGTTGAGCGAGGAGACCCTCAATGCCCTAAAGCAAATTTCGAAATTCATTTCCGTTTTGAGTCGCGACTTCCATCTCGACGAAGAGGATAAACTATTTAAACATTCAGATAACGCGACTGACGCCGCGACCAATGGTGCCAACCCGCTTGCCCAAGCCGAGAGCAACCGTCAGGCTGAGGCTCCAACCGCTGAGTTACCGAAGCAGTAATGTCAGTTTAATCATCTTTTACCAATCATTATGACCATCGCGATATTGATTGCCGGGCTTGTTCTCGGTGTCGTCCTTGGCTTTTTTATGGGAAGACAGCAGAATGCTGCTCCCCTTGCTGCCGAACGCGCAAAAAATGAACAGGCCGAGCAACTGATTTCTGAAGTAAGGGAAAGCGCCGCGCGCCAGTTATCTGATGAAAGAGCGTCCTACGAAAAGCAGATTCAAGATGTGAAGAGCGACTCCGCAGCCAAAATCGCCGAGATTAAAGCGGACGCCGACAAGCGCCTGAACGATGAGCGCGAAACGGCTCAAAAACAGCTCTCGGCTGAGCGTGCACATCAAGAGACCTTGCGTGCGGAAGCCGAAAAACAGTGGCACGCTCAATTGGAAAAGCTGCGCGAGGAGATGCGCAATGCCGCTGCCGAGCTTCTCCAGGCCCGACAGGCGGCCCTTCAGGAAACAAACCGTGAGCAGATGGGCGAAATTCTCAAACCCATCAAAGAGCAGTTTGCCGAATTCAAACGCTCGGTCGAGGAGTCAAGAACCGCATCGGAGGTCGGGAGAAAAGAGATAAGAAGTACTTTCGATGCGTCGATGAAGCTCTTCCAGCAACAGCAAGACCAGGCTGTTAAGCTGATGAGAGAGCAGACTGAGAAAATCGGCCAGGACGCCGCGAATCTGACAAAGGCTCTTCGCGGTGACAGCAAAATACAAGGCGACTGGGGTGAGATGGTTCTGGAATCCATGCTTGCCAGCAGCGGACTGCGCCGGGATGAAGAGTATTTTATTCAGGAAGTAACCCCCTCTGACGATGGCCGGAATCTGCGCCCCGATGTGATTGTGAAGTTCCCTGAAGGTCGGTCGGTAATTATCGACTCCAAAGTGTCGCTCACGGCCTACGCCGCAGCTACCGAAGCTCCGACAGAAGAGTTGGCACAGCGTCATCTTTCGGAGCATGTCAAGAGTGTGCGCAAGCATATTGATGAGTTGGCCGATAAACGCTATGACAAAAGTGTCAAAGACTCAATTGGTTATGTGCTGATGTTCATGCCGATAGAAAACAGCTATATGGTTGCCATGAAGAAGCAACCTGATCTAAGCCGGTATGCCTACCAAAAAGGAGTCATAATCATTTCGCCAAGCAACCTGATGATGGCACTCCAACTCGCCTATAATCTGTGGCAGCAGGATCGGCAAGGCAAAAATGTCGAGGAGATTGTTAAAGCCGCGACAGACCTGTATGAAAAGGTATCGGTTTTCTCAGAAACATTTGCCGACATTGAAGCTCAAATCGACAAAGCAAAAGAAAAGTTTGTCACTGCCAGAGGGCAATTGTATGATGGCAAAGGAAATGTGATGCGCCGTTTGGAGGGCTTAAAAGCTCTTGGAATAACGCCAAAAAGAAAAATCAAGGGGCTGGAAAACTGAGTTTCCGACCCCTTGGTGCTTTATGCCGGACGAGTTTGTCCGTTGCCGTTAATCAGCCATTTGTAAGTTGTGATTTCGTGCAGCCCCATAGGACCTCTGGGACCGAGTTTCTGAGTCGATATTCCTATTTCCGCACCGAGCCCGAATTGGGCACCATCGGTAAAACTTGTCGGAGCGTTGACATAAACGCAAGCCGCGTCAACTTCATTTTGAAATCGCCTGGCAGTCTCAGCATCGGCAGTTATGATGCATTCGCTGTGTCCCGAGCCGTATTGGGAAATGTGTTCAATGGCAGCTTCGATTCCGTCAACGGTGCGAATCCCCATTTTGTAGTCCATCCATTCAGTGCTCCATGTTTCGGAGTCAGAGTGAAAAAATAATTCCGGTGGATAGTTTCCGTTGAGTGCGTTGAATGCCTGATCGTCAGCATAAATCTTTACATTCTTGTCAGCTAACAATGCGGTTAACTTTGGAAGGTCTGCAAGCCGGGCGCTATCAATCAAAAGGGTGTCAAGAGTGTTGCATACACTAACCCTGCGTGTTTTCGCATTGTTTATAATCTCGGCACCGATTGCGGCATCCCCATCGGCATGGAAATAGGTGCTGACTACTCCCGCTCCCGTCTCGATAACGGGGATTCGCGCGTTATCCCTGACAAATTCAATGAGCCGCTTTCCTCCTCGGGGAATGCATACATCAACGTAACCCACTGCGTTGAGCATCGCGGCTGTCGCCTCATGGGTCGCGGGAAGGAGTGCGACAACGTCAGGGTCAATTCCCTCCTCTTTTAATACTGTTTGAATCAGTGCTACGATGGCTGCGTTTGAATCTGCGGCATCGCTTCCGCCTTTTAAGATGCAGGCGTTTCCACTTTTGAAGCAGAGCGAAAACACATCGAACGTCACATTGGGCCGCGCCTCGTAGATAACGCCGATTACTCCGAAAGGCACTCTCACACGTCTGAGCTCAAGTCCGTTGGGCAGCGTGCGCTCGTCAATAATTTCACCAAGGGGCGAAGGGAGCGACGCGACATGCTTCATGTCGTCGGCAATGCCGTGTAACCGTTTTTCGCTGAGCTGCAATCTATCATAGAGAGGATTGGCCTTGTCCATGCGGGCAAGGTCTTTTTCATTGGCGGCGAGCAGCTTGGCTGACTCGGCTATTAATTCATTGGATAAACGGACTAATATTTCATCGCGCCGTTCATCTGAAAGTGAACCCAACTTACGCGAGGCATTTTTTACTCGCTTGAATATATTGTCAAGATTCTTGTGTTCCATGTTATTCCATAAAAAGATAATCGTAGTGGATAACGGGGCGCCCTCCGCGTTTGCCTATTAATGACATTGTTGAGACGGAGTCGGTGCCGGCGCGGCCCACGCCCATTTTTGTGCCGTCGGGGGCATAGATGTTCACAATGTCGCCTTCTTCCCATTCTCCATCAATTGAAACGATGCCTACGGGGAGCAGACTTACGGCTTTATCGCTTTGAAGCAATTTCGCCGCATTATCGTTTACCATAATACGGCCCTTCGCAAAGCTCTCGCTGTGGGCAATCCACCGTTTAATGTTGCTTACCGGCTCTTTTCGCGGCTCGAATTCTGTGTGGGGTGTGATTTCAGGATTATTAATGAGCTCGCACAAAATATTCTGGCGGCGACCATTGGCGATAATCACTTTCACACCTTCTTCCGAAAGTTTGCGGGCAATGCCATACTTTGTGCCCATACCGCCGCGGCCGAAGCCGCTCTTGGTGGTGACGATATGCTCAGAAAGGTCCTCGCCAAGCCCGACGTGTTTGATGAGCTCAGAGCCTGGATTATCAGGCGCTCCAGTATATATACCGTCAATATTGGATAGGATAATCAGCGTATCAGCATCCATCATCGCGGCTATCAGCCCTGAAAGCTCATCGTTGTCGGTGAACATCAGTTCGGTCATTGAGGCAGTATCGTTCTCGTTGACAATGGGGATAACCCCGTTGTCGAGCATAACCTCCATGCACGAGCGTTGGTTAAGGTAAGCCAGGCGCGAGCCGAAGTTCTCTTTTTGAGTGAGCACCTGCCCAACTTGAAGGTTGTGGCCGCCGAACAGAGAGAGATAGGTCGTCATCAGCTTAATCTGCCCAACGGCTGAAAATATCTGACGCTGCCCTACGCTGTCGAGTTTGCGCATCGGCATAACCATTGATCGGCCACAAGCAACCGCGCCCGACGACACAAGAATCACCTGATGGCCGTTTCGTAGCAGTTCGGCAATCTGATCCACGATGCCCGACATAATGGTAACATCGGGTGACCCGTCGGCTCTCGTCAGCACATTGCTGCCAACTTTTACTACGATTCTAAGTTTTTCGTTCATAAGGATATAAACGCGTTATTTCAATCCGGCCTTTAACCCGCGGATAACAGCTGAAGTGAAGCCGGCCCGCTCCATTTCGTTCAGCCCCTTGATTGTCAAGCCACCAGGGGTGGTTACTTTGTCGATTTCGCTCTCGGCGTGAGCGCCCCCTTCGAGAAGTGAAGCCGCACCCTTTACAGTTTGAGCTACAATCTCCTGTGCGATGTCGGCACGGAAACCGAGTTCCACGCCTCCTTCGACAGCCGCTCTGATATAGCGGAGCGCATAGGCAATGCCACACGAGGCAAGAGTGGTTCCGGCGGCAAGCTGCCTCTCCTCGACCTCGAGGGTTGTGCCGATTCGGTTAAAGGTATCAACAATCAACTTCAATGAATCGCCGGACGCGTTGACAGGCGAAACAAATGTCATTGATTGCAAGGTGGCGGCCGCGGTGTTGGGTATCACAATGGCTGTTTTGGGCATATCGTTGTCCTTTTCAAGCCATGTAATGATTTGTTCCGATGTGATTCCGGCGGCTATTATCGCAAGCGTCTGGCTCTCGGAGCGGATGGCACCCTTGATTCCGCTAAGAACAGTTTCCACGAGCCATGGCTTCACAAACACCAATATAAGGTCTGAGCCGGCAATGGCTTCTATGTTGTCAAAAGTAGTGGCAATTCCAAGAGCTTTAATTCTGTTGAGAGCTCTCTCAGAGGGGTCTGACACTTTAATGTCTGTTGTAGGGAAACCACTCTTGACAAGCCCTTCAATCACGGCGCCTCCCATGGCGCCAGCTCCGATGACTGATATTTTCATACCTCGGTTTTTAAAGTTTGATGCAAATTTACTAATCTTCTCACTAATAATGATTAATTTTAATGCCAAAATACTTGCTATGGCTCCATACAAATACTTCACCTGTAATACGGAATTTGGCACAATCCGATGTGTGTTGAATCCTCTGGGCGCTATTTCCGCACTGACTTTTCAAGATGAAGAAGACTCGAATAGATTGTTTATAACGTCCTCGGGGCTTCCTATTAAAATAGATGTGCCTGAATGGTTTAGCATCGAATATTTAATCAAAGGGTTTAGATCAGTTGACCACCCACTTGACTTCGGGCGAGCCACAGACTTTCAGAAGATGGTTTGGAACGCGGCCATGTCAATCCCGTATGGCGAAACTGTTACTTATTCTCAGCTTGCCGAGATGGTTGGGCGACCTCGCGCACAAAGAGCGGTTGCCAATGCGTTAGCAGCCAACAAAATCGCGGTAATCGTACCGTGCCATAGGGTGATTAGACGAGACGGCTTGCCGGGAGGTTACAAGTGGGGCGCCGCCAGAAAAATGGCGCTTCTCGACTTTGAGAAAAAGATGGCGAGGAAGGAATGATTCCGAAAAATTGACTAAATTTGTGGAAAAGAAACCCACAAAGGAATTTCAATATGAAATTTGCCGATGTATTAGCCCACGAAAGCGTTAAGGAGCGACTGCGTGCGCTTGTCGACAATGACCGCCTGCCGCACGCTTTGTTGCTTGAAGGCCCGGCGGGCGTTGGAAAATTTGCCATGGCCAGGGCACTTGCCCAGTACATCCATTGCGAGAATCGTATAAATGGCGATTCGTGCGGTGTATGCCCTGCGTGCGTGCAGCATTCGACATTTAACCATGTTGATACGATATTCTCTTTCCCGGTGCTCAAAAATGGCAAGTCGCAAGCCGTCTCTGATGACTATATCACCGAATTCCGAGAGTTCCTGACTGTCTCTCCCTATATGAACTTCGAGGAGTGGCAGAAAGCCCTGGGCAATATCAACGGCCAACCGCAGATGTATGTGGAAGAGAGTCAGGATATATTGCGGAAATTGGCATTCACCGCGCGAGCCTCTGACACAAAAATCGTACTGATGTGGCTCCCGGAGAAGATGAATGTTCAGTGTGCCAACAAAATGCTGAAGCTCATTGAAGAGCCTCTGCCAGGCACTGCCCTGATTTTCGTGAGCAACAACCCGCGCGAAATACTTCCGACGATTTATTCACGCTTGCAGCGAGTTGAGATGCGTCGACTCGCCGATGACGTAGTAGCGGGGCACTTAATTGATTCGATGTCGATGCCTCAGGCCGACGCGCTTTCCGTTGCCAACGTTGCACAAGGCAGCATTCTCGCTGCTGAGAAGGAGGCACGGATGAGCAAGGAAACCGAGCAGTTTCTCGAATTTTTTACCCGCCTGATGCGTCTGGCGTATCAAAGGAAGATTGGTCTGCTCAAAATTTGGGTCAACGATGTAGCGGCGCTTGGTCGCGAGCAGGAGTGTCGATTTCTCGAGTATTGCCAACGCTTGGTCAGAGAAAACTTCATTTGCAATCTGCGAATGCCCCAACTTAACTATTTGAATACAGCCGAGGCTCAATTCTCGCAGAGGTTTTCACCCTTTATTAACGAGCGGAACGCGGAGCGCATTATGAATCAGTTTAATCTCGCCCAGACTGACATAGCCGCTAATGGCAACGCAAAAATTGTGCTTTTTGATCTCGCGGTCAAAATGATTCTTCTTCTCAAACAGTGATATGCGGCTAAGTAAAGAACCGAAAAATCTGAAGACTCAGCAAACGCCCGAACCATTCTTAAAAGAGATTGCCCGGGCATACTGCGAAGTGCCGCAAGAAACATTGCTGGATTACTGCTTTGTTTTTCCAAACAAGCGCTCAGCCACTTTTTTCTCGCACTATGTGGCCGGTTTTCAACGCAAAATAACACCGACATCCATCCAGCCGGCAACCACCACGATTTCAGAGCTTGTCGACAATCTGACCCCGGGTGTGTCGGCCGACCGAATGGAGCAAATCCTGATGCTCTATCGCGCTTATCGCAATGTGCTCGTAGCACATGGCGGGGGAATGCGCGAAGAGGAGCTTGCTGCCGAGATCGACATTAACCGTTTCGTTTATTGGGCAGATGTTCTGTTGTCCGACTTCAGCGACGTGGAAATGTATCTGGCCGACCCCAAAGAGATTTTCCGAAATGTTGAACTGCTGAAGGAGATTTCAGCCAACTATCTCCAACCTGAGGAATGGAAGGCAGCCCAGCGATATTTCAACATGGATAAGTCGAGTCAGCGGCATGTCAAGGAGTTTTGGAACCATATTATTCACAACGGGGCCGATGGTGAGAGGTCAAAAGCGGTCAGTGGGTTTGTGCGTATTTGGCAAGTGATGTTCGATGTGTATAACGAGTTCAAAGTCGAGCTCGAAAACGCCGGCTTACGCACCTCGTCGATGGCCTACATTGACGCGTTGGATTTCCTCAAGACGGCCACTCCATCCGATCTTCAATATAAGAGATACATTTTTGTTGGCTTCACGATGCTTTCAAAGGCGGAAGAGATACTTTTCAGCCTTTTCCGCGATATGAGAGGCACCGATGGCCAATCGATGGGTGACTTCTACTGGGACTTGGCATCGCCTGTGTTGCGAGATCGCGACAACACGGCAATCGGTTTTATGAACAAGTATGCCAAGGAGTTCCCTTCGCTATATCCCTGTGTCGCCGAGATTAACCGCTATCCGGCGATTCAGATAATCGGTGTCGCTTCGAGAGCCGCGCAGGCTCAGATTGTCGGGCAGCTTGTCGCTGCCGAACATCCGTTGGATATCGTCGAAGACCCGATAAACGCCGACGAGGCACTACGCGAAACAGCGGTCATTCTACCCGATGAGAACCTGATGTTCCCAATTGTGTCGGCTATCCCGGGGCAAATAAAGCCGTTGAACATCACAATGGGCTACCGTCTGCGCAACTCTCCAGTCTGGGGATTCATGCGTGCGGTTGTGAGTTTGCAGCTCCGAGGCAGAAGAGAGAGAGACGGTTTTGCCTTTTTCAACGAAGATGTGCGGAAAGTGCTCTCGCACCCTATTCTCCGTGACAGCTTGAGCGATTTGTGTTCCCTCGCAATGAAAGCGGTTAACGAGTCACGACTCATAATGATTAACTCTTCGTTCTTTGACAATGCCGAGTACTCAGAACTGAAACCGATTTTCACTCCAGTTGCGCCCGGTGACGACACATTTGCCTACCTGAGGCAACTTCTTGAATGGGTTGATTCGTTGCTCACTCGGTTTATTGATTCTGTTTCGGAAGCAAGCACCGACGAAGTCGTGGCGTTTGACGAAGACGGGACCCCGCTCGGCGCGGAAACAAAAGGCGATGTGAAGCGCCTTGTTGATAGAATTCTACTTAGGTGTTATGCACTCGCCACCGATCAACTCGAAGAATTGATCGGCGAATATCTCGCCAAGGATGTCGGCACCCTGCTCCCCTCCACAATATTTTCATTAATAGAAAGGCTTATTGCCGGAGAGACTGTGAATTTCGAGGGCCGACCCTTGAAAGGATTGCAGATTATGGGTGTTCTCGAAGCCCGCTCTCTTGACTTCAAGACGGTGATTCTTCCGTCGATGAACGAAAAGATATTTCCCCGCACCCGGTTTGAGCCATCGTTTATTCCCAACCAACTAAGGCGTGCTTACGGACTGTCGACCATAGAGCATCAGGAGGGCATTTTCGCCTACTATTTCTATCGCATGATATCGAGGGCTGAAAAGGTGTTTCTGCTCTATGATACCCGTCCCGGCAGCCGTGGTGGCGGCCAAATGTCCCGTTACCTCCACCAGTTGCAGCGCATATATCGCCCCGAGCACATCGAGCGCGATTTAATCCCTTTCAATATCCCGTCTCCTGATGAAAATAAGCTCTTTCAGCCCAAAACCAAGGAGATAATGCGCAAGCTGAATCGGTTCCGCACCGATGTTGCCCCTCTGTATCTTTCGCCGACATCCATCAATACCTACATCGATTGCCCGATGAAGTTCTATCTGTCATATATAGCGGGATACAAGGATGACAACGAAATTCTCGACTGGATTGACGAGGGGACCTACGGCACTATCGTGCACGAAGTGATGCAGAAGCTCTATGACAATTGCAACGAGCGATTGAAGGGCGCTCCAATTGATGGAGCGATTCTCGATGTGATGAGTGATGACAAAGCTGCCATTCGCAGGGAAGTGACTCGCGCCATTAACCGCTACTTCAACTTCCTCGGAGAGGATAACGACACGCCCCTCCCGCCCAGCAGCGCGATTATCGGTAATATGATAGTGCGCCAAATCTCCGACCTGTTCAGGCTTGAAAAGACTTTTGGCTCATTCAATTACATCGGAAGCGAGATTCCATATATGAAACATCTCGTGTTCCGCGAGCCAAGTGAAAACGGGCGGTCGTTTGGTGTCAATCTCACTTGCAAGATTGACCGCGTCGACCGACTCGCTAATGGTTTGCTACGCATCGTCGACTATAAAACCGGCGGTGACGAGCCTTCAAAAGGTGGAATCGACGACATTTTCAAATCGCCGAAAGACGGCCTGGGGATGCGAAACAAGGCTCTTCTGCAATTGATGATCTATTGTCAGGCATACGCTGATCACCAGGGCAAGGACGAGCCTATGCAGCCCATGGTTTACCTCATAAGACAACTCAGCACGCTCGGTCTCTCGCCTGTTACCATTCAAAACAACGAGGGAGGGAAAAAGCGTTTGCCTTTAACCGACTACCACACGATACTCCAGGATGTCAATTCAAGACTGATTGATGTGTTCGAAGAGATGTTTGATGAGTCTGTACCCTTTCGCTGTTCCGAAAAGGAAGAGTGCAGGTATTGCAAATTCACATCTATCTGTGGAAAAATGGAGAGTTGACGCGTCTGATGGCAGGGCTATATATCCATATTCCGTTTTGTCACAGCAAGTGCGCATACTGCGATTTCTATTCGCTGGGCTCGCCTGTCGAAGGTTTGATGAATCGTTATGTCGATGCGTTAATCTTGGAATGGCGGGCGAGAATAGCAGAATTAGGCAATGAACGGGTTGCCACGATCTACATCGGTGGTGGCACCCCGTCGATTTTGCCCATCCCATTGCTGGCCAAACTCATTGACGCTCTTGCAACCGACATTGACATTCGGCAGGTATTCGAATTTACTATCGAGGTCAACCCCGAAGACCTTACCCCAGAGTGGCTTGACGCGGTTACTTCCTTAGGCGTTAACCGTGTGAGCATGGGAGTGCAGTCGTTTAGCAACGATGAGCTGCGAGCTGTTTCCCGCAGGCATAATGCGGAAAGGGCTTTGGAGGCGCTGTACTTACTCTCATCAGCAGGTATTAATTATAGCGCCGATTTGATTTACGGGCTGCCCGGGCAAACACTCGCGTCATGGAAACGCAATGTCGACCGGCTTCTCGCGTTCAATCCGCCACACTTCTCGGCCTATCTGCTCTCTTACGAGGAGGGTACTCGGCTTTATGCCCAGCTTATGCGTGGCGATGTTGAAGAAGCGTCGGAAGATTTGGCACTCGCTATGTACTCCTATCTATGCGAGGCGAGCGCTTCGGCTGGATACCGCCACTATGAGATTTCGGCATTCGCCCTCCCGGGTAATGAGGCAAAGCACAACAGCTCTTATTGGGACTATACGCCGTATATTGGACTCGGATGCTCGGCACACAGCTTTTCGCCAGCAGGTATTCGCCAATTCAACGCCCCCAACCTGATGGAGTATTTGCGCAAAATCGAGAATAATTCGCTGGCGGTTGAAATAGATGAAGAAACAGAAACCGACAGAATCAACGACTACATAATCACCTCCTTGCGCACTGACAAAGGACTCAATCTCGAGTTCCTGCGACATAAATGGGGCTCAGACGCGAGGAAACATATGGAGGACCTGATGTCAAATCACTTGTCTGCCGGACGCCTGAATGCGAATGGTTCTTATATTTCTATACCTGAGAGATATTGGCTTACGGCTGACTCTATTCTCAGAGAATTAATTTTTTGATTATAAAGAAATGACGATACACAACTTATGTGAACTGACTTACGGCTATCTCCCGAAAGAAATCAAGTTGCTTCCGGGAGCGGGTTCCAGCCGAAAGTATTATAGAATCACCTTAAATGACGGGGCAACTATTATTGGGACTGAGGGTGATAATCTGCAAGAGAACAAAGCCTTTGTGGATATTTCTCGGGAAATGGGCGCGAAAGGAATGCCCGTTCCACAAGTGCATGCTGTCGCAAAGGACTACAGCTGTTATCTTCAGGAAGATCTTGGCGGATTATCTCTGTTTGATGCCATTTCAGATGGACGTTCAAGCGGAGAATTCTCTGAGAGTGAAGTTGGGCTGCTGAGGTCAGCGGTTGAATTGCTTGCCAAGGTTCAAATCGAAGGTGGTAGCGATTTCGACTTTGCGCTCTGTTCACCCTACAAGGAGATGGACATGAGGATGGTCACTTGGGATTTGAACTATTTTAAATATTGTTTCTTAAAACCCTCATTGGGTGAAGTCGACGAGGCGACTTTGCAGAACGAGTTTGACCATCTGTCGGGCGCATTGCTCGAAGGTCGAGATCTCTGGCAATACTTTATGGTTCGTGACTTCCAGAGCCGAAACATAATGGTCACCAATGATGGTCTGAGGCTAATTGACTTCCAGGGAGGTCGCAAGGGTCCCCTCGCCTACGATCTCGTGTCGTTACTGTGGCAAGCAAAAGCAAATATCCCGCAGAATCTGCGGCACGAGTTGATTGACAGTTACATAGATGCTGTGCGAAAGCTTGGCATCGAGCTCGACCAAGATTGGTTCCATGCCCAGGTTCGAAAGTTCGCTTTATTTAGAATATTGCAGACTCTCGGTGCATACGGTTTCCGCGGATTGATACAAGGGAAACAGCATTTCATTGAAAGTATTCCAAACGGCGTTGCTAATTTGAATGCTATTTTGAAGGATATGGGCCAGGAATTCCCATATCTATACGCGGTGTCAAACGAGTTGGTCAGTCGTTTTCAACCCCACGAGCAACTCCCCGGCCTTACAGTGACCGTTGGCAGTTTCTCATATAAAAAAGGCTACCCTGCCGATTATAGTGGAAACGGCGGTGGTTTCGTGTTTGATTGCCGTGCCATTCATAACCCTGGTCGATATGACGAGTACAAGCAACTTACAGGGAGGGATTCCTCGGTAAAGAAATTTCTCGAGGATAATGGTGAGATTCTGGAGTTTCTGTCGCATGCAGAAGCTTTGGTCGCGGCCTCGGTCGAACGCTATTTGAAACGCGGGTTCTCGAGCCTCAATGTATGGTTCGGTTGCACGGGTGGACGGCACCGATCGTTGTATTGTGCCGACGCGATGGCAAAATTCGTAGTGGAAAACTTCAATGCCCGCGTGCGGCTCATTCATCGCGAGCAGGGTATAAGCGAAACGATTGAACCCCGTTGTTTATGAAAGGTATGATTTTTGCTGCCGGCGTTGGTTCGCGGCTTCGCCCTTTTACTGATAGCCATCCGAAAGCACTGGTGCCTGTTGGTGGCAAGCCGATGCTGCGACGCGTTATTGAGAAGATGCGTGCCAGTGGCATTAATGAAATTGTCGTCAATGTGCACCATTTTGCCGACCAGATTGTAGACTATCTTGATGCCAATAACAATTTCGGCGTTGATATTCGGATTTCTGACGAACGCGGTTTGCTGCTCGATACCGGCGGAGGCTTGCTCCGCGCTCGCGCGCTTCTCAACGGCGGCGAGTCGATTGCAATTCACAATGCCGATATCCTGACGGATTTCAGCCTGGATGAAATGTGCAAACAACATAATATATCAGGAGCATTAGCGACATTGCTCGCCTTCCACAGGAAATCTTCAAGGCAGTTGTATTTCAACGGAAAGGATATCCTGCAGGGGTGGCAGAACCTGGGCAATGGAGAGTGTAAGCCAAACGGTTTTTCACCTCAGACCGTTGGGTTGAAGCAACTTGCGTTTGGCGGCGTGCACATTGTCGCCCCATCAATCTTTCCGTTGCTCGAAGAATATGCCGAAAAGCACGGAGATGTATTTTCAATTATCCCATTCTATCTAAGCATATTGGAAAGAGCACCTATATGTGCCTTCACTCCCGGTGGCCCGTTTTCGTGGTTCGACGTGGGCTCACCCGAAAAACTCGCGCAAGCTGAGAAGTCGTCGATAATTTGTTCATAATTATTGAGCGCTATATTTGTAGACGTGTACCTAATGATGTAAATTTGCTTCAAATTTCTCTGTTATGGCCAACGAAAACTTCAACCGACGCTTCGGTAATCCCAAAGAAAATCAGCAAAAACTCCTTGATTCCGAGGGGCGGATCGCACCGCGGGATATCGAAGTCGAGGAAGCGGTATTAGGCGCTTTGATGCTTGAAAAGGACGCCTACACCACCGTGTGCGACCTCCTGCGTCCTGAGTGTTTCTACGACCCGGCCCATCAGAAAATTTTCACTGCCGTACAACAGCTTGGCGCATCGCAGCAGCCAATCGACATGCTGACCGTGACTGAAAAGTTGCGCGCTAACGGCGATTTGGACGCTGTCGGAGGTCCCGTCAGAATATCCGAGTTGACTTCGAGGGTGATGTCGGGTGCCCATGTCGATTACCACGCCCGCATCGTTGCTCAAAAATTCCTTGCCCGAGAGCTGATTTCGTTCGCATCGCAAATTGAGTCGAAAGCCTATGACTCTGCAAACGATGTTGACGACTTGATGCAGGAAGCAGAGGGGCGTTTATTTGAGATTTCGCAGCGAAATGTCAAAAAGGATGTAACGGCTATCGACCCTGTGATAAACCAGGCCCTGGCGCAAATCGAAGCGGCGATGAACCGTGCTTCGGGTTTGAGCGGACTCGAAACTGGATTCTACGAGCTCGACAAGCTCACATCCGGCTGGCAGAATTCCGATCTTATTATCATTGCCGCCCGCCCGGCCATGGGTAAAACCGCATTCGTGCTTTCAATGGCCAAGAACATGGCGGTTGACTATTCTACCCCGGTGGCCATTTTCTCGCTTGAAATGAGTAATTTGCAGCTTGTCAACCGATTGATAAGTAATGTGTGCGAATTACCCGGCGAAATCATCAAAAGTGGTAAACTGTCAGCTGCCGACTGGGATAAACTCATGGGCGGAGTGAAGTCACTATACGGCTCTCCCCTCTTCATCGACGACACGCCATCGCTATCGATTTTCGAACTGCGCACCAAAGCGCGTCGCCTCGTTAGAGAACATGGTGTGAAGATACTGATTATCGACTACTTGCAGCTGATGAATGCTTCCGGCATGAAATTCGGCAGCCGAGAACAGGAGGTGTCGATGATTTCGCGTTCTCTTAAACAGCTGGCTAAGGAATTGAACATCCCAATCATAGCATTGTCGCAGCTGAACCGCTCGGTAGAAAACCGCGGCGAGGGGCAGAGCAAGCGACCGCAGCTGAGCGACCTTCGCGAATCCGGCGCCATCGAGCAGGATGCCGACATAGTGTGCTTCATCCATCGACCCGAATATTATCTGCATAGCGGTCAGGATGCCGAGGGACGCGACATACGCGGTCTCGCGCAATTCATTGTTGCCAAACACCGTTCGGGTAAAGTAGATGATGTCGACATGAGATTCGTCAGTCAGTTTGCCCGCTTTCAAAACTGGGATGAAAGCCGCATCGCCACCCAGGAGGTGGTTGGCTCAAAAATCAATGATGGCGGCAGCATAGGCGGAGCGGGAGATCCTTTCGGCTCACCCGCTCCTATGGGGGGAACTGCCGACATTTCGGCTGGCCCTGGAGCCGACGTTCCCTTCTGATGTAAAGTCTTTATTTTAAAAGGTTGCTGATAATCGGAAACCGAACGCTTTCGATTCACCCGGAAGTGGCGCCGGGATTACCAGCGGTTCCGATGCGAAGCATCCAGGACCGATGTTGCGGCATTTGCCTGGATTGAAGTAGCCCATTACCTCATTCAGCGGGTCAAGGAAGAAGGCTATAATGTGGCCAAGCACGGGCGAGCCTAAAAACTCATAGTCATTGTCGACTATGAATCGCTTCGCGCGATAGCATCCCTCACCGATGATTGAACCGATAATCGGGGTTATAAACAAATCTTGGTAAGAGGGGCGCTCCATGCAGGCTTCGATGCCGAATTCCCAACCAATTGTGGAGATGAGAGCGCTGTAGAGCATCGACTGCCAGAAGTTAAAACCGCAGGTTCTCGCTCCCATGAAGTAGGCAGCTCCGGCGTAGGGGTGAAGCACGAAGTTAAATATGGGGTTATCATGGTCCCACTCCGGACCGCGCTTGAACACGTTTTTATACCATCTTTCGTAGAACGGAACCCGGCGCAGAGCCGCACGGTTCCAGGTTGTTGCGTCTTCGGGAAGTAATTCAAGAACGAACAGGGTGCCTACGAACGCGCTCGACAACACAGCGGTGTTGATCCACATTCCGTGCCAGTAGGGTTCCGAGCGTGTCCAGGAAGCAGGAAGCTGGTAGAGCGAGCGGGGACGGTCGGGAATCATTGCAATTGTGTCCGCCCAAAGTCTTTGAGGTGCGCCGACTGAATCTGGGGGAGCCTCGGGTGGGCCGAGAGGCTCAACAACATCTTCGACAACTTCGGATACAGCCTCGACTGCGACACTGTCCGAGCTGCTTTCGCGAGCTGGAATCAATAAATCGTCAACAATGGTGATACTTGTTGAGTCCGTTATTTCCTGCGCGGCGCAAGGAAGAGCGATGGCCGTGAGCATCAGTGAGATGATGAACGTCAGTATAGCGTACTTCCATCGTAAGCTTGTGCGGATTTGAGCATTGAATTTCATTTTCCCTCGATGTTAAGCAAAGTATGAATTAATTTGAAATCCCTCGCGGCCGCTTGGTCGTTAACCCGTTGGCCACTTGAAACGTCATTGTTATTGAGCGTCGTTTATCTTATAACAATCCACACGGGCCGATGTTCCCGAAATCTTAAGATATTTTTTTAAATTCGCGTCGTGAACGTAGCATTCTTCATAAGCCGACGACTCAGATTAACGCCGGGTGATGACCGACGCGTGTCAACCAACGTAGCCATAGCGGTGGCTGGCATAGCTTGTGCCGTGGCTGTCATGCTTCTTTCACTTGGTATCGTTCTTGGCTTTAAAGACGCTATAAAGCAGAAAGTTGCCGGGTTTGAGCCCTCTTTATCCATCGAGCCCGCCTCAAATGTCAGAGGTGACGCTCTGATGCCTGTCGCGCTTTCCTCTTCATTGTCATCTGCAATTAATGATGCGGTGCCTGGAGCCAAGGCTTATCCTGCCGTGCGCCATGCCGGAATTTTGAAGACAGATACAGACTTTCTCGGTGTAGTGCTGCGCAGCTTGCCCGGTAACCAAGATGGCGAAGATTTTTTGCGTTCAAACTTGGTTGACGGCACTTTGTCGGCCGACAGCTCTCTAAATGTGGTTCTTTCATCAGTGCAAGCCTCAAAGCTGGAATTGTCGGTTGGCGACAAAGTTTACGCTTATTTCTTTGTGAATGATGGATTGAAGGCCCGACGATTTACCGTGGGTGGTATTTTCCAAAGTAATTTCGGTGATTACGATGAACTTGTGGCATATCTGCCATTACAAGATTTGCAAAGCATTTGCGGCCTTCAGGCAAACGAGGGATTGAGGCTTGAGATTGACGGCATTCCCGAGGGTGAGATAAAATCGTCTTCAGAACTGCTTCAACGGGCCGTTAATAAAGTCTATTCGAACTGCGAAATTAGTGAACCGCTCGTGGTAGACACTGTTTTGCGAGCCGGCGCGATGTATTACAACTGGCTTGGACTTCTCGACACCAATGTTGTTGTCATATTGTTGCTGATGGGTTGTGTAAGTGGTTTCACACTGATGTCGAGCGTATTCATCCTGATACTTGAAAGGGTTCGTCTGATTGGGCAACTCAAAAGTCTCGGTGCCACAGACGCACTTATACGCCACATATTCATGCTGCTCGGTGGCCGCATAGTGTTGATCGGCCTTGTCATTGGCAATGTTATTGCCTTGGGCGTGCTCCTCTCGCAGCAGGCGTGGCACTACCTGCCCCTTGACCCTAAAGCCTATTACCTAAGTTATGTGCCTGTCACAATCAATTGGCTCCATGTTGGGTTGCTTAATCTCGGAGTAATCGTAGTTTCCGCCCTCGTCATGCTGCTCCCTGCCGCTGTTGTCGCGAGAATTTCGCCTGCGAAAACCATACGCTTTGAATAATTGTTAAATAAAGGTG
Organism: uncultured Alistipes sp.; assembly: GCA_964435935.1. Taxonomy (GTDB): domain Bacteria; phylum Bacteroidota; class Bacteroidia; order Bacteroidales; family Muribaculaceae; genus UBA7173. The sequence goes on from CAYTBH010000001.1 coordinate 18,722, forward strand.
AAAAGAGTTGGTCGCTATTGTCAGAGGCCGGCTTATTTCGGAATTTATTACTAACTTCGCAAATTGTTAAAAAACGTGCCTCCGGGTACCTTATAGTTTCAACTACCGCAACATAATTCTTTGATATTTTGTATATATGACAGATACAAATGCCGCTAAAGAAATCCATGCGATTGCTGATAAGTTTGACACTTATGTGATCGACGCCATTCAGGACCGCAAAGGAAAAGAAATCACAATAATCGATCTCTCGGCCATTGAATCGGCCCCCGCTCAGAAATTCATCGTATGTCAGGGCACGTCAAACCAGCAGGTTGCCTCTATTGCCGACCGCGTAAGGGACGCTCTTCTCGAAGACCATGGCATTAAGCCCTACAATTACGACGGCTACCGCAACGCCCAGTGGATTGTGATAGATTATGGTGACACTCTTGTGCATGTGTTCACCCGCGAAGCCCGCACTCTCTATAACCTCGAAGAGCTTTGGAGTGATGCCGTTATCGTGCAGATTCCTGATCTCGACTAACGCTTGCTGACACTTATATCAACCCAATTCTGAATAATTCATGGCAGACAATAATAAATCAAAAAACTCTGGCTCGGGAGGAAAGAACAAAAACCGCCGGGTGGGGTTCAGCATATTCTGGATGTATGCTGCGATCCTGCTCGCGCTTCTCGGTGCATACTATCTCGATGATAATTCTATCGAGAAGAAAGTGAAATACACTGACTTGGAAAATTATCTCACCGATTCGATTGTCGCACAGAATCATGGCATCACTGAGATTGTGGTCGACAAACACAAAGGTGTTGCCACGGCTTTCCTTTCTGACTCGCTTGCCAAAACAATATTCCACCAAAGTCAGTATGCCGACGGTGGTAAAGCCTATCTTACAACCCGCATTCCTGATGTCGGCGATTTTTCACGCAAGATGGACCAACTCCGCCAGCAAGGTATTTATAATGGCCCGATCGACTATGAGGAAGGGACCGACCTCTCAAGCATTCTTTGGACCTTCGGACCGGTGCTTCTGCTTGTGGCGTTCTGGTTCTTCATCATGAAGCGTATGAGCGGACGCGACGGGTCGGGTGGTGTTTTCTCGGTAGGCAAGTCAAAAGCCCAGATTTTCGACAAGGATGGTCCTGTGAAAGTTACTTTCCAGGATGTTGCGGGCCTTTCAGAGGCAAAAGTCGAAATTGAAGAGATTGTCGAGTTCCTGAAAAATCCACAGCGTTACACCAACCTTGGTGGTAAAATTCCCAAGGGCGCTCTCCTTGTAGGGCCTCCGGGAACGGGTAAAACCCTTCTTGCCAAAGCAGTGGCCGGTGAGGCTAATGTTCCATTCTTCTCTATGTCGGGCTCCGATTTCGTTGAGATGTTTGTGGGCGTTGGCGCTTCGCGAGTACGCGACCTCTTCCAGAAAGCCAAGGAAAAGGCACCCTGTATTGTGTTCATCGACGAAATTGACGCCGTGGGTCGTGCCCGTGGCAAAAATCCCAACATGGGTGCCAACGATGAACGCGAAAACACTTTGAACCAGCTTCTCACCGAGATGGACGGTTTCGGCACCAACAGCGGCGTGATTATTCTGGCCGCGACCAACCGTGCCGATATTCTTGACAAGGCTCTTCTCCGCGCGGGACGTTTCGACCGTCAAATCTATGTAGAGCTCCCCGAGCTCAACGACCGCGTGGCTATTTTCAAGGTTCACCTCCAGAACATCAAGATTGACGACAGCGTCGACATTGATTTGCTCGCTCGCCAAACACCCGGATTCTCGGGTGCGGATATCGCCAACGTCTGCAATGAAGCTGCACTCATCGCGGCTCGCCGAAATAAGGATGTTGTGCAAAAGCAAGACTTCATCGACGCTGTAGACCGCATTATCGGTGGTCTCGAAAAACGCTCAAAAATCACGACCGAGGAAGAAAAGCGAGCTATCGCATGCCACGAAGCCGGCCATGCGACTGTGAGCTGGTTCCTGAGATATGCCAATCCTCTGATTAAGGTGACCATCGTTCCGCGTGGGCGTGCTCTCGGAGCGGCCTGGTATCTGCCGGAAGAGCGTCAGATTACCCCTACCCAGGCTATACTCGACGAGATGTGCGCTACTCTCGGCGGACGTGCAGCGGAAGAACTATTTTTGGGCCACATTTCCACTGGAGCTGCCAACGACCTTGAAAGAGTAACAAAGCAAGCCTACGCCATGGTGGTTTATTATGGCATGAGCGACCGCCTCCCCAACCTCTCCTATTATGATTCCACAGGTCAGAACTATGGATTCTCCAAGCCATATAGTGATGATCGTGCCCGCATGATCGACGAGGAAGTTTCCCGAATCATTAACGAGCAGTATGAGCGTGCAAAGGCAATCCTGCGCGAACACGCACAGGGGCACAACCAGCTTGCCGAAGTGCTGTTCACCCGCGAGGTAATCTTCACCGAAGATGTTGAACGCATCTTTGGAAAACGTCAGTGGAAATCGCGCACCGACGAGATTCTTGCCGCGCAGCAAGCCGCAAAGGACGCAGGTCAGCAAATTCCCCCGCCCGTTCCAATGGATGTTGAAGCGGTTGACGTTACTGAAAGCGCCCCGTCGGAAGACTCCAATAAAGAGAATGAGTCGGAAGACACCATAGGCACTAAAGACACTAAAGTTGAAACGCCTTCCGCCGACCAAAAGTCAGAAGGCAAATCAGACTCCACCTCTCAAAAAGCTTCCGAGTAGTCCTTCAAGACTCCCCCACCCGTTTAGACCCTGACTTCGTCATCTGATATACAGTGCGCCGCAACCCATCGAGATTGCGGCGCACTTCGCATTGTGTTGTCGCTGCATCGCAGAAGTGAATTGTAGAGTCAACGCAGCTCTGATAATTCTCAAGCAAAAAAATCACGCAAAAACTTGCGTAACTAAAGTTTTAGTTATAGTTTTGCGGAACTAAATTTTTAGTTGACCGAATTCAACTGAACGGGGCGACCTAAACTTAAACCAAATTTGAAATTGAATGAGAACAAAGAATAAAACTCCGCGTCTGACTGAAAAGGAGACTGAAATCATGGCAATGCTGTGGAATTGCGGCGGTATGTTTGTGCGCGAAATGGTTGAGAAATACGATGACCCTAAGCCTCACTTCAATACCGTTTCAACGACGGTGCGTATCCTTGAGGATAAGGGTTTCGTGAATCACGAAGTTGTTAACGGCTCTTATAGGTATTTCGCCACAGCGAGTCAAGCTGACTTCGCCCACAAAACACTTTCACAGACAATTAAGAACTTCTTTAAAGGATCTGCGAGCGCGGCTGTGTCGGCACTTGTTGAAGAGGAGCAAATCTCTGTTGATGAACTCAAAGAAATAATCAACATGATCGAAAATAAAAAGGATTGACATGGGCTCGTTATTTTCATATTCGATAGGCGTTGGCATCACGCTTCTCGTGCTTTACATAGTCTATAAGTGGTTGTTAGCATCTGAGAATCAACCGCGATTGAACCGTATAGCGCTAATGTCGATTTACGCTTTGGCATTCGCCCTACCTCTCGCACCAAATTTTAGTCTTTCAATTGGTGCAAGTCATCGGTTTGCGGATAACTTGGTGACAATTGGGCAACCTGTTGTCGAGTTCATTGGAGGCGGTGGGAGCAATGGCATTTGGCTTTCCTTAATTGTCTGGGTTTACGGAATGGGAGTTCTTGTTGTAACGGCTCGCACAATATTGACCGCCATAAAACTTTACACCCTTGTAAAGGATGGCAGAAAGACTCCTCGCGGCGATTATGTGCTCGTGTACACCGACCGAAACGATGTCGCGCCTTTCAGCTGGGGCAAATACATGGTGATGAATCACGACGAAGAGACCTCAAACGAAAATCTGATTATAACCCATGAGCTTGCCCACATCAGGGGATTGCACTTTGTTGACCTTCTCGTCTCGCAACTCACATGTGCTCTTTTATGGTACAACCCGGCATCGTGGCTTATGCAGAACGAGCTGAAAGCCGTGCATGAGTATGAAGCCGACGAAAATGTTCTCAAATCGGGCTGCGATGCGCGCCAATATCAACTATTGTTAGTAAAAAAAGCTGTTGGCCAGAGATTCCCGTCGCTCGCCAACAGCCTAAATCACAGTAAACTTAAAAAACGTATCACTATGATGTACAGTAAAAAGACGAGTGCCGCTCGCAAAACCCGAGTTTTGGCACTGGCTCCAGCAGCCGCCTTAGGGCTTTTGCTGCTCAATGTGCCAACCGTAAGCGAGGCAATGGCAACCGCGTCAAACGCTAATATGAGCGTCAGCTCAGTTAGCGAGAGCAAAGTTACAACAAATTACGTTGATGAACAATCCTCGACAAACAAATCAGGCGACGAGGTTTTGATGACAGCTGAAAAGCTGCCCGAATTTGAAGGTGGATTGCCGGGACTTATGCAATTTGTAACTGAGAATATCACTTATCCCGAAGAAGCCATGGCTGCCGATGTTCAAGGATATGTGGTTGTGCAGTTCACTGTCACCAAAAACGGCGAAGTCGAGGATGCCAAGGTAGTGCGCTCGGTTGAGCCAAGTCTTGATGCTGAAGCGGTCCGCGTTGTAAAGGCCACTTCAGGCAAATGGACCCCTGGCACCAATAAAGGGGAAAACGTTAATGTTCAATTCTCGTTACCCATCTCATTCAAAACCAAATAACAACATTTTTCATACACATCCCGGCTCGCCTATGTCATCGTTTGATGTAGGCGAGTCTTATTTCAGCATAATCTCTGCGTGCCCTCCTGACACAATTATGCATTGTATTTGAGTCAATGGCGGTGATAATACAATAGGAAGTTAGGGATATTCGGAAATAATTGCTAATTTTGTTTTTTAATAGCAGGATAGCGCCCAGGCGCTACATCCGCTGTTAACAAAGAATATTCAACTGATGAGCGCATCTGTAATTATTAGGTTCGTAATAATCGGACTATTATGGTTAGGCGTATCTGCTGTATACATCGCAAGGATGGTCGCGCAGCAGGTCACTTTGACTTTGTTGTCGCTGTTCCCCATAATAGCCTCCGGTTTCATCATCTTTATCCCCCTCTATAAAAAATATGTCGGCAACAATAAATCAGACAACTGCAAGCGAGGATAATGCTTCGCGGTATCCATTGTTAAGCCAGATAAACTCTACGGCCGACCTTCGAGCGCTTCCGATCTCGCGGCTGCCGGAGGTATGTGCCGATATACGCGCCTTCCTTATTGATTCACTTTCAAAGAATCCCGGGCATTTCGCTTCAAGTATGGGAGCGGTTGAGCTGACTGTGGCCATGCATTATGTGTTCAACACACCCTACGACCGCATTGTGTGGGATGTTGGACATCAGGCGTACGGCCACAAGTTGCTCACCGGGCGCCGCGATCGGTTTCACACCAACAGGAAGCTAAATGGTCTGAGTGGTTTCCCAAATCCTGACGAGAGCGAATATGACACTTTCTCGGCCGGGCACGCCTCAAACTCAATTTCCGCGGCACTTGGTATGGCAGTTGCCACGGAGCTGAATGCCGACAATCCACGAAGGCATATAGTCGCGGTTATTGGTGACGCTTCAATTGGCGGCGGACTGGCATTTGAGGGCCTTAATAACGCGGCCAATACACCGAACAATCTGCTTATTATATTGAACGACAACGATATGTCGATTGACGACAACGTTGGTTCCCTGCATAACTACCTCGCCCAGATAACTACCTCGAAGAGATACAATAACTTGCGTTTCAAGCTCTATCGGCTTTTGCGCAAGTTGAATCTTGTTTCCGACCGCGGCCGCGGCTCGATTTTGCGATTCAACAATTCGCTTAAGGCCCTGCTGACGCATCAGCAGAACATATTCGAGGGGTTAAACATACGCTACTTCGGCCCGATCGACGGGCACGACACCGCCAATATGGTCAAAGTGCTCCGCGACATTAAGGATATGACCGGGCCCAAGATTCTCCATATAAAAACCATTAAAGGCAAAGGTTTCGAAGCAGCCGAACTGGACCCCACAACCTGGCACGCTCCAGGGAAATTCAACCCATTGTCGGGCGAACGGCCCGCGGTTGATTCCACCCCCCACCCTCCCAAGTATCAGGATGTGTTTGGCGGAACTCTACTCGAACTTGCCGAAAAGAACGATAAAATCGTCGGCATCACAGCCGCCATGCTTTCAGGCACGTCGCTCAGCATAATGCGAGAGAAGCTTCCCACACGCGTTTTTGATGTGGGTATTTCCGAGGAGCACGCTGTGACTTTTGCCGGTGGACTTGCCAAGGATGGCATCCGGCCCTACGTCGCGATTTATTCGGCATTCCTGCAGAGAGCCTACGACCAAATAATTAACGATGTGGCGTTGCAGCGCCTTCCAGTTGTCTTCTGTATTGACAGAGCCGGCATTGTCGGTGAAGATGGAGCCACTCACCACGGCGTTTTCGACCTGGCCTACATGCGTGCGATTCCCGGAATAACCGTCGTAGCTCCTTCATCAGAAGAAGAGTTGCGCAATATCCTATTCACTACGACCACAGGGAAAATCGAAGGTCCTGTCGCCATACGATACCCGCGTGGAAAAGGCCACAATTCCAATTGGAAAAACCCGATGAAGGAACTACCAATCGGTAAAGGTGTGGCGGTCAAAACTGATCCTGAAGCAAAAGTCGCCATTCTTTCAATCGGAACCATGCTTCATAATGCTCTTGAGGCAGCAGACATTGCAGCGGCCAAGGGCGTGAAAGTGGATGTTTACGATATGCGGTTCCTAAAACCAATCGACGAGGATATTCTCAAAGCCGTTGCGGCGAAAGGCCAGTCAATAATCACGGTTGAAGATGGAACGCTATCTGGCGGCCTCGGCTCCGCTGTAACGGAATGGCTTAGCGACAATGGCTTTTCGCTTCCTGTGAAAAGACTGGGTATACCCGACCAGTTTATCGCCCAAGGCACGGTAAGCGAGCTTTATGAGATTTGCGGCATTGACTCGCGGTCAATCGCTGACGCCGCGATTGAATTTGGAAACTGACAAAGCGCGTTAACATGAGAATCGTAATTGTAGGCGCTGGTGAAGTTGGTTCCCACCTTGCGAAATTATTGTCGCGTGAGCACCAGGATATCATTGTTGTTGATCCGGATTCAGAAAAACTCGACAAACTCGACGCCAATTATAATCTGATGACAAGTGTGGGCCGCCCCACCTCGTTTCAAGACTTGGCGGCTGCCGGTGTGAACGCCGACTGCGACCTGCTGATCGCTGTCACTCCGTATGAAAACACTAATCTCATCGCTTGTTCCATAGGGAAGCGGCTGGGTGCTACCAAAACTGTTGCCCGCATCGACAATTCCGAATTTCTCTCATCCAACGGACGCGAGTTTTTCAATTCAATAGGCGTTGACCATCTCATTTATCCCGAAGATCTCGCCGCTCAGGAAATTGTTACCGCGCTACGCCGCCCATGGGTGCGCAACTGGTATGAACTCTACGACGGCCAGTTGATTATCCTAAGTGTAAGAGTGCGTCAAGGTGCCGAAATCATCGGCAAGAAAATGCGCGACATCACTGCCGCCCAGCACAATTACCATATCTCGGCCATAAAACGCCGCCACGACACATTGATTCCTGGTGGCGAGGATGTGGTGTGCAATAACGACATATTGTTTTTCACCACGACGCGTGACTATGTCGATGAAATCAGGCAGATTTGCGGAAAACGCGACTTTAAAATTTCCAAAGTGATGATTATGGGAGGAGGGCGCATAGCTGTGCGCCTGGCCCACATGGCTCTTGATCGATGGGAGCTAATCATCATTGAGGAGAATGCCGATGTGTGCCGAAGGCTCCCTGAGCTATGTAATGGCTGCAATGTAAAAATAATCCATGGCGACGCGCGCAACAACGACACTCTTCGCGAAGAGAATATCGAGAGCATGGACGCGTTTGTAGCGTTGACGGACTATTCGGAAACCAATATTCTCGGCTGCTTGACAGCTAAGGAATTCGGAGTAAACAAAACTGTCGCTGAGGTAGAGAACATTCAGTTTATTTCCGAAGCTGAAGCGCTCAACATCGGTTCGATTATTAACAAAAAGTTGCTCGCGTCCAGTAAGATATTCCAGGTGCTTCTCGCTTCTGACGCCAACACCTCGAAATTTCTAACTCTTGCCGATGCTGAAATAGCGGAACTCGAAGCCCGAGAAGGCTCAAAGATAACCCAGGCACCAGTTATGAACCTTCACCTAAGCCGCGAGATGACAATCGCCGGACTGATAAGGAATGGCGAGGGAATGCTTGTGAGCGGTCGCACCCTGATTCAGCCCGGCGACCACGTCGTGGTCTTCTGCCTATCGGGTCACATCCACAAGATTGAAAAACTGTTCAGCTGACCGTTATCGGAAATATCGAAACCTTAATGATAGAATAGCTAAATGAAGCGCACGGGATTTCTCCACATTAACTGGCTGATGCTGGTACGCATCTCGGGATGGCTCCTTCTTGTCGAAGGGCTGTTTATGGCGATTCCCATGCTTACTTCGCTGTTTTACGGCGAGGAAGATGTCAGCGGTTTTCTCATCGCGATGGGTATCACTTTTTTAGTGGGGGGCATCGCGGCATTCGGAGTGACCCCGCGCAGATTTGACATGGGGAAGCGGGAGGGTTTCTTGCTCACCGGCCTTGTGTGGGTTGTGTTCTCGTTTTTTGGCATGATTCCGTTTCTGCTAAGCTCAACTCCGTTGAGTGTGCCGGAAGCATATTTCGAGTCAATGTCGGGCTTTACCACCACTGGTGCTACAGTGATGGCGTGCATTACAGATTTGAGCCATGGGCTACATATCTGGCGCTCCCTGATGCAGTGGATTGGTGGCATGGGAATCATACTCTTCACCCTCGCGGTGCTCCCTATGCTCAACTCTTCGGGCGGCATGCAGATGTTCAACGCCGAAGTTACCGGGATTACGCACGAAAAGCTCCGCCCCAGGGTTAGTTCTACGGCAAAGAGACTGTGGCTTGTCTATTTCCTACTGACATTGTTGTTGATGGGTTTATATATGCTTGGACCGATGAATCCGTTTGACAGTGTGTGCCACGCGCTATCCACGATGTCGACCGGCGGATTCTCAACGTTCCAGGAATCCATCTCCAAATGGGATTCCCTGTATGTGAAGGTTGTCACTTCGGTATTTATGTTCATCGGTGGTGTGAATTTCGCTCTCATATTCAAGGCTTCAATGGGCGATTTGAAAAGCTTCTGGAACAACGAGGTTTTCCGTGTCTATGTCGGCATGATCATTGTCCTGTGGATAGCTTTTGACATATCCCTTGTCAACAATCCACTTGTACCCGACAAAGTTGAATCATATACAATCGACCCATTGTTTATGATTATCTCCATGCTTTCATCAACGGGCTATGTTCTGAAAGGGGTCGAGAATTGGGGCGTTTTCATATTTGCCCTGATGTTGTTGATGATGTTTGTGGGTGCTTGCGCGGGTTCAACTTCGGGTGGCTCGAAAATCGACCGTTCAATTTATCTCTGGAAGAACGCGCGCAACGAGCTATATCGCTGCATTTACCCGAACCACATCATGTCGGTGAGCATCAACGGGCGCACCATCTCCCCGGAAATCACAAACAAGGTGATGGTGTTCCTGTTCCTTTATATAATGGTGATAATTGCTGGCGGAATTCTACTGTGCATAAACGGCATTTCGCTCCATGACTCGTTTTTCGCATCGTTCTCGTGCGTCAGCAACACGGGATTGTGCAATTCGAGCCTTGGCGAAAGCTATGCTGTTGTACCCGATGCCGGCAAGTGGGTTCTGTCGCTTTTGATGCTTACCGGGCGTCTGGAAATATTCACCATCTTGATTCTGTTCACTCCGGGGTTCTGGAAGCGTTAGCATCCGAGCTCTTCCCGGAGGAAAGGCGCGGTAGGAGAATCGGTTTTAGCGACTTCCTCGGGGGTGCCGGTAGCGATAATCTGGCCACCGTCGCGTCCGCCATCGGGTCCCATGTCAATAATGTAGTCAGCGCTTTTCACAACGTCGAGATTGTGCTCAATCACTAACACTGTGTTCCCTTTGTCAACGAGCCTGTTAAGCACGGAGAGAAGCACCTTGATATCCTCAAAGTGGAGCCCCGTAGTCGGTTCGTCAAGTAGGAAAAGCGTGCGCCCTGTGTCGCGCTTCGCAAGCTCCGTGGCAAGTTTTACACGCTGGTTCTCACCACCTGAAAGCGTTGACGAGGGTTGGCCGAGTTTGATGTAGCCCAGACCGATTTCCTGCAATACTTTCAGCTTTTTGAGGATGTTGGGTTGGTGGGCGAAGAATTCAACCGCCTGGTTTATAGTCATGTCGAGAACATCGGCAATTGACTTTCCTTTAAAGCGCACCTCGAGTGTCTCGCGGTTGTATCGCTTGCCGCCACACGCTTCGCATGGGACTAGAACGTCTGGCAAAAAATTCATTTCGATGCTCTTGTAGCCGTTGCCTTTGCATGCTTCGCAGCGACCGCCGGCCACGTTGAATGAGAACCGGCCCGGCTTATACCCGCGGATTTTGGCTTCGGGCAGTCCGACGAACAGGTTGCGGATGTCGGAAAACACACCAGTATAAGTTGCGGGATTGCTTCGCGGAGAGCGCCCGAGGGGCGACTGGTCGACAGTTACAATTTTGTCAATGTTCTCGTCGCCCGTGATCTCCTTGTATGGGAGCGGCATCTGTAGCGAGCGATAGAACTTTTGCGACAATATTGGTTGCAAGGTTCCATTTACAAGTGACGATTTGCCGCTGCCGCTCACGCCGCACACGCATGTGAGTGTGCCGAGAGGCAGACGTAAGTCGACATTACGCAAATTATGTCCTGTGCAACCCTTAAGCTCGATGAACTTTCCATTCCCGGGTCTTCGTTGCGAAGGAATCTCGATTTTGTTTTTGCCAGTGAGGTAGCCGGCAGTGAGTGTGTCGGTTTTCAACATCTCGGCAGGAGTGCCTTCAAACACTACTTCACCGCCCTTTCGCCCGGCACGAGGGCCTATATCGACAACATAATCTGCTTCAAGCATCATATCCTTGTCATGCTCCACTACGATAATCGAGTTTTGCGAATCTCGGAGCCGCTTAAGGGAATCAATGAGTTTGCGGTTGTCGCGTTGGTGGAGTCCGATGCTTGGCTCGTCGAGGATGTAAAGCACATTCACCAGCTCGGACCCGAGCTGAGTAGCGAGGCGTATGCGCTGACTCTCGCCACCTGATAGAGTGGCAGACGCACGATTCAGCGAAAGGTATCCGAGCCCGACATCGACAAGGAAAGAGAGTCGGGTGCGAATCTCTTTCAATATCTCCATCGCGATAATCTTCTGGCGCTTCCCGAGCCGGCTTTCAACGCTTTGCGACCACTCGTACAGCTCTGAAATATCGAGCGAAGAAAGTTGGGCTATGTTCTTGTCATCGATGAAGAAATGGAGCGCTTCGCGATTGAGCCTGGCTCCATCGCACTCAGGGCATGTGCAGAGAGTGTAGAACTGGTCGCTCCACTTCTGAGCAGCAGACGACGCATCGTCGGTCTGTTGCAATTCTATATATTTGAGTAGCCCCTCAAACGACAAGAAGTAGTTTGAAGTTGACAAAGTATCGCTTTTGACGCGGAGCCTCTCATCGGTGCCGTTCATGATGTCGTTCAGCGCATCTTCCGGCAAGTCGCTGATGGGAGTGTCGAGTGAGCACCCATACTTATCACAGATCGCATCGACCTGCCAAAAAATCATCGAATTCTTGTACTTTCCAAGCGGTGCGATGCCACCCTGACGAATTGACAGCGACGGATTGGGCACCACTTTTTCCATATCGATCACATTGACTGTGCCGAGCCCTTTGCATCGAGGGCAAGCGCCAAGCGGCGAGTTGAAGGAAAAATTATGCGGAGCAGGCTCGCGGTAGGAAATGCCGCTTACGGGATCCATCAGGCTTTGGCTGTAATGTCTTACTTCGTCAGATTCCACATCATATACCATCATCTGCTTGCCACCCTGCCTGAGAGTGTCAGCCACGGAATTGCGCAGGCGTGAAGCGTCGTTGCCGTTGACCTTCATCTTGTCGACAACGAGTTCAATCGAGTGGTTCTTATAGCGGTCGAGCTTCATTCCGGGTGTTATTTCCCGAATTTCGCCATCAACCCTTACCGAAAGGAACCCCTTCTTAGTAAGATTCTCAAACAACTCCTTATAATGGCCTTTGCGGTTGTGGACCAGCGGTGCCAGCAGGTACACTTTTTTGCCGGCATATCGCTCGAGAATAAGCTCTACGATTTTTTCAACCGAATACTTCACCATCGGCTCGCCACTGACATAGCTGCGAGCCTCGCCACAACGGGCAAACAGCAGTCGAAGGTAGTCATAGACTTCGGTCGTGGTGCCTATGGTGCTTCTGGGATTTCGGTTAATGGTTTTCTGCTCGATCGCGATTACGGGTGAGAGTCCCGATATGTGGTCGACATCGGGACGTTCCAGGGTGCCGAGCATGTTACGCGCATAGGACGAGAACGTTTCTATATATCGGCGCTGGCCCTCGGCAAAGATTGTGTCAAAAGCAAGAGACGATTTTCCGCTGCCGCTAAGCCCTGTAATCACCGTCAAGGTGCCATGTGGGATTGCGACATCGATATTTTTGAGGTTATGAACCCGTGCGCCAATAACATTGAGCGTTTCGTGCGGGTCAATTATTTTTGACATGATTTTCTTGATAAATGTGTTTCAATCCGCGGTTCAAATATCGCGGCAAAGGCCGGAAGTTACTTCGGCAATTTAATTGTGTAGGACTTTCCGGCTGCCACCGGAAGTTTTTTTGCTCTAATCCAGGGATTATACTCGCGCAGCATAGCGTAGTTAGTCCCTTTGGATTTCGCCCATGCGGGGAGGTCGTCGATTGTTTCTGTCACTACAACCTCTGTAAACGCATAAGGCTTGTAAAGTTGGTTATCCCGCAGTTTGTAACCAAACTTGTCAGGATTCTCCATCAGCACCTTTGCCGCCAGGACGCGGAACATGTAGCGCGAAGTTTCCTCTACAAGGTACAGGTCGAAAGCCGACTCGGCAAGCTGCGATTCCAATTCTTTTGAAATGCGCCCCTGGCCTCCATTATACGATGCCATTGCTGACTCCCAGTTACCATATTTAGCGTAAGCCTTTTTCAGAAAGCGGGCTGCCGCCGCTGTGGACTTCTCCGGGTGATAACGTTCATCTACATAATCGTTAACCTCCAAGCCATATTCTTTAGCGGTGCTCGGCATAAATTGCCATAGACCGACAGCCTTTGCCGATGAGTAGGCCCGTGGATTAAGGCTTGATTCAATCGCGGCGAGATAAACCATATCCTCTGGCACACCGTTTTCCTTCAACACCTTGCGCATAAGGGGGAAATACCTGGGAGCCCGCTTAAGCATCAACATGGTTGATGCATGGGAATATGTCATTTGAGCAAGTTCCCTATCAAGACGTTCATACATGTCAGGCCGTTCAAAACTGAAGCGGTGACCGGCAAACGTCATCTGCTTGGGCACTGGCGGACTATAAACCACCGGCATTTCTATAGGTCGCTCCTGGGCTCCTATGTTAAAAGCCAGACCAGCTGATATTAAAGCTATATATGTTGATATGACAATCTTCTTCATCTCATTAATGCTACTTCAATTCGGCACTGCAAATTATTCGGTTGCGGTAGAGACACCCCGCGTGCCTTTGTAACCTATAATGTTAATGTCGCCGGAAAGTTTATAGTCCTTTCCATCGGCACCGCGGGCGGTGATTACATAATAATAAACACCCGACGGCACTAATTTCCCGTTGTAACGTCCGTCCCAACCTTGGGATGGCGCGGTCAGCTTGGCGACTTCGACACCCCAGCGATTGAATATGTGACACTCGAAGCGCGTAATAGACTTATAACTAACCTTCCACTCGTCATTAACACCCTCTGAAGCTCCGGGTGAGAAGGCATTGGGGCATTCGAGTCGCGACTCGCCAATGTTTATGGCGTATGTCTGAGAAACATATTCACAGGTGCCATCGTTGTTGCCGCAAACGAAACGTGCATAAACCGTGCCATAATCTTCAAAAGTGCGCTCCACTTCAAGATCATTAACACGCATGTCAATAAAATCAAATTGAGCATCTGTTGAAAACTGCCACTCGCGATATACGGCAGCGTCTGTCACAGCCGCTGTAAAGTTGATTTCAACCGGGGCTGAACCTCCAAGTGAGTTTCCCGCGCCGTCGTCGCCGTTCTTTATTTCATTGTCGCTATCGCGGGCTGTTTGCTCGGCCCATGTGGCAGCGTCAACAGAATGCGGCGCTACATTTCCCGTCGCCACGGATTGTTCCCTACCCCATTGACGCTGAAAACGGTCGCCGGATAATTGGAACTCCGTGTCGCAGAGAGGACCGGCGCAGATGATGTCGCCAGTCACATAATCCAATACGTCAGATTCTTCAACTCTTACCCATTGGCGGGTCTCCTCGTCAAGCGACAATGTGCTATACCGCAGTTGGAGCTCTCTCGACAACGTTTCACCGCGACCATTTATCGAATAATATGTTATGCGCGGAGCGTGGCCGTCGAGCACCAATCGTTGCTGGCCGCAATCTTGCTCCAGAGAACTTTCGATTGAGGTCAGAACACATTCGTGATTCGCATAATTGACTACCCAAAAGCATACTTGGGGAGCGCCTTCGTATGGCGTGACGATGTAGCCACAGTCATCCGCCGATGCTTCAATACTGCTTTCGTTGCCGTTATAGGAATTAGCGATGGGTTCGGCATAGCCGCCTCCCCTATTGTCGAATCGTTGCCAGCGATGATTAGCGCCTGATGTGGTCGAATTATAAGTGATTTTTACGCCCGATGCATCAGGAATAACATAGACGGCTGTCAAACCGGTCGTCGACGATGGAGTGATCGTGACAACCTTATCTGACGTGTTTTGAAATGAAATCTGGGCTGATGCCAGGCAGTATGCGGCCAGCAGCAGGGTCGATGTTATGAAGCGTTTCATGAAATTCATCGTCAATGGGCGATTTACTTATTAATTTCCTTTATCCAAACTGAAAGTGAGTCGCGCAGCAGCGAGTCTTTTCTGTTTAAAGCCCAGGAATGGAATTGGTTAAAGGATAGTTCGAGCGACAAGTCGAGCTGAGGATAACGATCAAGCAACTTTTTCGCAACGGCATGCGACACCGCCGCATTGGGCCTCTCGCCTTGGGCAACGAGAATGAGTAGCTGTTCTGAAGAGTATAACGAATCTTGCCTGACAATAATTGTGTCGCCAATTTCACGCGACATGGATTTAAGGCGGCTTAACGCTGGTGAACCCTGAGGCAGAAACACCTCTTTACCACTTAATTCAACCTGGTTTTTAATGGGTATAGCGCCAGTGCTGTCAGCCAACTGGGCCAAAACGAGGCGGTCGACTTCAACCGGGTCGGTGAAGATGAAATGCTCTTTCATTTCCGCGGTCGCGGGGATGTCGGAAACAACCAACTGATACTTGCCCTCGTCCAGACGCTCAAGAGCCGTTGAAAGAAGTGTGAAAGGATGGAATTTCAATTTCAGGTTGTGGCGCTGCCCAATCTTTTTAATCATGTCGTAGTAGACACCTGAAAGCGTGTCGCCCGACAGATCGACACCTACTGGCGAAATCTCGATAGCGACATTTATTGTATCACCACCCGCGACTTCATCGGAGCGAGGCGGTAGCCCAGGGGTAGTGCATTCCCTTATGCCGAGCATGAGCATAAGAACCCCGCACAGCAACAGGATACTTATGGCAAGTCGGCCTTTCAGTGGTTTTAATCGAGGAAACATGGCAACCGTCAGAATTAATTCGGCAGGTCAACGGAAAGCCCCAGTTGGAAACGGCGCGGATTCATAGGATAGTTGGGCATCGAGAAATAATTGTCGCCCGTTAACCCCTGGTTCACATGGCTCATCATCACATAGAATCTTGTCTTCGAAAGTTTGAAGTTGATGTAAGCGTTCATGAA
This sequence comes from uncultured Alistipes sp., assembly GCA_964435935.1. Taxonomy (GTDB): domain Bacteria; phylum Bacteroidota; class Bacteroidia; order Bacteroidales; family Muribaculaceae; genus UBA7173. Next base: position 34,764 of record CAYTBH010000001.1, read on the forward strand.
CGGGTAGTTACCAACAAGGAAGTCACGCTGGTTATAGAACTGCATTGTCGCCGGCTGATAGCCGAGCGCCTTATATCGGGTGAAATAGTCGCAATTCACGCCCAACTGCACAAAAAGGGTCGCGACTTTGAAAGTAACATAGAGATTGGAAAACACAGCCAGTTTCGGCAGAGGAATGACACGCTCTGATGAAGTAGTCTGGTAGGTAATCAAATTATCCCAATGCACTGGGCCAAATTTGAAATCTTGACGAAGGCGCGCCGAAAATACCTGAACGTTGCCGCCAAATTGCTCAGGAAGCGCATACTCGTTGAAAAAGAGCTGGTTTTGGATGTTCTCGACCCCTATTTCGAGGTCTGTTCTTGTCCATGGAATCACAAGGCGTCCCCCGGCACGGAAGGTACGGGTCTTCTCAAACCGGTTGTCCCAGACAAAATGATTTGAGTTATAATGGTTTAACAGCCACGGTGCCGCAAGATTTGTGAATTTGCCGAAGCCTTTCACTTGCACGGTGTCACCAAAGAGCGGGATGCGTGTCGTCACTTCGCCGTCAACTTTGATTTCACCCGCGGCCGGCCCAACGAGGCCGATTTCACCGATTACATCGTAATTGAGAATTCTCCCTTGTCGTTTAGCCAGCCGTGCTCCAATCCAAAGATGGTTCTCAGTTTCCCGCGTCCTGACATTCGGATATGGATTCACGGCCAGAAGCGAGCCCTCTTCTCCGGCTGGTATAAACGGCCCATTTTTATCCGACGGCATGAGCACATCCATCTGATAGTGTCGTGCTTCATGGGTTATGAACGCGGTGAGCCCGGCTTTAGCATATTTATTGAACCCCTCGAGTAGCGCGATTCCGATGGTGTTGCGCAGATTCCAATAGCTCGAAAGGTCGCTCGTGCCAAACGGGTTATAGTATGTGTTATCCCAAAATTCTTGATTCTCCTGTGGGTTTGTTGATATGAAGCGATGGCGCGAAAATGTGTATTTCAGCGTCCAGATAAAGCTGGTCACCGGCACCAATGTGCGTTTTATTGTAGAGTCATTAATCTCCTCTTCATTATAAAAGCCAAGCTTGTATCGCGTGTTCAAATACAGCTCGCCGCCGCGCACTCGGTTGTGCGAAGCCGTGAGAAACGTTGGGATTTCCTTGGGATTGATTGAGTTGTCGCCCCCTTGAACCTCGGCAGGATCAGTGATATACAGGGGGTCGGTAATACCGCCGTTTTCCTTGTTGACAAGGTTATAGTGGAAATAATAACCTTGGAACTCGACTCTCTCACCCATATACGACCCGGAGAACCCCCATGTCAAATCCTTTGCGGCCTGATTGTCGTAGCATCCCTTTGAGTAGAGATACTCCAGCATGGCACCGATCTGGGTACGCTTGTTGGCATTGGCCGAGAAGATGGCCGACAGGTGGTCCTGTGTGTTCTCCTTGCCGCCGCCAAAGTTGTAGCTCAACAGCGTCATGGGGATGCGGGTATTATAGAATTTGGCTTTTTGCTCCGACGGAAGCCAATGGGAAACGGGGTCGCGGAACATATAGTCGCTAATGCCCGGTTTATCGAAATGAATCAGCGTTGTTCCCTCGGCACAATAGTTGCCCGTTGCGGCGTAGGCGCTTGTAACCTCCTGAGGTATGAATTTTTGAGAATAGTTCTCGAACAGGGTGTCAATCGTCGCTTCAACGTGATCGCCCAACGGCGGCTCAATCCCCCAGGCATACGATGGCTCAAGGACAGTTTTTCTGCCAAAAGCATCGCCGGGTGTTAGCATCGCGCTGGCTAAAGCCCCTAAAGCCGCTATTTTGAGTATGTTGTGCTTGCGCATCTCAGTATCCGAAATATTCTACAAAATTACGAAATTTGGGACACATACCGAAATCCCCCGTCAACAAATCTCAGGAATCGCGGATGCCCCGATTTGCAAAAGCGCCGACATTGTCGCGCAAGTAGTTTCCGAGCGAGCGCCGGAAGTAGATAGTTCCAGCGGTGGCATCGCCCAGCAATGCGTCAATCTCCGACATTGCGTGGTCAACGAGCAGGGCTTTTTCAGCAAATTTTATAGCCGCGAGGAGTATGCCGGCAACCGATTTTATGAGTGCGGGTGGAAAGTCGATTCGCTTTTCCTCAGACATGGCGCGGCGAATAGTCCAAAAATGAAGCGAAAGAACCTGTTCGTCGCCAGGCTGAAACGACGCAAAGTCGCGAATCGCGGCTTTCACATTCGTAATTCTCGCGCGGCAATAATGCCTTTTTTCCCGGGAAAACTCTTTCGCTATTATCGCCTTCGTTTTTTCAACGAGTTTGTCGACATCGGGGTCGAGGAAAAATTCGAAATATTCCTTGATTTCTTTCCGCGCGTCGTAAGCTTCGAGCAGCAACCCAGTCAGCTGTTCGCGATTCATCATCGCAAGCTCCTTTTTGAATTGTGTTTTCGACATAATGATTGCTCCCGCAGAGGTTAGAAATCTAATGACAGGCGCACGTTGAATTGGCGACGGGTGAGATAGTTGGGCACAGCATATTGGATGCGGTTCACATCGGTCACCCAATAGTAGCTCGACACGTTGGAAATGTCGAGGATATTGAACGCGTCAATTCCGATCCAAACGCTTTTAAGCCATTTGCGTATGCCGCTGGGACGCTGGGTTTCAGGAAGGGGCGAAAGCAAGGCGTACTGAAGCCCAATGTCGAGGCGTTTATAGGCGGGGGCGCGGAAATAGCCTTTGTCGCGAGAAGAGTGTGGCGCCGTAGTTGGAAGACCGTCTGAGAAAATTCCTCTCAGCGAGAATTTCAACTTCGGAAACTTGGGGAAATAGTCGGTGAAAAAGAGCGCCACGGAGTATCGCTGGTCAGTAGGTCTGGGCACAGTCACTCCATTTAGATTTTCGGCAGTCTTCATCAGCGAAAAGCTAATCCATGAGTCGGTCCCTGGTACGAATTGGCCGAAGAGCTTCATGTCGAGTCCTATGGTGTAACCGCTCGTGAGATTTTCGCCTTCATATACAACTTTCAGATTGTCAATCTCGTAGGGAATCAAGTTGTTGAGTTTCTTGAAATATGCTTCGCCCGATAGCTTGAACGGACGGTCGAACATACGGAAGGTGTAGTCGGTGCCGAGAATAAAGTGGATGCTCTGTTGCGACTTGATGTCGGAATTCAATCGTATGTAACTATTGCCATACTCGTCTTCAACAGCCTGGCGGAATTCCTTGTAGAACGGTTGCTGATAGTATAGACCAGTCGCGAATCGGAAAGTCCAAGAATTTGAGCGCTCGGGAACAAACGCCACATTAATGCGTGGCGAAACAAGGAACTCGTGATTGAAGTCCCAATAAGAAAACCTGAGGCCACCGCTAAAAGAGAAGAAACCGAGCGACGATTTAAGCTTGTAGGAATCTGCCACATAAAAGGCAAACCGATTGGTCGAAAGGTCGTGGTTGGATGTCAGATTGTAAATCATCTGAATGTTCTGGCCGTCGCTTGGCAGGGTGTATCCAGCCGAATCGCGGAGCTCCCACTCGCGGGTGCGCTCCATAATGGTCTGATGATTGAAATTCAGTCCGTAGGTAATATTATGGTTGTTTAGTGACGTATGGCCGGAAAGTGCGACTCCGAAAACGCCGATTTTCAAGCGATTTCGGGCGTGCTCGTGGTAGCGCCCCACCCCTAATTCACCACCCACGGCATTGTCTGGATTGCCTGATCCGGTAGTTCCGGCCTGGTCGAGCCAATATTCTCCCGAAATATCGTATGCTACCAATTCATTGGTTAGATAGCCCGATGCAAGGAGGGTTAATTCGGTAGAGCGACTATGGCGATAATTCAGATTCAAAGCACCAAAATATGTTTCGAAGCGGTCTTTCTCCATACCGTCGAAATATACTTTGAACTTCTTCGCATCTGTTGATGTGCCGAAATTCGTCTCGCGGCTCACCGGGGTGAACTTATAGTTGTTAACCGCGATGTTGCCAAGGAAGGATGCCTTTAACTTTTTGTTGAACTTAAATGTGAGGTGAGTCTGATAATCAAAGAAATTCGGGTCATATTCACCTTTGCTTTCAAGGGAGCCGAGCATCGAAGAATTTCGCTTGTAGCGGATTCCGTGAAGCTGGGAAAATTTCTTTGACGATTGGCCCAAAGATGCCGAGGCCCCCATAAGGCTGAGTGACACCGCGCCTTCAAGCGACTCGGGCTCGCGATAGGTTATGTCGAGCGCCGACGACATTTTGTCGCCATACTCAACACCAAAGCCACCGGTCGAGAAACCGATAGCGCCAACCATGTCAGGGTTTATGATACTCAATCCTTCCTGTTGCCCGGAACTGATGAGCTGCGGGCGGTAAACCTCAACACCGTTAATGTAGACGCAGTTTTCGTCGTAAGTGCCGCCGCGAACGGAATATTGGCTCGACATCTCATTGTTGGAGTTCACCCCGGCCATAGTTGTCAGCAACGACTCGATTGAGCCGCCGGTCGCGTCGGCAGCAAGGCGGTAGCTACTCTTGTCGATGCCTTGCATCTGAGTTGTCTGTTTGCGAAAATCGGTAACCTCGATTTCTGTCAGCGCGTGGTCTTTGGGGCGCATGCGCACATTTAGCGCCAAATCGCCTTTCGGGTCGATGAGCTGGCGGCGCAACTCTTCATAGCCGATACAGGTAAATACCACAGTGATAGTATCTGTCTGCGGCGCTGAGAGCTTGAACGTGCCGTCGAGCCCTGAAGTAGTTCCGATGGCTGTGCCGGCGACTCTGATGGTTACAAATTCCAACGGCTGACTCTCTTGGTCGATGACCTTGCCATGGATTTTCACCTGGCAAAACGCTGTCACCGCGCAACTTATGATAAGCGCGAAGAGAAGAGTTATATATCGTTTGAGAAAAATCATTATTGACAGTGTTGTGTATCACTCAATATAACGTTGAATTTGCCGATAAATTGCTTAAATTCGCGCATCAATTCTGAGTTACGAATCATAAGACGAGCTTCCGCCTCTTAAATAACTCCATTAATAACGAAGATGAAAGAATCACCGACATCTCACGCTGATGAAATAGATGACAAAAAGGTCGTCAGCGTTGCACGGAGGGTCACATGGGTCGGGTTTTGGACTAATGCCGTTCTCGGTGTGGCCAAAGTGCTCGCTGGCATCTTTGGTAGGTCGGCGGCAATGGTTGCCGACGGTGTCCACTCTTTCTCTGATTTTGTCTCGGATATCATCGTGCTGATCTTTGTTGGTCTTTCACGCCGCAAAGCCGACGAGCGATACCAATATGGCCATGGTAAATATGAGACATTCGCCACGATGCTTCTGTCAATGATTCTGCTGATTGTTGGCGTTCTTTTCTTTATTGATGGATTTGAAAAGACTTGGCACGCGCTCCATGGCGGCGAGCTCCCTACTCCCACATATCTCGCCCTTGGCATGTGTGTGCTGTCAATTGGTTCTAAGGAGTGGCTATATCACTACACCCGGCGTGCCGGCGAGCGGATAGGTTCGGCAGTCGTCATTGCCAACGCCTGGCATCATCGCAGTGACGCGCTTTCGTCACTTGCAACAATGGTCGGCATCGCCGGTGCCATGTTTCTTGGGCCTCGATGGCGCGTGCTCGACCCCATTGCGGCTATGGTCGTCAGCGTGTTTATTGTTGTCGTAGCCATCCAGCTTGGCAAACCTGCCATTAGGGAGCTGTTGGAAGCTTCTCTTCCCGCGGATATAGTTCGCGAAATGTACTCGATAATTGGCAAAACGCCCGGAGTGGCCGCATTTCACAGGTTTGCCTCACGACAGAGCGGCAACACCATGTTCGTTGACTTCCATATCAAAGTTCAACCACGGATCACAGTGGAGCACGGCCATCGAATCGCGTCGGAGGTTGAGCGCCGCCTCCGCGACAAATTTGGCTCCCGGCTCGTCACGACAATACACGTTGAGCCCTATAGGGGGCAAGCCGTTGACAAATACAAAATGTGTAAATAGCATTTTTGAGAATAATGTCTTGCATGCATTTAAAATTTCAGATTTTTCTCGCTGCAATTTTAATTTCATTAGTGTCTTGCTCAAAGAAAAGCAGCGATTCCCTCACTGATTATATTACGACTGATGTCTCCGTGGCTAATGTAGTTAACGTTGACGAGCTGCTACGCAAGGCAGGTCTGCCGCTTGGCAACATGGCCACGCTCGGCCCCGAGCAATCGCAGCTGTTGGATTTAGCGACCCAATCGGTGATGAATGCTGAATTGACAGCGATTATTGAAGGCGGTTGTATTGACGTAAGCCAGATTATGCTTTTGAGCTTAGCTGACCGAACAAGCATTCTTGCTGTGCGCGTCACGAACAAAGACGCTTTCGACAAAGTGGCAAAAGAAAAAGGGTTTTCTTCAAACTGTGTCAACAGGGGCAGTCTTTGCTTTATTTCCGACAATAAGAATGTTGTAGAAAATTTCCTTGACGCGGTTGATAATGCCGCTCCCGAAAGCTTGTCGGAAGTGAAATTGAGCCTTGACGCTAATAAAACAATTAGGGCGGCAATGCGGCTCGATGTTAACGAAATAGATTGGCTGACCATGAATGTCGCCGTTACGCAAGAAGCTATAACAATGGAATGGAGCGCGCTGGATTGCGAAGGACGTAATGTGGCATTCGGCAACTTATTCGAAGAAATCGATCCAGAAGTGCTGAGTTTTATTCCGAATGATGCCGTGTTGGCACTCGCTTTCGGAAAGCCTGATTTCGATAACCAGTTGTTGAACAGATTCGCGCAGTCGCAGTACGGTTGGATCGCAGAAAAGATTACGGGGACTTCGGCCATCTCTGTGTCGATGGGTGGCAGCGTGGACAATCTGCGCTTCGCGGGCCCGGAGGCGTTTAACATACAATTTGCCACGGCAGCCAGCGAAAACAGTTCGCCCTCCCTGCTTGATGTTTGTGATGAATACTTTCAAGGCAAAAGGACATCTGACGGAAGATATTTGGCGGCACTCAGTGGATGTGACTTATGGTATGGTCAGGAGAATGGATTTGTCGCGGTTTCGTTTAATCGGCCCTTCACATCGAACTATTCCAATGATTTGGCTCCTCGCTTTGAAGGAAAACGTCTGGCATGTGATTTGGAGATACCAAATGGCAGTTCCCTTATGAAAGGTTTAAATCTCACATCTGGAGTTTCGTTGAATATCTCGTTAACAACAGACAAGCTGAAAGCGCGCCTTCGTTTCAATGGAAGTTCAAAGACCGCGGCGTTATCGCTTTTGGATCTTAGTGCTGACTTTGTTTCATTCGCATCGCTGGCTCCGACAATGTTATTTTGATTCTGCGTGGCTTTTAGCTTATGGTTATCAACAGAATTGAGTTGAACGGAGTGCTTCCGCTCGCATTCGCCGACGAGCGGGAAGTTCGTTCCAAATCAGATATATGGGTCACCGACCATGTCGCATTTGAGCGGGGAAGGAGATATTTAGTCGCATCCGCATCTGGTGGAGGCAAATCGTCGCTATGTTCTTTCATATATGGCGAGCGTGGCGATTTTAGCGGGTCCATACTTTTTGATGGAGAAAACATCAGCGCGTTCAAAGAATCAAATTGGAACGCGATTAGGCGTGAGGTTCTTGCGTGGCTTCCCCAGGATATGCGCCTGTTCCCTACCCTGACAGTTATTGAAAATGTGATGCTTAAAGCATCAATGACAGGCTTTAAATCAGAGGCTGACGTTCGCCAAATGCTCGCCGCCGTAGATTTGGAGCGGTTTGCCGACAGACTCGCGGCGCATTTATCCATCGGCCAACAACAGAGAGTGGCTGCCGTTAGGGCGTTATGCCAACCATTCTCGTTCATACTTCTCGACGAACCGGTGAGCCATCTCGATGAAGCGTCAAACCAGGCTCTTTCGAGCTTGATTAAAAACGAAGCCTCGAAACAAGGTGCGGGAATCATTGTCACGTCAGTGGGCAACAATCCTCTAATCGAGCCAGATATGGTCTACAATTTATAATATCACATTATGCGTAATCCCGCTCTGCTTTGGAAAGTGCTTCGGGCAAACATTAGCGTCGCACAAATCGCCGGCTACGCACTCGCCCTTCTCGCCGGGGTGGCAATTGTCATGATCGCGGCCGCACTGTACGCCGACGGCATGAAATTGACTGAAGATGGTTCAGGAAAACCGTTGCTTTCTGATGGCGTAAGGGTGCTATCTAAAGAGGTTAGTGCGAGTCCGCTATCAATTATTACTTCTGGAAGCGGCTTTTCGCAATCAGAAATCAACAATTTGGAATCGCAACCTTGGGTTCGCGAGGTGGCGCCTTTCATCCCCTCGGATTTCGATGCATCGATTTCGGCCGATTTCGGTGGAGCTCATTTCGCAACCGCTTTGTTTTTTGAGGCTGTTCCTGATGAGTTTTACGATACCCTACCCTCAGAATGGGGTTTTGACCCGTCGGACCCATGCGCAACAATAATTCTGCCGGCTGACTATCTCGCACTATATAATTTTGGATTCGCACCGGCCAGAGGATTGCCACGATTGACCGAACAGCTAATTTACAAGCTTCCTTTGAGAGTAATCATCTCAGGTGCGGATGGCAGATCCGCATCTCTTCCAGCCCGTATTGTAGGATTCTCCAAAAGGCTTAACACGATTGCGGTGCCACTTGAGTTTATCCAATGGGCGAATCAAAATTATGGAACTGGAAAGGTTGGTTCTGACTATTCTCGGCTTATTATGATAGCGCGGGGTGGCTCCGAGAACGAAGCCGCAAGTTATTTCGCAAAACATAGAATCATCGCTTCGGGAGGCTCGGAATCTGAAGCCCGACTGACAACGCTTTTAAGACGTTTTACCGGAGTCGTTGCGACCGTGGGTGCCGCTTTGTGTCTGCTTTCATTATTTGTAATGACACTTTCGCTACGCCTGCTTGTGTCGAAAAACAAAAGGGTTATACAAAATTTGAGGTTGTTGGGCTTCTCTTCCTCGGCAGTGGCATCTCGCTACCGACAGCTTGTAATCCTCACAAACAGTGTTGTTTTCATTATCTCGATACTGATAATGAGCATTGCCCGCAATTCTTGGCAAGGCTTGTTAGTGTCAATGGGAGCTACTGCGGCACCAGCGACGCTTCCTTTAATGGTTGGGGTTGCGCTTGTCGGTCTATTGACATTGATTTCCTGCCTTTCGCTTGGCAGAATGATTCGTCACAATCGTTGACTGCATCAATTATTTTGAAAATTCAAGGCTTTTTGCTATTTTTGTGTAGAAAAGTTCTTAAAACGAAATGGCAATGACTACTTGGATTCTTTGGCTCATACTTTGCGGGGCGCTCCTTGTGCTTGAGTTGGCTACCGCTACGCTCGCAGCCCTGTGCGGCGCTTGCGGCTGTTTCTTCGCATTCTTGTTTGCCGTCTTTGGCGCGAGTGTCGAGTGGCAACTAATCGCCGCGGCAATTGGCGTGGTGGCATCTCTGATTTTTCTTGCTCCGCTCGTCAATCGCTATCGGTCTATGCGAAAGAAGAACTCGCTTGCGATGAACACCAATATGGACGCGCTCATCGGTCGCAAAGCTTCGCTCATCAAAGAGATTTCCGCCACAGCGCCGGGACGTCTTCGCATCGATGGCGATAACTGGCAGGCTCAATCCTCTTCGGGCGACGCAGTCGCAAAAGGAACCTTGGTCGAAGTCGTTGGTTACGACTCAATTATCCTTATCGTGAAGCCGGCTTGACCGATCTTCTCAAAAGAAATTTATCGCGTAAAACATAAAAAGTAAACAATATGACTACGTTTTCAATCACAATTCTATGCGTTGTGGGTTTCCTGTTGATTCTCACAATAGTCGCGGCCGTCAAAATTGTGCCGCAATCGGAAACGCGCGTAATTGAGCGCCTTGGCCGTTTCCACTCTGTGCTAAACCCGGGACTGAACATCATCTGGCCTTATATCGACAAGCCGAAAGTGGTTTACACGCGCCGAATCGAGTCAAGCATCAATGGCAAAACCATTGTGAGAATGACTCAATCGGCAGCGATTGATCTTCGCGAACAGGTCTACGACTTCCCCTCGCAGCAGGTGATCACCAAGGATAACGTAACAACCGAAATCAACGCCGTGCTCTACTTCCAGATTGTTGACGCGAAAAAGTCGGTTTACGAGATCGACAACTTGCCCAACGCGCTCGAGAAGCTCACCCAAACCTCCCTTCGTAATGTGATTGGCGAGCTCGAACTCGACCAAACCCTTACCTCACGCGACACCATCAACTCGAAGTTGCAGTCGATTCTCGATGATGTGACCAACAAATGGGGTGTAAAGGTGACCCGTGTCGAGCTCCAGGATATCACCCCGCCCAAGAGCGTGCGCGAAGCGATGGAAAAACAGATGCAGGCCGAGCGTAACCGCCGTGCCGAGATTCTCAATGCCGAGGGTCAGAAGACTTCTGAAATCCTGCGTTCCGAAGGTGAGAAGGTCTCCCAAATCAACCAGGCTTCAGCCATAAAGGAAGCGGAGATTCTTCGAGCTGAAGGCGAAGCCCGGGCCAAAGTCCTGAAAGCCGAGGCTGAAGCCGAAGCTATCCGCCGGGTGGCAGATGCCATTCAAGGCACCGACACCAACCCCGCGACCTACATGATCGCCACCCAATATATATCCACTCTCTCAGATATGACTTCGGGCAAAGATAACAAAACAGTTTACATCCCCTACGAGGCATCGTCAGTGCTCTCTTCTATCGGTTCGATATCGACCCTATTCCCTACCCCCGCAAAATAAGAACAACCCCATACCCGCAAAAAAGCGCATCCCGCGACAGCCTTTACGCTGTGCGGGATGCGTTTTCAGTTTTGATGAATAGTCTGATGAATCAGGCTTCAAATGCCGCAACCAATTGTTGCTGCGTCGGGTCGACGGTTTCAATTTCTCCGCGTTCGTTGATGATGAAAGTACGGAGCCCATCGGCCATCTCAAAGACTTCGCGAATAGCGCTCTCGGCTGTCGCATCGTCTACATGAAATTGTGAGTCGCTGTCGAGGTTGTCAAGTGCCACTACCTCGTTCATTAGCTTCTTTGAGCGGTCGAGATTCACCGAAACAACTACAGTTTCTGAATCGTGTCCAGTTTGGCGAATTGCCGCCGCGATGCGGTTTTGATCAAGACGCGATTGCGCGTCGGCTGCTGACCAGAATGATAAAACCACTTTCTTCCCTCGTAACTCATCGAGAGAAAGCGAGCTGTCGGCGCGCTCTACAACCAAGGTTGGAGCCTCAGAGCCGATTCGCGCCGAACGACGCACATCGACAAACGCCGACATTGTGAGAAGCATCATAGCGAAGCTCACAATGAACAACATTGTTTTCTTCATTACAAAATTTTGAGGTTCATAATTAAGGAAACAACACTTATCAATTGACTTCTACCTGAATTATCGCCGAGACACGAAACTCATCCTTCCCAACCACATCTTTATGGCAGGGAAAGTAGTTTTTCGTAAGCTTGGTGATATTTAAGGTGAGAATCTACCGCAAACGCATTTGCGCATTGCTTATGTTGAGTGTGTTGTGCGAGCGCTTATAGTATCAAAAATTTTCCAAATTAAAGGAATATTCGCTCGGTTTCCTTTGCCGATTTTCGGCTGTCGACAACTCTTTGTCAGACATTATTTACTCATTTCGAGTGCAAAGTTACAAAAAAGAAACAACTCACGCAAATTATGGTTCTAACTACCCGTCTAATTTTCACCATTTTAGCACAATTTTCACATTACAACCCCCTCCCTGGACCTCCAAACGGCGTTTTTCGACAATTAAGTTAACGAAAGTTAATGCAGATTTCTGCAACGTTAATGCTGCAGGAAAACTATCGTTTCAACAATCTCATTAACAATAGAGCTGTGACCCGTATAGATATAATGAACAAAGAATCCCAGCTGTCATCATAGAGACTGCAGCTGGGATTCTGACTATTCGTGGTTTGTGGTTTTATTCAGGATTATAGTTCATTCGGTTATGCGAATATCTATGGATTCGGAATAAATCGTAATAGATACTGACTGGTTCGTTGTTTATGTTATCGCCTAAGTTTATCGACCTATGCAACGATACATTATTCCATGTTCTTGAAGTTCGTCAGCATCATAAATGTTGCGGCCATCGATTACCAAGGGAGTCTTCATTGACTTGATTATCACCCCCCACGAGGGAAGTCGAAATTGCTTCCACTCGGTTAGCAGTAACAACGCGTCCGCATCCAGAACGGCATCATACATGTCTGTCGCATATTCAACCTGATTGCCAAGACGGCGGCGGCATTCGTCCATCGCGACAGGGTCGAACACCTTTACAACACATCCGGCATCCAACAGGTGCTTAATTGTGACAAGAGAGGCCGCCTCGCGCATATCGTCGGTTTCGGGTTTGAACGCGAGGCCCCACAATGCTATTCTTTTTCCGCGAAGATTCTCCTTCCCGCCAACACTTTCAGCGAGCTTGCGGAAAAGAACCGATTTTTGAGCCTCGTTTACTTCCTCCACAGCCGCAAGCACCTTCATATTGTAGCCGTGCTTTTCGGCTGTCTTGATCAAAGCCTTGACATCTTTTGGGAAACAGCTACCTCCGTAACCGCAACCGGGGTAGAGAAACTTCGACCCGATTCGCGAATCACTGCCAATGCCCTTTCGCACCATGTTCACGTCAGCACCAACCAGTTCACACAAATTGGCGATATCATTCATGAACGATATGCGGGTGGCGAGCATGGAGTTTGCCGCATACTTAATCATTTCAGCCGATGGGATATCGGTGAAAATCACGCGAAAATTATTCAGCATGAACGGACGGTAAAGGCGGCTCATGAGCGAACGAGCCTTTTCCGACTCTACTCCGACAACCACTCTGTCGGGGCTCATAAAGTCTTTGATCGCGGCACCTTCCTTAAGAAACTCGGGGTTAGAGGCAACGTCAAAGGGAATTGACTTGCCCCGTTTTGAGAGTTCCGCGTCAACAGCGTCCCGAACCTTTCTCGCTGTGCCAACCGGGACGGTCGATTTAGTGACGAGAAGTGTGTAGCGCTTGATGCTTCGTCCGAACTCGCGAGCCACATCGAGCACATAACGCAGATCGGCCGAACCGTCTTCATCGGGAGGGGTGCCAACTGCTATGAATACTACCTCCACATCATCGATGACATCAGCGAGCGATGTAGTGAACGATAATCGGCCTGCTTTCGCATTACGAAGCACCATTTCGTCGAGCCCGGGCTCGTAAATGGGCACCTTTCCTTGGCGCAGAGCCTCAATTTTGTGCTTGTCAATATCAACGCAGGCTACGTTGACACCCATTTCCGCAAAACATGCGCCTGAAACGAGTCCAACGTAGCCTGTGCCTACGATAGCTATATTCATTGATAGCTATGATGTTTAGTTTACCAGATGATTACCTGTTCCTCGGGAGCGAGATACAGTTTGTCGCCAGCTTTGATGCCGAATGCCTCATAGAAAGGCACTATGTTGCGGAGCGTCACATTCACGCGGTTTTCTGCGAGAGAATGAACGTCGCCAATCGTGAGGTTGCGCTTCTCCTCGTCACGCATATTGGTTGCCCAGATATTCGCGTAGTTCAGATAGAACACCTGCTCGGGGGTGAAGCCGTCGATTTTGGCATCCTCCGAAGTGATGTCGACCCCTTTCTTTTTCTGCGAGTCGAGGAAGGCGGTGTGGCTCACGCGCAGGCCGCCCTGGTCGCCGATATTCTCGCCGAGGGTGTAAGAACCATTCGCCATGAGGCCGGGAAGAATTTCAACCTGGTCAAACTGGGCGGCGAGACCCTGGGTGAGGTTCTTGAATGCCTCGGCATCCTCGGGCTCCCACCAGTTGGTCATGTTGCCTTCAGCATCGAAATTGCAACCCTGGTCGTCGAATCCATGGCTCATCTCGTGGCCGATAACCACACCGATACCGCCATAGTTCTCAGCATCAGAAGCTTCTGGATCGAAGAAGGGATTTTGGAGAATAGCTGCAGGGAACACGATCTCGTTGGCCATGGGGTTGTAGTAGGCATTGACTGTCTGAGGTGTCATGCCCCACTCGGTTTTGTCGACAGGTTTGCCCCACTTGGCAAGTTCCTCTTTCTGGTGCCACATGCCGGCGTTGTGAACGTTCTCATAATATGAGAGAGCCGGGTCGATTTCCATTGAGGAGTAGTCTTTCCATTTGTCGGGATAACCGATTTTCACGGTGAAGCTGTTGAGCTTGTTGATGGCGCGCAGCTTGGTTTCGTCGCTCATCCAGGGGAGGTTGATGATGTGCTTGCCAAGGGCCACCTTGAGGTTGCCGACCAGTTCGAGCATCTTTGTCTTTGAGCTCTCAGGGAAGAACTTTTCGACATAAAGTTGGCCGATTGCCTCGCCCATATAGCTGTCTGGCACTCCCAGAGCGCGTTTCCAGCGAGGACGCTGCTGCTCAACACCGCTGCGCACCTTCGAGTATTCAAAAGAGGTGTCGGAGAACTTGTCGCTCAGATAAGGCGCGGCCTGTGCGACGTATTTCCAGAGGTAGTAGTCTTTGATTTCGCGGTCGGAAAGGGTGGCCATAAGGTTGTCGGCCTGCTTGACGGTGTTGATTTCCGTGACGATGAAGCTGTCGGGTGTTTCAATATCCATGGTTTCAACGAAGAAACGGTCCCAGTTGATGTGGGGATACATCTCTTTGAGCTGGTCGAGCGAGCGGGGGTTGTACATCGCCGGGATGTTGCGGCTCTCTTCGCGGGTCCAGGTGGAGTCGGCAAGGAGAGTCTCAATCTTCATCACGTTCTTCATGATGCGGTTGGCATCCTTTTTTGAGTAACCAGCGTTGCGCATCTGGTCGACGATGAGTTTCTGATAAGCTTCGCGGATGCGCTTGTTCTCCTTGTCGTTGAGCAGGTAGTAGTCGCGGTCGCCCATACCGATTGAGCCGCCGCTTACATACATCGCATAGTTCTTTGAGTCGGCCATATCCTCCATGGGGCCGGCGCCGAAGAAGGGCGAAGAGTAGTTGCGGTGCATCCAGATGAAAAGGTCCTCCATCCCTTCGTGAGGAGTATCCTCGATTTTCTTCAAATCGGCAAGGATGGGTTTTGCTCCTTCGGCATTGCGGCGCACGGAGTCCATGCCCTGCGAATAGAGAGTCCAAATCTTGAAGGCGTTCGAGCCTTTTTCGGGATTTGTGGCGCCAAGGTTGAGAACGATGTCCTTGACATTCTTTTCGGCTTCGTCGTTGAGCACGTTGAACACGCCGAAACGTGCATATTCAGCTGTGAGGGGATGAGCCTCCATCCAGCCATTGTTAACGTGGTGGTAGAAGTCATCGCCCGGTTTCACCGAGTTGTCGATGTAAGAGGGATTGACACTTTTAAGATGCTCTTTTGCCGAGAGCCCGGCCACGGGAAACGCGCCGAGGGCAATCGCGAGAGCAGCGGTTTTAATTTTCATATCCAATGATTTGATTTAGTTTATTTCAATGCTTCAAGCGCGGCGCGGAGTGTGGCCAGGCGCGACTCGGTGTCGGCCTGCTTCTGACGCTCGGCTTCAATAACGGCCGCCGGAGCTTTGCTCACGAAACGCTCGTTAGAGAGCTTTTTCATCACCAATGCGAGGAATCCTTCATAATAGTTGATGTCTTTCTCGAGTTTCGCACGCTCGGCCTCTATGTCGGTGTTGCCCGACAGGGGCACGTTGAACTCGTGGGTCCCAACGAGGAAAGTGCTACCCGCGGCATCCTTCTCGGCATTCTCAACAAGGGCGCTGAGGTTTGCGAGCTTTGTGA
>CAYTBH010000001.1:50654-73239 GCA_964435935.1 uncultured Alistipes sp.
GCGGCATCCTTCTCGGCATTCTCAACAAGGGCGCTGAGGTTTGCGAGCTTTGTGACAATAGCGGTAGAATCCGCGTCGATGGGCGCGTTGCCAATGCAGCGGAGTTCGAGTGGCTCTTTAGATGGAATGTTCTTTTTTGCGCGCACATTGCGTACACCCGCGATAATCTCCTTGGCCACTTCGATTTCAGCAAGCAGTTTGTCGTCGGTTTTCGAAGCGCGGGGAGCGGGTGCGTACATGATTGACTCGCCATCGGCGCGCTCCTCGAGATTCTGCCAAAGTTCTTCGGTGATGAAGGGCATGAATGGGTGCAGCATTCGCATCAGCGAGTCGAAGTAACTGATAGTGGCGCGATAGCTCTCGATATCAATCGCTTCGCCGTAGGCAGGCTTCACCATTTCGAGATACCACGAGGAGAATTCGTCGCGGAACAGGCGATAAAGCTCGTTTAGCGCCTCTGACAGACGGAATTTCCCCAAAAGGTCCTCAACCTCGGCAATGCTTTGCGACAGCTTGCTCGCGAACCAGCGGTCGGCAGTCGCAGCTGCGGCAGAGCGCTTGACATTCTCGTCAACTTTCCAGCCTTTAACCAGACGGAAAGCGTTCCAGATTTTGTTGCAGAAGTTGCGACCGTTTTCACACAGTTTGTCGTCAAACAGAATGTCGTTGCCGGCAGGTGCGGCCTGCATCAAGCCCATACGGACACCGTCGGCGCCGTAGGTCTCAATGAGCTCGATCGGGTCGGGCGAGTTGCCGAGCGATTTACTCATCTTGCGGCCAAGCTTGTCGCGCACAATACCTGTGAAGTAAACGTTGTTGAAAGGCTGCTTGCCGACGTACTCGTAGCCGGCCATAATCATGCGGGCAACCCAGAAGAAAATAATGTCGGGGCCGGTAACCAGCGTAGCGGTTGGATAGTAATATTTGATTTCCTCGTTACCGGGGTTATTGATGCCATCGAAAAGGGTGATGGGCCAGAGCCATGATGAGAACCATGTGTCAAGAGCGCCCTCGTCCTGGCGCAGATCGCTCAGGTCGAGGTCATCGCGGCCAGTGGCGGCTTTCGCTTTTTCGAGCGCGAGCTCGGGTGTGCGAGACACAAAAACACTCTCCTCGCCGGTTGCCGGGTCAGTGTAATAGTATGCCGGTATACGATGACCCCACCAAAGCTGGCGACTGATGCACCAGTCCTGGATGTTCTCGAGCCATGTACGATAGGTATTCTTGTATTTCTCAGGGACGAATTTAATGATGTCGTCCATCACGGGGCTGAGAGAAATTTCGGCGAAGTGCTTCATGTTGACGAACCACTGCAACGACAGACGCGGCTCGATGGGCACCTTGGTGCGCTCTGAAAAGCCCACGTTGTTAACGTAGTCCTCAACTTTTTCCATCAGGCCGGCAGCTTCAAGGTCTTTCGCGATTTGCTTGCGGCAGTCGAAGCGGTCCATCCCGACGTACATACCGGCTACTTCGGCAACCGTACCGTCCTCGTTGAAAATGTCAATGGTGTCGAGGTTATGGGTTTTGCCAAGCATGTAGTCATTCTTGTCGTGGGCCGGGGTGACTTTCAGGCAACCTGTACCGAAATCGATTTCAACATAGCGGTCCTCAATGACTGGTATCTCGCGGCCAACGAGGGGCACGATTACCTTTTTCCCCTTGAGCCACGCGTTTTTCGGGTCCTTGGGGTTTATGCACATGGCGGTATCGCCCATGATAGTTTCGGGGCGGGTCGTCGCCACAACAGCGTAACGCCCTTCGGGATCGCCGGCTACCTTGTAGCGCAGATAGTAGAGCTTCGACTGCTCTTCAACGAAGTTCACCTCGTCGTCCGAAATGGCGGTGCGGTTCTGGGGATCCCAGTTGACCATTCTCAGTCCGCGGTAAATCAACCCTTTGTCATAGAGGTCGCAAAACACCTTCATCACAGCTTCGGAGCGGGCTTCGTCCATCGTGAAAGCAGTGCGCTCCCAGTCGCACGAAGCGCCGAGTTTGCGAAGCTGCTGCAGGATGATGCCTCCGTGGTGGCGGGTCCAGTCCCAGGCATGTTCAAGGAATTGCTCACGGGTAAGGTCGGTTTTCTTTATACCCTCGGCAGCGAGCTTTGCGATCACCTTGGTCTCGGTCGCGATTGAAGCGTGGTCGGTGCCGGGCACCCAGCACGCGTTCTTTCCCTCCATGCGGGCGCGGCGCACAAGAATGTCCTGGATGGTTTCGTTGAGCATGTGGCCCATGTGGAGCACTCCGGTAACATTTGGCGGAGGGATAACGATGGTGTAAGGCTCGCGCGCATCGGGCTCCGAATGGAACAGCTGATGCTTCATCCAATAGTCATACCATTTTTCCTCAGTATCCTTTGGAGAGTAGACGGTGGCTAATTCTTTCATTCCTTAATTTTATGTTATTTGGGTGCAAAATTACGAAAAAATCAAGGAAATTTCGCTAACTTTGCCCTTGAAACTGCGCTGAATGTATCAGTTTCTCCCTTTATTAGTTCATCAAACATCATCATTTATAAAATGAACAAAAGCACATTCCTCGCATTAACAATGTCAGCCGCATCAATCGCGGGGCTGTCGGGTTGCGGCGGGTCCGCGGACTCCCAACTCATCGACAAACCCGAATTCACAAGTGAGACAGGATTATTCGATATCGAGGCCCTCGAGGCTCTTGGCCGCGTGAGTGGCGCCGTAGTTTCGCCCGATGGCTCGAAAATCCTCTATGGAGTTAGCTATGAAAGCGTTGAGCAGAACAAGAGCAATAACGAGCTCTATGTGATGAATGTCGACGGAAGCGAGCAAACCCGTCTTACAAAAACCGCCGGCTCGGAAGGAAACGCCGCATGGATCGACGGCGGAAAGCGCATCGCGTTTACAGCCGACAACGAGGGCAAGCAGCAATTATGGGTCATGAATGCCGATGGCTCAGGCCGAAAAGTGGTTTCCGACCTTGAAAACGGTGTCGAAGGCTTTCTGTTTTCACCCGACGGCAAGAAAGTTGTAATCGTTTCGACTGTCAAATACCAGCGCACGGCTGCCGACGTGTACCCCGACCTTCCCAAGGCTACAGGCCGCGTGATCGACGACCTAATGTATAAGCATTGGGACGAATGGGTCACCGCTATCCCCCACCCCTTCATCGCCGACTTCGACGGCTCGAAGCTCGACAATGTAAAGGATATCATGGCCGACGAGCCCTACGAGTCGCCGATGCGTCCGTTCGGTGGCATCGAATCGTTTGCCTGGAGCCCCGACTCGCGCCGGCTCATCTACACCTCCCGTAAAAAGACCGGTATGGAGTATGCCATCTCCACAAACTCCGACCTTTTCATTTATGACATTGAAACAGCTCAGACACGCAATCTCACCAAGGGGATGATGGGCTACGACACCAACCCCGCATTCTCGCCCGACGGAAAATATGTGGCCTGGCTTTCGATGGAACACGATGGCTACGAAAGCGACAAAAACCGCATTTTCCTGCTTGACAACGGAACGGGCGAGAAAACCGACCTCACAGTGGACTGGGATTACACCGCCGACGCCATTGCATGGGCCCCCGACAGCAAAAAAATCTATTTCCTGGCCGCATACCAAGGCTGCACCCCCATTTTCAGCGTTGACATTGAATCGAAAAAGGTCAACATGGTATCCGCCGGCACCGATATCGCCGATTATTGCTCGCTCTCACCCACTCCCGACGGAAAGCAGGTGATCGCGATGCGGCATTCGATGCTCTACCCCAACGAAATCTTCGCTGTTGCCGACGGCCAGTCAACCCCTCTCACCTCGGTCAACAAAGAGATTCTCGAGCAGATTGAGGCTCCTCAGGTTGAAAAAGTCATGGTGCCCACTACCGACGGCAAGCTCATGACAACCTGGGTTCTCTATCCCCCGAAGTTTGACCCTGAGAAAAAATATCCCGCGATTCTTTATTGCCAGGGCGGCCCCCAGCAAGCTGTCAGCCAGTTCTGGAGCTACCGCTGGAACCTCATGCTCATGGCTTCGAACGGCTACATCGTCATTGCCCCCAACCGCCGCGGCCTTCCCGGTTTCGGCACAGAATGGAATGCCCAGATTTCGGGCGACTATCCCGGCCAGAACATGCGCGACTACCTCTCGGCAGTTGACTTCATGAAGGAGAAACCCTACGTCGATGCTGACCACATTGGCGCTGTAGGAGCAAGTTATGGCGGTTTCTCGGTTTATATGCTTGCCGGCATACACGAAGGTCGCTTCGCAGCGCTTATAGCACACGCGGGCATCTTCAACACTGAGGCTCAATACCTTGAAACCGAGGAGATGTGGTTTGCCAACTGGGACCTCGGCGGCCCGTTCTGGGATAAAGACAATGCTGTTGCCCAGCGCACTTTCGCCAACTCGCCCCATAAGTTTGTCGATCGTTGGGATACCCCGATTCTGATTACCCACGGTGAATTTGACTACCGCATCCTCTCTTCGCAGGGCGAAATGGCCTTCAACGCAGCACGCCTGCGCGGTGTGCCTGCCGAGATGCTCATCTTCCCCGATGAAAACCACTGGATCCTTAAACCGCAAAACGCCATCATGTGGCAGCGCGTGTTCTTCCGCTGGCTCGACAAATGGCTTAAAGGGGTCGATTACGAGAATCCCGCGCTCTATGCTTCGGCTGCGGCTGAAGACGCCGCGGAGGCTGCCGAAGAAATCGGCACCACCGACTGACCGAGTAATTACATAACAAAAGAAAGGCACCGCGAATATTGTCGCAGTGCCTTTCTTTTGTTGATTCGACTGATATTAAGCCTGCTGCGCCTCGTCGGCCTTCTCAGCGGCTTCGGCAGCTTCATCCTGGGCAATCTCTTCGTTTTTGAACTCAGTGATGCCGGCGGCAATCAACTGGTTGTACCACGAGAAGAGTTTGCGAATGTCGGTAGTGTAAACGCGGTCCTCGTCATATTCGGGGAGGATGGTTTTGAAGTAAGCTCTGACGGCAGCGTCGTCGCCAAGAGCCTTGACATCGATGGGCTTGCCACCCGTTGCTTCCTTCACCTTTTCGAGAACTTCGCCAAGAGGCATATCCTCGTCAGTGGTGTATATCGAAATATCGCCGAGCGATACAACCTTGTCGCGGGCGTAAGCCGGAGTGCGCTTACCATTGAGGAGGCTTTCCACGATGAGCATGTTTTTACCGCTCGAAACAAGGCGGAAAAGTCCGGGTTTGCCTGAAATTGATAAAATCTTTTTAAGCATATGATTTGTGTTTGATACTTTATATGTTATAACAATCGAGCTACAAAGATAGTTAACTCTCCCCTCTCGCGCAACAATTGCTCGGACATTTCGTCTGATTGTGGAAATTATGGTATCTTTGCATGATACTCCGAATACTGATATGAGCAGAATTGCAAACGAGATAATTTCCAAAATGAAGGTGGTTGGCACTGAAGAGCAGGCCACGCACCTTATGCGTTTTTTTAAAACAGGCAAAGGAGATTATGGCGAGGGCGACATGTTCCTCGGGCTGAAGGTTCCCCAGACCAGGGAATTGGTCAAAGACTATCAAAAAGCTGCGGACCTCGAAGACATCGATGTACTTGTTCATTCGCAATGGCACGAAGCGAGGCTCGCCGGTTTTTTAATGCTTATAGGGCTATATAAAAAGGCGAAAGACCGCCGGTTGCTCATCGATTACTATCTCTCGGTGCTCGATTGTGGCAACAACTGGGATTTGGTTGACGTAATCGCGCCCAAACTGCTTGGCGACTGGCTTGTGCGGCACCCCGAAGAGCGCGGGTTGCTTTACGAATTGGCTGCCATGGACGGCCAGCTTTGGCACCAGCGCGTGGCGGTTGTTTCCTGCTGGCCGATTATTCGCTCAGGGAGCTTTGATGACACATTGAAATTGGCTGAAAAACTACTGAATCACCCCCATGACCTGATTCACAAAGCTACGGGCTGGATGCTGCGGGAGGTGGGCAAGCGAGGCGGCTTGAATCATCTATTGGAGTTTCTTGACCGACATGCCCATACTATGCCCCGCACAATGCTTAGATACGCGATTGAGCAGCTTCCCATCGACCAACGCCAATATTATATGAAAGTCGGGAAGAATATTTTACAAACAAAACCTGAAAACGTGTAATTAACAGTTAAGCCTGAGCCTATTAAATTCACTGTTTTAACACCCAATGTTAAAAAACCACAAAATCTGCAATCATTGTATGTGAACAGCGAAAAAATTCTCAAATTTGCAATACCAATGGAAATTCCCTCTAACCAAGATTGGGATTAGGAATTTGTATGAAACAGATTTTTGCGTGTGCTCTTGCCATTATCACCGCTTTCTGCGCTTTCGGAAAGGTTCCAGGTGATTCTGTCAAGGTGTACTTTCATATAAGCCAGTGGCAGTATGATCCTGCCCTTGACGGCAACGCGGCTTCGATGGATGCGTTCATCGAAAGCGTCCGTTCTGCGGCTGCCGCGCAAAATCTCGACCGCATTGTCATCAGCGCGTACGCCTCGCCCGAAGGTGGCGAGAAGCTAAATGACCGACTCGCCGCTAAGCGCTGTCAAACGATTACCTCTCTCATCGTGAACCAATCCGGAATTAACGCTAATTTTGTCGAATCACACCCTGGTGGAGTGGCATGGGACGAGCTTCGCCGCATGGTGGAAGCCACGCCCGAGGTTCCCTCGCGCGATAAGGTGCTCGACATTATTGACAATACCCCCTTATGGGTGTTCAATGAAAAGGGCAGAATCATCAGTGGCCGTAAAAAGCAACTGATGGATTTGCGCGGTGGCCGTCCCTGGCGTTGGATGCTTGAGCATCTTTTCCCCGCGCTGCGCAACTCGTTGGCCGTTTCTTTCTACTTAAAGCCGGAGGTTGACACTGTCGCACCGGCTGACTCACTAACAGCTGACACGGTCGCTGTTGAAGAGACAATTGAAATCGTAGCAGATACCTGTGCCATTGACGAGGTGATTCCAGAGCCCAACACCTCGTGCGATTCTGTTTCAGCTTTCGCCAAACGCGACTCCCTGACTACCGATGCCTGCAGCATTGGCACCCCAAGACAGATTCTCGCACTCAAAACGAATCTGTTGTACTACGGCCTTCTCCTGCCTAACCTTTCTTTGGAATGGCTTATAACTCCAAATTGGTCAGTCGCCGTCGAGGGCAATCTGGCCGCATGGGGAAGCTACAAACACAACAAAAGTTACCGCCTGACGCTTCTTGATGCCGAAGGACGCCGTTGGATCAAACCTCGCGCGCCATGGCACGGCATGTATGTCGGCCTCATGGCCGGTGGTGGCTGGTATGACCTGCTGAATGGGTCGACCGGCCATTACGGATGGGGAGTCATGTCGGGTGTCACCTTTGGCTATATGTGGCCCATCGGGCGCCGCCTATCGCTTGAGGCCGGCATAGGCTTGGGTTACCTTTTTACACGCTATAAGGACTACAAGCCCATTGAGGGTCACCATGTGTACCAGCGCACCAAGGAGCTCAGCTATGTAGGCCCCATCAAGCTCAATTTCTCAATAGCTTGGCGCTTTCTTGATGCCAACAAACCCAAACAAGTTAAAACCGTCTTATGAAGAGATGCAGATATAATATTTATAGCGTCGCGCTCGTCATGCTGCCGGTTTTAGCATCATGTCGCCAGGAGTTGTGCTATGACCACTACCCCGAAATCAACCTGCAGCTCGCATGGGAGCAGGAATGGGAGCGCGACTACGGGCGACACCATTCCGACAATTGGGATTTGGGCCGCTACGGCTTTGAATATGACGAGCTCAAGCCCCATACGCCCGAATGGGTGAATATGATTAACTATTATGAGGACGGGCGCAGGACTGACGGCTTTTTGAAGCCCGACGGCAAGCGCTATGTCGTGGGGGCTAAGAGCGCCTGCTCGATGCTGCTCTATAATGGTGACACTGAGTACATCGTCCTGTCGGATGTAGCCTCTTACGACGATGCCCGCGCGGCGGCGACTTCGCGTTCGCGCGCTCAAACGTCGCTCGCCGGCATGTATGATGTTTACAAGAATTCCCGCACAACGAATCCGCCAGACATCCTCTATGCGGCATTCATTGAGAATGTGCCCGGCCTTAACAATCACGACCGCTATTCAATGCCGGTGAAGATGCAGCCGCTGGTCTACACTTATATAATCAATTATGAGTTCGAATACGGAATTCATAACGTGGCGCTTGCCCGCGGGGCACTCGGAGGCATGGCGGAGTCGGTCTACCTCCGCACCGGTGCAACATCCGACGAATCGTCGATTATCCTGTTCGATTGCGACATAGTGCCCACCGGCTGCCGCACGAGCGTTCACTCATTCGGCATCCCCGGTTTCCCGGATACCTATTATGGTAGAACTGACGCTAAAGCGCAGCGAGAGCACGTCTATACCCTTAACCTCGAGTTGAAGCTTAGAAACGGTAAAACAGAAGTCCATGATTACGATATTACCGACCAGATGCGCAACCAACCGCGTGGAGGGGTTATAACCATCAGCGGCATTAGGGTTGAGGATCCCGTTGCCCCGCCGACATCATTATTCGACGTTGAAGTTATTGAATGGGATGATTATGGCGAAGTCATCGACGTTCCGAAACTTCAATAGCTTGAAACCAGACTAATTCAAAACAAAAAATAAACTAAATAATAATTATCAATTTTAATCACTCTATTTAATCATGAAAGGAAAGTATTTCTATTTCGCAGTAGGTGCCCTTGCCCTTTCGGCCTGCACTTCTGAGGACGTGGTGGAAGACGTAGCCATGGCGCGCAACGCCATCGCGTTCGAAAACGTGGTTAACAAGAATTCTCGTGCAGAGGACATCACGGGAGACAATCTGGGTCAGTTCAATGTGTTTGGATTTTATGTGAATCCCACCGACGAGTTCTCCGCTTTCGAGATTTTCGATGATGTTCTTGTGCTGAAAGATGGAATCAATTGGGACTACGAAACTCAGCTTGGCGAGCTTCGTTACTGGCTTCAGGGGAACAAGTACTATTTCTATGCTTATAACTGCGGCAATGCTGAAAAGCTGAGTTCTGAGTTCGGCACGTTCAATCTTGACATGGACAACACCAAAAAGCTCACAGCCAGCGAGCGCGTGCTGATCATCAACAACTATCGTTGTGACTATGCGCACCAGCATGACCTTATCTACGCTTCAAATGTAGGCGGCGCAGACTATGCGGGCATTGTGGCTCAGGAAAGTGGCCTTAACGAAGAGGTTGCTTTGCAGTTCCACCACATTCTTTCGAAAGTAAACGCTCGTTTCACCAGCAAATTCCCCTCTGAGTACAAAGTTTACATTAAGAATGTAGCACTCCAGAATATCCGTAACTTTGCCAACTATCACCCCGTTTCTGGTTGGCAGGATGCCACTCGCCAGGGCGAAACACCTTACATCAATCTCGGCACGGCCATCGTCGATGACGAAGGGAAGAGCACCTTCATCTCTGTTGTCAATGGCGTTGACGAGAAAGGACGCCAGCTCAAAGCCGAAACCGAAACCGGTTTCGTAATTCCCTGGGGTTATCTTGGCGATACCACAGCTGCCGAGGGTGAAGACAACCAGGTTTATCTCACCTTCAATATCGAGGTATGCAACCAGGGCAAGACCGTTCTCACCAAAAAGTTGACAGCTATCCTCAAACCCACTTGGGAAGCAGGCTATTTCTACACCTACAATGTTGAGCTCAGCGGTTCTTCGACCAACATGGATGCGATTGTATTCGTTACCAAGACCGATGAAGGTGGCCGCGTAGTTGACTGGACCACCAAAGACATCACTGTTGGCATTGACAACTAATCGTTTAATACTGTATACTTTAAGCAGCGCCGCCCCACTGAGCGGCGCTGCTTTTTTAGTCTACGCTTAAGTTGAGATGTGAATATTTCTAAACAGAAAGTAAATTGCTGTTGTTATGATGATATAACACTCATCGCTTATGCTTTTAGATTCCATCTCAGATATCTTACGGGACAATCCCGTCATACCGATTTTTCTAACAATAGGCCTGGGCTTCTGGCTTGGTGGCTTAAAAGTGAAGTCCTTTTCCCTCGGGCCGGTAACTGCCACGCTTCTTGTCGGGGTTGTTATAGGGCAGATTGGAATTCCGGTTTCTGACACATTGAAATCGGTTGCCTTTATGATGTTTCTGTTTGCGATAGGTTACTCTGTGGGCCCGCAATTTTTCCGTTCGCTCAAAGGTGACGGACTCAAGCAAATAGGCTTCGCATGCGTCGAGGTGGTACTGTGCATAGCGACGGTAGCTATCGTGAGCATTCTGATGGGATATAACGAAGGACAGGCCGTTGGCCTTTTCTCAGGCTCACAAGCCTTTTCAGCCGTGATTGGAGTAGGCTCCAGCACAATAGCGTCGCTGGGTCTGCCTAAGGCTCAAACTGACCAGTTGATAAGCATTATCCCCGCATGCTACGCCGTTTGCTACGTTTTTGGCACCATTGGCTCGGCTTGGATTATCGCGAACCTCGGGCCGCGCCTGCTCGGCGGATTGAAGAAGGTCAAAGCTCAGACAGAACAACTCGAAGCTGAAATGAACAACGGCGACATTGTGGCAGACCCCGGAACATTCGTTGCTAACCGCCCTATTTCTTTCCGCGCATACCGTGCGGAATCTGATTATTTCGACCGTCCCAGAACCATAGAAGAGATTGAGCGACACATAGAGAAGCTCGGATTGCGCCATTTCATCGAGCGCCTTAGAATCCGTGGCGAAATCGAGGATCCGCAGCCCGATATGAAAGTGAGGAAAGGCGACATTATCGTGCTCAGCGGCCGCAGGGAGTCGATAGTCGACAATGCCGGCTGGATTGGTTCGGAGGTAACTGACCACGAGTTGCTCAATTTCACCGCCGAAAACCTCCCCGTAACCGTCTCGAAGTCGGGCGCTGCCGGATTAACTCTCGCTGAACTTCGCAATCAGGATTACATGAGGGGAGTAATGGTGCGCAAAATCATGCGCGACGACATCTGCATCCCAATCAAAGCCCGTACCCGGCTTGAAAAAGGCGATGTGCTCACTCTCGTTGGTCTCCCTCAGGATGTCGCGGAGGCGGTGGCTGAAATCGGATTTTCCGACCGCCCAACGGAATCTACCGACGTTGTTTTCATCGGCCTTGGAATCGCGATCGGGTGCTTCATCGGCGCTTTGACGTTCTACTACGACGGCATCCCCGTTTCGTTAAGCACCAGCGGTGGCGCGATTCTCTCGGGTATGCTCCTTGGCTGGCTCCGCAACAAGCGTCCCACTTTTGGCCGCATTCCGCGCCCGGTTCTGTGGTTTATGAACAATGTGGGGCTAAATCTTTTCATCGCAATCGTGGGGCTCGGAGCGGGCCCGACCTTCTTGCCCGGACTCAAGGCAGTCGGGCTGGAATTCTTCCTCGTTGGCATTCTGTGCACCACGATTCCCTTGATACTGGCCACGCTCATAGCAGCAAAGCTGTTTAAGTTTCATCCGGCCATCGCGTTGGGTTGCGTGGCTGGAAGTAGAAACGCGGTTGCCGCATTGGGCGCTATTCAGGATAACCTCGACAGCACGTTGCCGGCAATGAGCTACACGGTGACATACGCCGTTGGTAGCATATTGATGATTTTCGCCGGTATGATAATACCATTAATCGTTTAATCTGATGAAAAAAGGAATACTGACCCTGGCTTTCGGAACCTTCGCGCTCGGCATGACAGAATATGTGATGATGAGCATCCTGCCCGATTTGGCCAGCACATTTCATACGAATCTATCCGATGCCGGGCATCTCATTTCGACCTACGCTATCGGCGTTTGTGTCGGCGCTCCGCTTTGCGCGATTTTTTTGCGCAACTGGGAGCTACGCAAAATCCTGATTCTGCTTATGGCCGTGCTCGCCATCGGTAATGTTCTGTTCGCGATAAGCAAGTCCTTCGAGATGGGGCTTGCCAGCCGATTCATTTCCGGATTGTCGCATGGCGCGTTCTTCGGCACAGGCTCGATTGTGGCAAGCCGCCTGATGCCCGATAAGAAAACTACCGCCGTGTCGTTGATGACACTTGGAATGACTACCGCCAACTTGCTCGGCATCCCCCTTGGAAGTTTCATCGCCAATACCCTTAACTGGCGCTGGATTTTTATGTTCAACGCCGCGTGGGCATTAATCACAATGCTCATGTTTATATTCCTTGTGAAAGGCGTGGGCAGCCTACCCCATTCAAATATATCTGGCGAGTTCAAGTTCCTCAAGAGTCCTGCTCCGTGGATTCTGATTCTTTTTACAGTGCTTTGCCAGGGTGGTTGCTTCTCAATGTATTCCTACGTTACTCCCATAATGAACAAAGCGGGCCTTTCGATGGAGTACATCCCGGTTCTTATGATACTTGTGGGTGCATCGATGAGTGTCGGCAATTATGTGGCAGGTGTGTTGTCTGATAAATTCACTCCCGTGAAAATCGCGCTCGCTGTGTCTATTATCATGACAGGCGTGTTGCTTGCGATCTACTTCGTATCATCGAGTATGGTATTGACCGCTGCGGCAGTGTTGGTCGCTACCGCTTGCTTGTTTGCCATGTCGTCGCCAATGCAGCTGCTCCTGTTGAAGTATTCCCCCGGAGGCGAGCTGATGGGTGGAGCGGCAGTGCAGATAGCATTCAACCTTGGCAACGCCATCGGCGCTACGGTGGGCGGCGTTGCGCTTTCCAAAACCGGCTTTCCCGCGACCGCTTCGCTTTATGGCACCGCATTAACCGCGCTATCCATACTTACAATGTTATGGTTTATCCGCAGAATGCGGTTACGCAAGGCTGAGAACTAAACAATTTAGAAACAGAATCAGGCCGCTTGCCTAAATGGTCAAGCGGCCTGATTGTTGCTAATAGGTATCTAAAATTTCAAACCTTTAGTCGTTTCAGATGAGTTGATTACCAGCGATTGTAGTGGACATTGGCTTCGTCCCACTTATCTTTGGCGGGATGGTCGGGATTCTCAGGGTGACCAACGGTTATCACATTAAGAGGAATAATCTGGTCAGGAAGTCCCAGCACGCGTTTAACCTCGGGAAGACGCTCGGAGTTGGGATAAACGCCACACCACACCGCGCCAAGACCGTAGGCATGGGCGGCGAGAAGAATGTTTTCCGATGCTGCCGAGCAGTCCTGAATCCAGTATTCGCGGTTCTCGCCTTCGAGGGCTTTTCCCATGTCACCGCATACTATGATTGCGGCCCCGGCTTTTTTCAGGTGAGCGTAGGGGTGCACGGCATCAAGGCTGTCGAGCACCGCGCGGTCGGTGACCACGACAAAGGCCCAGGGCTGGGCATTGACGGCGGTCGGAGCGGCCATACCTGCTTTTACTAACGACACAAGGGTGTCCTTCGAAACTGGTTCGCCAGTGTATTGGCGGATACTTGTGCGCGACATAATGTTGTCGATAACAATCTGCGTCGCGTCTGACTCTGTTTTAGCTGTTTGCTCTGCTGACTGCGAGCACGATGAAATTGCCATAATTGAAATTGCCGAAAGTCCGGCTGTTAAAATTTTACTGATTTTCATATTTTAAAGATGATGTAGTTTATCGCAAAGGTACTCAAACTAATCATTAATAAAATGAGTTGGCGCGAGAAATTGTTCTCCCTGACAGCGTTTTTCAAAATGTGACAACATTTTTGGCATGACTTATAAGATGGTTTCAGCCGATATTTCGTATCTTTGCAATCCACAATGGCAGAATGACCAACGGGTTGTTTTATAGCCACTCAATCATTTGACTATAATGACATTTAAATTCTGCCCTGACTGTGGGGCACTTCTTTCTTCCAGAGTGTTGGGTGACGAGGGCGCGGTTCCCTGGTGCGATGTATGCGACAAGCCGTGGTTCCCGATGTTCCCGGTAGCCGTTATATGCTTGGTTATTAATGAGGAAGGCCAAGTTCTATTGCTCAATCAGAATTACATTTCCACCCAATATCGAAATCTCGTTTCGGGATATGTCACGCCCGGCGAACGGTGCGAGGAAACAGCGATGCGCGAGATTGAAGAGGAAACCGGCCTACGGCCCTTATCGGTGGAATTAAAGGGCACTTGGTGGTTTGAAAAGAAACAAATGATGATGGTGGGCTTTTTTGCCAGAGTTGCCAAGGCTCCACTAAAATTATCCTCGGAAGTCGACGGAGCTTCATGGCACGACCCCTCGGAGGCCTTGGAACTTGTGCATCCCCATTCCTATAGCGTCTCAAGAATCCTTACAGAAATGTTCATAAACCCAAAAGAATAACTATTACATGGATTTATTCAACAATCTTGGCCGTTCAATTTTAGCGGGCCTTTGCATTTCCATTGGCGCGATTGTCTACCTCAAAGTCGGCGGCGTGCCCGGCGCAATCCTTTTCGCTTTCGGCCTCCTTGCTGTGATAACCCTTCAACTCAATCTGTTTACTGGCAAATCGCAATTTGTTTGGGGCACTGATTTCAGAGGCTATTCCTGGCTCTTCTTCATGCTCGCGGGCAATTTTGCCGGATGCCTTATGACAGCCTTTGCCACGCATACACCAGAATTGTCAGCTGCCGCCGCGAAGATTATTGATTGCCGGCTTGACGCGGGGCCTTTGCGCTGCGGATTGTTGGCAGTAGGCTGCGGATTCATCATGACCACCGCTGTGCGTGGGGCAAGCGCCGGAAACTGGTGGCCACTGTTATTCGGTGTTCCGGCATTCATCATCTGTGGCTTCCCCCACTGCGTCGCCGACGCTTTCTACCTCTCCGCTTCACTAATTGACTCTGAATTCCTGGCAACAAGAGATGCCGCATCCATCCTGGCTTTTTATGTCGCAGCCGTCGCAGGGAATTTCATTGGGTGCAATCTCTATCGCCTCGCCCTCCCCGGCGCGCCCTCCCCTTTCCCGAAATGCGACGAATCGGAGCGCGACCTTGAAGCCAAAGTTGAAAAATCAGTCTGAACTGCTCTGTTTGCCATTTTTTGCTTAACTTTGCAGAGATGGACCAACTGATTCACATCATCACCAGTGGCATACTCATCGGCTTGTTTATCTCCGCGCCGATGGGTCCCGTAGGTATGCTTGTGATTCAGCGCACTCTCAACAAGGGACGATACCCGGCTCTGTTTACAGGCATCGGGGCCGCGGTTTCCGATTTGACTTACGCTTTGTTAACGGGGTTCGGTATGTCGTTCATCACCGATATAGTGACGCGCAACCAGCTCGTACTGCAGATTGTCGGCTCCGTGGTCCTCATAGGCTTCGCCATCTACCTCTTTAAGAAGAACCCCGCAAGCAGTCTGAAAAAGCCTGACCGAGGCCCCGACAACTATTGGAAAGATTTCATAACGGGCTTCTTTTTCACCTTCGCTAATCCGCTGATTCTGTTCTTCATAATCGGCCTTTTTGCGCGCTTCAACTTCATTTTGCCCGAGCTGCACTATTTCCACTACATTTTCGGCTACGCCAGCATTTTTGGGGGAGCACTGTTGTGGTGGTGGTTAATAACATATTTCGTAAACAAGGTCAGAGCCCACTTCAACGTTCGCTCAATGTGGATTCTGAATCGATGCATCGCCCTGGTTCTGTGCATTATGGCCATCGTCGGGCTTTACAGCGGCATCTCTGACTATGTTTCCTGACAAGCATACCCGCACATCCTTTTATCCTCCACCGATGAAGAAAACACTAAGAATTCCATACGCTCCCGAGCTTGACACTCTCAATATCGCCGATGTGGCCAACGCTCTCGAAGAGTGCGGCACAAGGTTCCCCGTTGAGTGCATTAATTGGCCTGACAAGTATCCCTATCGTCCGCTAACGGTGGTCACAGCAGCCCATTCGGGAACACACATCTACATCGACTTCCTGGTGCGTTGCAACTTTCTGCGGGCGGTTAATTTCACAGACAATTCGCCTGTGAGCGAGGATTCGTGCGTGGAGTTTTTCATTGAGCCTAAACCGGGAGAACCATATTGTAACATCGAAATTAACTGCATTGGAACGATTCTCGCCGGTCGTCGCCGCTCGCGGCAGGATCCCGAAAGGACTCGCATGAGTTCCGAGGAATTGAGTCGCATCCGCCGCCATGCCACTGTCGGCTCGCGTCCGTTCCAGGAAATCGAAGGGTCGTTTATCTGGTGTGTCACCGCGGCGATACCTCTCGACTTGATCGGGCTTGAATATAAGGGCGAGCCTCTCGAGGTTAGAGGCAACTTCTATAAGTGCGCGTCGGCCACCTCCCAACCCCACTATCTCAGCTGGGCCCCTATTGACACGCCGGAGCCGGATTTTCATCAGCCATCGTTCTTCGGCCGCATAATCTTGGAATAATGACGGCTCTGCTCCCAATCAAATCTGAAATTTGATTTTTTGGGGATGCGATTCTTCATTTAGATTGGTTTGGCTTGCCGTAGTTTCGGCAGTTATTCTTATATTCGCGGTTTAGTTGCTATAATTTCGATATGGCAATTTTGGCTCTATGGCTTTTGCTTATATGAAACTGCTTGTTTCTTCAACCAATCGGCATTAGAGCCACACATAGTTTATTTTCTAACAGCTACTAATTTTCCACACAGATGGCTGAAAACACTAACGCCAACCTCCAGCAGGAGGAAAAGGGGCTCAATTTTGTTGAGCAAATTATCGCTGACGACTTAAAGGAAGGAAAGAACTCGGGACGCATCCAGACGCGTTTCCCACCCGAACCTAACGGCTACCTTCACATCGGGCACGCAAAAGCCATCTGCATGGATTTTGGCGCTGCTGAAAAGTTTGGAGGCAAATGCTTCCTGCGTTTCGACGACACAAACCCCACGAAGGAGGACACTGAATACGTCGACGCGATTCGCGACGACATTCACTGGCTCGGTTTTGACTGGGGCGAGAACGAGCGCTACGCCTCCGATTATTTCCCCCAGCTCTATGACCTCGCCGTTCGCCTTATCAAGGAGGGCAAGGCATACGTCGACGATCAGACCTCAGAACAAATCGCTGCTCAAAAAGGAACACCGACTACCCCAGGCACCAACTCGCCTTACCGCGATCGCTCAGTAGAAGAGAATCTTGACCTTTTTGAGCGGATGAACAAGGGTGAGTTCCCCGAGGGCGCACGCGTGCTCAGAGCCAAAATCGACATGGCATCAAGCAATATGCACTTCCGCGACCCGGTGATGTACCGCATCATCCACACGCCCCATCATCGCACCGGCACCCAGTGGAAGGTTTACCCGATGTATGACTTCGCCCATGGCCAGAGCGACTTCTTCGAAGGCGTGACACACTCGATTTGTACGCTGGAATTTGTGCCCCACCGTCCGCTCTATGATTACTTCGTCGACTTCCTGACCGACGGCACATACCGTCCCCGTCAGATTGAGTTTAACCGTCTGAACCTCACATACACCGTGATGAGCAAGCGCAAGCTGCTGCAGCTTGTCACCGAAGGTCTGGTGGCCGGATGGGACGACCCTCGAATGCCTACCATCTCAGGTATGCGTCGTCGCGGTTACACTACCAAGGCCGTGCGCAACTTCATCGACCGAATTGGCTACACCAAAATCGAAGAGGCGATGATTTCCGTCAGCCTTCTCGAACATGCGGTACGCGAGGATTTGAACGCGATCGCAACCCGCGCGATGGCTGTCATGAACCCCGTAAAGGTTGTAATCGACAATTATCCCGAAGGGGAGGTAGAGATGGTCGAGATGGAGAATAACCCCGAAGACCCGAATGCCGGAACTCACAAAATGCCTTTCTCGCGTGAATTATACATTGAACGCGATGATTTCATGGAGAATCCGCCCAAGAAGTTCTTCCGCCTCGCTCCCGATTCCGAAGTGCGTCTGAAGGGTGCTTACATTGTTAAATGCGTTGGAGTTGAAAAGGATGCCGACGGCAATGTGACAACCATACATTGCACCTACGACCCCGAGTCGCGTTCAGGCATGCCGGGTGCGTCGCGCAAGGTGAAAGGTACGTTGCATTGGGTTTCGGCCCCTCATGCTGTCGATGCAACGGCTCGACTTTACGACCGACTCTTCTCCTGCGAGAATCCCTCGGCCGAAGAGGGTGACTTCCGCGACCTGCTCAACCCCGAGTCACTGAAAGTTGTAGAGGGGATTAAAGTTGAACCGTTCATTGCTGAAAATGCCCGCCAAGGCGAGAAGTTCCAGTTCCAGCGCGTAGGCTACTTCACCCCCGACTACGACTCCACGCCTGAACATCTTGTTTTCAACCGCACAATCGCGCTAAAAGATTCTTGGGAAAAGGCTCAGAAAAAATAGCCTCTTTTCCCATAGTTTGACCCAAAGCTTTATCCATCAACCGTGCTCGAATCAGACAACAGTTTGGAATATATGAAGGAACTCTACGAGCGCTTCCGCCGCGAAGTGCTCGTAGAGAAGTCCGTCGATTTCTATGAAGAGGACGAGCTGCTCGACATATATGATTATGCCCAGGACGAGGGCGACATCATGGTGCAGTTCTATGTTTTCCTAACGGCGAAACGGCTGCACCCCGATTCCAAACAGTTTGACGAGCGTGCCGGTTTCTTCCTCTCATATATCTCCAACGATGCGGGCATGGATATGCTTGCCCGCAAGGACCGGGATACCACCCCGTTGTGGGATGTGCTTGCCCTGAGCATTGCCCATTACCCTGGCGGACATCCCGACGAGGATATGCGCCAGCTATTCGCCAAATATGACCAGTTTGACTGCGAATCAGTCTTAAAACTGATGGATTTGCTTCGCGACCTTTCGCGCCCCGACCTTGTGGCCGAAGCCTATATCGCTCTTCGAGATAAGGCCGAGGATACACGCTCGCTACTTTTTGAAACCGCCACGATTCTTAAGGATTACCCCGATCACTCGGCCCTGGCGCGACAGCTCGCTGAGGAACTTACTCAAACGGAGCCATTTAACATCGATTGCTGGTTGCTGCTGGCCAAGACTGAGTTTGCTAACTCGCATCTCGACGAGGCAGCCTCGGCCGCGGACTATGCGTTGGCCATCGACCCGGAGAATCTTGAAGGCGCACTCGTGCGTGCGGTTGTTCTTTCGGCT
Source organism: uncultured Alistipes sp. (assembly GCA_964435935.1). Lineage (GTDB taxonomy): Bacteria > Bacteroidota > Bacteroidia > Bacteroidales > Muribaculaceae > UBA7173. The sequence continues at coordinate 69,720 of CAYTBH010000001.1, forward strand.
TCCGACTCTACACGCGCACAGGCCGAAAAAGAGCTAAAGGCATTCCTTAAGCGGGTTCCTGACAACCCTATTGCCACAAAGGCACTCGCTGAGTGCTACCGCGCCTCGAATAAAGCAGAAGCCGCGATTGAAACGTATGCGTCATTCATGGGTAGCGGAATCGATGGCAATCCCGACGCGATTCTCGAAATACTGAGACTGAAACCCGAAAATCCCAAACCCTACATCGAATTGTTCCGCAACTTGGTTGGAGAGAATGTGGAGCAGTGGCAAAAGGTTGCAATGACCCTTTATGGTGAAAAACTGTATGCCCAAGCCGCCTCTCTACTTGATTTCTACACGGAAAAATTTGGATTCTCACAACTGTCGGAGCTCTATCTGAGGCTCCTATACCTTTCGAAAAGATACTCCGACTATATTTCGCGGTTTGAGCAGCTTAATGTTTATCGGTCGGAAAATTACCCATCAACAATCGAAATCTCGGTGATGGGCTACCTCCTCCTATGCGCTTCATTACTGAAAGAGCACAGATTCGATGATTTCGACCAACTTAGCGGGGTAATCATTGACAATCCTCCAGCAATTGACGATGTCGAGGATGTTATGAAATTCAAAGGCATCCAGATGACGTTGCATCAGATGCGCCACTGGGTTGCCAATAACGAATTAAGCCTCATCGACAATCCCGATTTTGATCCTGTCAGGGTCCTCTTCCCGGAGAAACGTGCCGGTGTTTCAAATAAATCTTGACTCGTATGATGGATGATTTTGAAATCGTATGGTCTGATATGCTTGCAGGCCGACGTTATGACGCAACGCACTCAGGACTTCTTGACCGCTTGGCGGCAACCCGCGAGTTATTGTGGGAATTCAACAATTTGCGGCCATCCGCCGTTGATGAGCAGAAAACGCTTCTTCGGCGTGTGTTAGGTTCATTCGGAGCGCGATTCCAGATTAACCAGCCTTTCAGATGCGACTACGGCAGCAACATCCACATTGGTGAGGATTTCTTTGCTAATTTCAATCTTACAATTCTTGATGAGGCTGAAGTGAGATTCGGTTCAAATGTTTTTATCGGGCCTAACGTGAGCATTTACACCGCATGCCATCCCCTTGAGGAAGCGGAGCGAAATCGATGCGTTGAGTGGGCCGAGCCTGTCACAATCGGCAACAGCGTCTGGATTGGCGGTAGCGTGACAATTCTGCCCGGTGTGACCATTGGCGACAATGTGGTGATCGGAGCCGGGTCAGTTGTAGTGAAAGACATTCCGTCAAACTCGGTAGCTGTCGGCAACCCTGCTCGGGTCATTAAAAAAACCTCATAACCTTCTACGCTTTCTCAGAAAGCTCGAGCCAGCGCATCTCCTTCTCATCGAGGAGATCTTTGATTTCGGCAAAACGAGCTGCTTTTTCCGCGATGTCGTCACATTGCTCGCCCGAAGCGAACAGCGCTTCTAACTGTTCCTTTTCTGAATTGAGGGCTGCCATCTCCTCTTCGAGCGCTTCAAATTCCTTGCGCTCCTTGAAGGTCATTTTCTGCGCACGCTCAGTGCGTGTTCTTTGAGCTGTTTGCTGTGGTTGCTGGCGTGCCGACTCTTCGGCTTTGGCGCGTGCGTCACGCTCCTTACGCCACAAGGTATAGTCGGTGTAACTGCCTGGAAAATCCTTAACCACGCCATTACCCTCAAATACAAACAGGTGGTCTGCCACTGAGTCAAGAAAATAGCGGTCGTGGGATATCACAATCACGCATCCTTTAAACTCCGACAGATAGTCCTCAAGCACACCAAGGGTTGCAATGTCAAGGTCATTGGTAGGCTCGTCAAGAATAAGGAAATTTGGCGATTCCATCAAGACGGACGCCAGATGCAGCCGGCTTCGCTCTCCACCGCTTAATTTGGCTATGAATTTTTGCTGGTCGGCCGGGGTGAATAGAAATTTTGTGAGAAACTGCGACGGGCTCATCCTATCCTTGCCATTGACAACAACCTCTTCGGCTTTCTCTGTGATGGCGTCAATCACGCGTTTGCCGGGATCAAAGTCAATTCCTTCCTGGCGGTAGTAGCCAAAGCGCACAGTTTCGCCAACATCAAAATGGCCCGAGTCTGTGGGCACTTGCCCTAACAGAATTTTGACAAATGTCGATTTCCCGACTCCGTTGCCCCCCATGATGCCGATCTTTTCGCCAGGTGCGAAAACATAGTTGAAAGAGTCCAAAATCCGCTTATCGCCATATTGCTTACAAACGTCAACAGCTTCGAATATCTTCGACCCGATTCGTGACGATTTGACATCTAACTTCACATCCTTTTCGGCACCCCGGGAGCGGGCCCGTTCCTTCAAGTCGTAGAACGCGTCGATGCGGAACTGCGCTTTTCCGGCACGGGCCTGTGGCTGGCGGCGCATCCACTCCTGTTCTTTTCTGAGCAGATTCTTCGCACGGGCCACATTGGCTTCCGCCGCTTCAAGCCGTTCGCGCCGACGACGCAAGTAATTCGCATAATTACCATTGTAGGAGAACACCTCTCCCCTATCGATTTCGATTATGCGCGAGCAAACACGGTCCAGGAAAAAGCGATCGTGAGTAACCATCAACAACGTCATTCTCGAGCGGCTCAGAGTTTGTTCCAGCCATTCAATAGCAGGTATGTCGAGATGGTTTGTCGGCTCATCGAGAAGCAGGATTTGCGGTTCAGCCGCAAGCACGCACGCGAGGGCTATTCTTTTGCGCTGGCCACCCGACTGAGTGGCAATCTTAGCTTCTAAATCAGAAATTCCTAACTGAAACAGCAGGCGTCGCAGTTTCGAAAGCAGCTCATCCTGTCCCTCGGCATCGAGATTTTCAAGCGCTTCAACAACTGGGCGATAGGCCTTGGCGGCTTCCCAAACAGAACTATCGACATCAAGATCCGGCGTTTGGTCGAGAAATGCGACCCTTACGCCGCCCGCTTTGACAACGGTGCCCGAGTCAACATCTTCTAACCCTGAAAGGCAACGCATAAGCGTGCTTTTGCCAGAGCCGTTTCTGGCGATAAGGCCGACCTTGTCACCTTCCGAAAGCCCGAGCGACACATCGGCAAACAAAAGTCGGTCGCCGTAACTCTTAGTCAATTTGTCAGTTTGCAATAAAACGCCCATAGAAGCCTGCTATTCTTCTCCCCACCAATATCAGCTTCGAGTGCAATTTAGCTACGAGTACTATATTAGCTACGAGTACTATATTAGCTACGAGTGCCATATTAGCATTGAGGAGCTCTTATCTATAATAATTCCATCGCGAATATACGAAAAAGTCCCCAAAAATTTTGCCGCTTCGAAAAAACTCCCTATCTTTGCACACGAAAACAGACAACCACCGATGGTAATCTAATGGAGAGGTGGGTGAGTGGCTGAAACCACCAGTTTGCTAAACTGACGTAGGAGCAATCCTACCACGAGTTCGAATCTCGTCCTCTCCGCAAAAAAGACCAAGCGATCGCTTGGTCTTTTTGTATAGAAGAGGGCGAGATGAGAACGAGAA
>CAYTBH010000002.1:0-65004 GCA_964435935.1 uncultured Alistipes sp.
GGGCGCGATGATGAAAACAAATCCTTTGCCCGACTTGCGGAGGGCCTTGAAGAACTCGCGTGCCTCGGGATCGTTGGCAGACGCGAGCTGCGAGAGGAACATCGGCTTCATCTGGGCCGATGCCTGCTGCAAGGTGCTGAACTGGTCGGCGGGTATGGGCACGCGTTCCTTCATGTAGACCATGTTTTCAACAATCATGACGCTCTCTGTCACCGAACCGCTGGGGTCGGTTTCAGGGCATTTGGCGGCCATTTCTTCGACAATCTCTTCAATGGGGCGCACTTTCTTTTTGGCTTTCTTGGCAGGCATCTCGGCGGTTTCAGCCGTGGTGGTATCCTGGGCCACAACATCGGGCGCTACGACAGCAAGCGCCAAAAGCATGCTGAAAAGGAGCAAAAATTTCTTCATTTTATTCTGTGTTTAAGATTATGATGCGCAATTTACAAATATTTCCGCACTTAACAATGGATTTCAAACAAAAGAGGCATATTGAACCAAAAATTCAATATGCCGCAACGAGCTTAACGGGTGTGGGCCATTAGAAATCGTCCTCGTCGAAGTCGAGGTCGTAGGGGTCTGAATCGACATAGAACTGGTCGTTTTCATCGTCAAAATCTGACTCGGCGTACATCTCGCCGGTGAAGCGTGCCAGATCGCGCCCCTCGCGCTTGGTTGGGCGACCCAATCCCTTGCGGCGGTCAACGAAGCCGCTGATGCGTATAACGTCGAGAAGGTCATACTGCTCCTTGGGCGTTATGTTTTCCATATACTCGGGCACGAGTTTGGCTCCAAGGCGGTTCTCGGTGAGCGCTTTAACGCGGAAGGAATATGTCACCGGCGGCTTGCGCACATTGATAACATCGCCAACCTTGATCATCCTCGACGGTTTTGCCACCACTTCGCCACCAGGGGTACACACTGTGACGCGCCCTTTCTTGCAGGAATCCGTTGCCACCGTGCGCGTTTTAAAAATGCGCATGGCCCAAATCCATTTATCAATTCTGACTTCGGTTTTCATTGTCGTTGAAATTCGTTAGCTATATCGTCAAAACAACCCAGCCTCACTTATTGTTAAAATCGCACATGGCGTGCTGAAGCCCGGCGAGCACAAAAGTCTGCACGGCATCCACTGCCAGAGCCACCCGTTCGGGGAGCGCCTCGCGCTCCTCGGGCGTGAACTGGCCCAGGACGTAATCAATCTGACAGCCGCGGGGATAATTGGCACCAATGCCGAAACGGAGTCGCGGATAAGCCTGGGTACCGAGCATTTGGGCTATGTTCTTCAATCCATTGTGCCCCGCGTCGCTACCCGAGGGCTTGATGCGCACCGCGCCAAAGGGGAGGGCGATGTCGTCGACCAGCACGAGTATATTCTGCAACTCAATCCCCTCCTTCTCTTTCCAATAGCGCACGGCGTTACCGCTCAGGTTCATATAGGTGGAGGGTTTGAGAATGATTATTTGCTTGTTCTTCAAGCGCCCGCGGGCCACGTCGCCGTAGCGCTCGGTCGAAAACTGCAAGTCGCGGGCCTCAGCCAGCGCGTCGGCTATGCGAAACCCTATGTTGTGGCGCGTTCCCACATATTCCGCGCCTATGTTGCCGAGCCCTACTATAAGATATTTCATTGTCAACAATAATTTAAAACGATACAAAGAGAAGCGGCGCCGGGTGCGCTGTGGCATCCCGAAGCCGCTTCAATAACGTTTCGCTTTACGAAAGGGGGCCGATTACTTGCCGGCAGCGGCAGCAGCGGCGGCACCGCGAGCGGCGCGGGTGAGCTGAACTGCGCAAACAACAGCTTCCTTCGGAGTAACGAGTTCGAGGCCGTCGAAATGGAGCTCGCCAACCTGGAGGGTCTTGCCCAGGCCGAGATGGTCGACGTTGATTACCAGACGCTCGGGGATATCGTTGTAGAGAGCTTTCACCTTGATGCGCTTCATGGCGAGGGTGAGCTTACCACCAGCCTTCACACCTTCGGCGTGGCCTTCAATCTTCACGGGAACCGACATTACAACGGGCTTCTTATCGGTAACCTCGAGGAGGTCGATGTGGAGGATGTTGTCCTTAACGGGGTGGTACTGCACTTCGCGGAGCACTGCCATCTTTTTGCCGCCGTTGAGCTCGAGCTCGATGGCGAAGATGTCGGGGGTGTAGATGAGCTTGCGTACAGCTTCGTTGGTTACGGTGATGTCGGTGGTGATGATACCGCGGCCGTCCTCGATTTCAACGAGCTTCTCGCCGGCGTTGAGTTTGCCGGTGAAGGGGAGGGTCACGATTTCGCCGCCATTGATGACAGCGGGGATTTTGCCAGCGGCGCGGAGGGCCTTGGCAGCCTTCTTGCCGAGGTCGGTACGAGGCTCAGCTGCAAGCTTGAAAGTCTTCATTTTCAGTTGGGTTTAATTGTGTTACTCAAAAATAACGTGTAATTATTTTCCCATCACACTGGGGGAACCTTGCCGATTCCGGGCGCGAATTTACGCAAAAAATCCGGAATCGGCAAGTGTTTCTTTCAGAACTGTGTTTCCTTAGTTATGCGAACTTCGAGAAATCGGCCTTTTGCATGTCGCCCTGGGTGGCAAACGCGCGGTGGAATTCAAACGCGGCGTCGGTCACCAGCGGGGTCTGGCCGCCGCGGCCAATTTTCAGATAGTCGTTGAGGAGTTCGCGATACATGGGGTGAGCGCAGTTGTTGATGATTTCGTGGGCGCGCTGCACGGGGTCCTTGCCGCGGAGGTCGGCTATGCCCTGGTCGGTGATGAGGATGTCGACCGAGTGTTCCGAATGGTCGACGTGGGCAGCCTGGGGCACGATGTTGCTGATCAGGCCCTCCTTCGTGATCGAGGGGCAGGAGAAGATTGAGATATAAGCGTTGCGGCAGAAGTCGCCCGAACCGCCGATGCCGTTCATCATGCGAGTGCCGAGAACGTGGGTCGAGTTCACGTTGCCGAAAATGTCGGCTTCGAGCGCGGTATTCATCGCGATTACGCCCAGGCGGCGGATAACCTCGGGGTTGTTGGAGATTTCGGCCGGACGGAGCACGATTTTGTCGTGGAAAAAGTCGAGATCGGCAAACAGCTGGATTTCAACCTCGTCGGAGAAGGTCATAGAGCAGGTCGACGCGAATTTGCACTTGCCAAGGCGGAGAAGTTCGAGCACCGAGTCCTGGACAACCTCGGTGTACATCATGAAGTTGGGGAGCTCCTTATCCTCGCCGAGGTAGTTGAGCACGGCATTGGCCACGTTGCCCACGCCGCTCTGCAGGGGGAGGAATTCGCGGGGGATGCGACCCTTGCGGTATTCGTTGACGAGGAAGCTTACCACATTGGCGCCGATGCGCTTCGAAACCTCATCGGGCTGGGTGAAGGCCTTCACCCCGTCGAGAGCATTGGTGCGCACGATGCCCACAATCTTCAAGGGGTCGACTTTCAGCGTCGGCGAACCGATGCGGTCGTTGGGAGCGAAGATGGGGATTTCGCGGCGGCGGGGAGGATCGAGAGGTTTGTAGATATCGTGCATGCCGTAGAGCGACTTGGGAAGCGCCTCGTTGAGCTCGATGAAGATTTTCTTGGCCATGGGGGCGTATGTGGGGATGTTGCCCACGCCGCAACCAAGAAGAATTTCACCGCTGTCGGTAACATCGGCTGCCTCGATGATGGCGTAGTCGATATCACCATAGAAACCATAGCGCACTTCCTGAGCCATCTCCGAGAGGTGGCGGTCGAAGTAGTGGGCGTCATGCGAGTTGATGCGCTTGCGCAGGTCGGGGGTGTTCTGGTAGGGGGCGCGCATATTGATGGCGTTGTTGCGCGCGAGGATGCCGTCGACGTGGTCGTTGGTCGACGCGCCGGTGAAGATGTTCACTTTGAATTCGCGACCCTCTTCGTGTTCCTTAGCGGCCTTCTCGGCCACAGCTTCCAGGATACGTTTAGGATTGCCGGGGGCGGTGAAACCGGAAAGCCCCAGGGTGTCGCCGTTCTTGAACATGTCGGCGGCTTCCTTAACGGTTATGAAATTGAATGCCATAATGAAATGTGTGGTTTATGTCTTATCAAAGGCCAAAATTCCGCTTTAAGATTGGAAAAAGGCGCATTTTTTGTAATTTTGCGCAAAATTAGGTCATTTGTGCATCACGGGCAAATTTTTTGGTCTGTTTTATAGCACACTTTCGCCCCGCGACTCCGCAATGGCCGCCACTTGTTATGGAAAACGAAAAGAAACTATTCATAGAAACCTACGGCTGCCAGATGAATGCCGCCGATAGCGAAGTTGTAGCCTCGATCATGGAAATGGCCGGCTATACAGCCGCCGAAACCCCCGAGAGCGCCGACGCGGTGCTGCTCAACACTTGCTCGATTCGCGACAACGCCGAGCAGAAAATCGTCAGCCGTCTGCAATATCTCGGCTCGGTGCGCCGCAAGCGCCGCGGCACGCCTTATATTATAGGAGTAATCGGGTGCATGGCCGAGCGTGCGAAGGAGGAATTAATAGAGGGTCACGGTGTCGACCTCGTCGCAGGGCCCGACTCATACCTCGACCTGCCGAACCTCTTTGCTGCCGCCGAACAGGGGCAGAAGGCAATCAACGTGGAGCTGTCGACAACGGAGACTTACCGCGACGTCATCCCTTCGCGCATCTCCGGCAACCGTGTCAGCGGCTACATCAGCATCATGCGCGGCTGCAACAACTTCTGCTCCTACTGCATAGTGCCCTACACCCGCGGGCGCGAACGCTCGCGCGAAGTGCGCAGCATCCTCAACGAGCTCGCCGACCTCCGTTCGCGCGGGTTCAAGGAGGTAACCCTCCTGGGGCAGAACGTAAACTCATACAACTACGTCGACGCCGACGGCAATGCCACCGACTTTGCCGCCCTCCTCGCGGCAGTGGCCGAAGCCGCCCCCGACATGCGCGTGAGGTTCACCACCTCGCATCCCAAGGACATGTCTGACGCGACAATCGACACCATTGCCCGCTATCCCAACATCTGCAACCACGTCCATCTGCCGGTGCAGTCGGGCTCCAACAAGGTGCTCAAAGCCATGAACCGCAAATACACCCGCGAATGGTATCTCGACCGTGTTCGCGCCATCCGCGAGCGCATCCCCGACTGCGGCCTCTCCACCGACCTTTTCACCGGGTTCCACGACGAAAGCGAGGAGGACTTTGACGAAACCCTTTCGCTGATGCGCGAAGCGACTTTCGACTCAGCCTTTATGTTCAAATACTCCGAGCGCCCCGGCACCCTCGCATCACGCGAGATGCCCGACAATATTCCGGAAGAGGTGAAAATCGACCGCCTCAACCGCATGATCGCGCTGCAAAACGAGCTTTCGGCCGAGTCGAACCGCCGGGATGAGGGCAAGGTTTTCGAAGTGCTCGTCGAGGGAGTCTCGAAGCGGAGCACCGACCGCTGGATTGGTCGCACCCAGCAGAACAAGACGTGTGTTTTCCCGCGAGGCAATTTCCGCGTCGGCGACCTCATAAAGGTGCGCGTTGTGGGCAGCTCATCGGCCACGCTGTTATGCGAGCTGGCCGAATGAGCGGCATTTTATGGAATTTTAAGACTTGAAGCATTGACATCGGGACTCTGATGTTGTAATTTTGCGCGAAATTAGAGTAGGAAGGGCCCTGACGCTCAGCACCCCCGGAATGAACCGGCGGAACGCGCGCTCCCGGCCCCACCTTACGTCATATTATGGAGAATCAAAACCACAGCCGCACGGCAGGGATTGGCGACCACCTGACATCCACCATTTCTGTGATGCTCGTGCTCTTCATCCTCGGATTGGTAGCGGCGATAAACATAACGTACAGCGGCATCGACCGCCAGGTAAAAGAGAAAATGGGTTTCACAGTGGTGCTCCGCGACAGTGTCGCTCCGGGGACCGCTGAACGCTTGCAGGCCGAATGCGCCGGCGCGCCCTACATCTCAAGCTACACCTATCTCACCGCCGACGAAGTGATGGCCGAAGAGACTCAGGGCGAAGGAGCGGAACTCATCGAACTCCTCGGTGTCAACCCATACGCCCCGATGATCGACATACACGTCACATCGAAATATGCCGATGTCGACAGCATTTCGCTGCTCGCGGAGCTCTGGGAACAGAAAGCCGAGGTCGAAGAGGTATCGGTCAACAAGGAGATGGTTGGCAACCTCGCACGCAATGCCCGCATGCTGAACACCATCCTGCTCATCGTGGCAGCCGCCCTGCTCCTCATCAGTTTCGTGCTCATCAACAACACAGTGCGCCTCACCGTCTACGCGCGCCGCTTCCTCATCCACACCATGAAGCTCGTCGGGGCAAAAGGCTCGTTTATCCGCAAACCTTTCCTGGTGAGCAACATCGTGAAAGGGGTTGTTGCGGCGCTGCTGGCATGCGTGCTGCTGGCAATGCTTGCCGGATGGGCAAAAAGCCTCGACCCGGCGATGGACCAACTGCTTCCCTGGGGCTCGATGGCTATCGTGTTTGCGGGCATCGTAGTGGTCGGGGTTGCCATTTGCGCACTTGCGGCTGCGATTGCCACAAACCGCTACCTCAGGGCAAGCTACGACGAAATGTTCGACTGACCCCGCGACTGAGTCGAAATCCACTAACCGAATCACCTCACTCAACATAATGGCTTCAAAAGAAAACCGCATCGAGCGCGAAAGCGCGTCGCAGTTCCCCTTGGGAAAGCGCAACTTCATTTTTATGGGCGTTTCGGCGCTGCTGATTGTGCTCGGCTTCCTGCTGATGCTCGGCGGCTCATCGACCGAAGCTCAGTTCAATCCCGACATATTCTCCACTCGCCGAATTGTCGTTGGCCCCACCATCGCATTCCTCGGGTTTATCGCCATGGGTGTCGCCATTGTGCTCCGCCCGCGGGTGAAAAAAGAAGAGACTCCCGAGACCAACAACTAAATTCAATTTTTTGCCACAGCGTCAACCGGGCAACAGCTCGGTCGCTCTACGCTTGCGGCCACAATAATCTATAGCTAATGGATTGGTTAGACGCCCTCATCCTCGGCATTGTCCAGGGGCTTGCCGAATATCTCCCCATCAGTTCAAGCGGACACCTTGAAATTTTCCGCGAAATCCTGGGACTAAAGCTCTCAGGCGCCGACTCATTGCAGTTCGACGTCGTGCTCCATGTAGCCACAGTGCTCTCTACAATCGTAGTGTTGTGGAAGCGCTTCGTGCCGCTCTGCACCTCTTTTTTCACCCTGCGACGCGATGAAAACACCACCTACGTCTGGAAAATCCTGCTTTCCTGCATTCCCGTAGGCATCGTAGGCGTATGCTTCAAGGAACAGGTCGAGCAATTCTTCGGAGGCGGACTCGTGGTGGTGGGTATATGCCTGTGCGTCACCGCTGCCCTACTCACCTTTGCCTACTATTCGCGCACTTTTGTCACCGGGCCTCAGGGTGCCGGGGTGGTTTCGGCCGAGAAGGGGCGCGACATCTCATGGTGGGACGCCTTCATCATTGGCTGCGCGCAGGCCGTGGCGGTGCTCCCCGGCCTTTCCCGGTCGGGCACCACGATTGCCACCGGCATCATCATCGGCGACAAGCGTTCCGAGGTAGCCCAGTTCTCGTTTTTCATGGTCATCATCCCCATTCTCGGTGAAGCTTTCCTTGACATACTGAAACTCGTCAGCGGCAAAGCCGCCGATTCCCCCATAGGGTTCGTGCCCATGGCAGTCGGGTTCCTCGCATCGTTCGTTGTTGGCTGCATAGCCTGCAAGTGGATGATTGAGCTTGTAAAGCGAGGCGGCCTCGTGTGGTTCGCCCTCTACTGCGTGGTTGTGGGCCTGCTCTGCATCTGCTGGTAAACTTGAATCAAATCACCCGTCAAACAACAACGCATGAATCCTATTGAAGGCGAAATAATGGTGATCGACAAGCCTCTCGGCTGGTCATCGTTCCACGTTGTCAAAAAGGTGCGTTCGGCCCTTCTGACCCGCCTTCGCAGCGTCGGGGTGAAGAAGCTGAAAGTTGGCCACGCCGGCACACTCGACCCCCTGGCTACGGGAGTGATGATTGTTTGCTCAGGCAAAGCCACCAAGCGCATCGACGAGCTGCAAAGCGGTGTCAAGGAATATGTGGCCACCATCGCGCTCGGAGCCACAACCCCCTCGTTTGACCTCGAAACCGAAATCGACGCGACCTTTCCAACAGAACACATAACACTCGAAATGGCGCAGGAGGTTCTACTCGGCTTTTTAGGCCGCATAGAGCAGGTTCCGCCCGCCTACTCGGCATGCAAGGTCGACGGCCACCGCGCCTATAAAATGGCGCGCACCGGCCAGGAGGTGGAGCTGAAGCCAAAAATCCTCGTCATTGATGAGATGGAGCTGCTCTCATTCAAGCCCACTGAGCTGGTTGTGAGGGTAGTTTGCTCGAAAGGCACCTACATCAGGGCGCTCGCCCGCGACATTGGCAAAGCCCTTGGCAGCGGTGCCCATCTTTCCGCTCTACAGCGCACCCGCGTCGGCAACCACACCCTCGCTGAAGCCCTCTCGCCAGACCGCGCTGCCGAAATAATATTCACGGTGCCGATGGAGATTCCAACCGAGGATGGCCATTTCATAAACGTGCCACCCTTGGAGCCGCATAAAGTTGACGAGGAAACAACGAAGCGCCACAAAGCCGACATACTGACTTTCGCCCAGCGCTCACAGCGCGCGGAAGCTCAAAACTCAATTTCTGACTCAGAAGAATAACCAACACCATCACCATATTTTTTCAACATGAAACTTTCACAGTTCAAATTCAAACTTCCCGACGAATTAATAGCCCAGCGACCCGCCACAGCCCGTGATGAATGCCGACTGATGGTGGTTCACCGCAAAACAGGTGAAATCGAGCACAAAGTGTTCAAAGATATTCTCGGCTACTTCGGCGAGGGGGATGTGATGGTATTCAACGACACCAAGGTGTTCCCGGCACGTCTCTATGGCAACAAGGAGAAAACCGGGGCCAAAATCGAGGTTTTCCTCCTCCGCGAGCTCAACCCCGAGCAGAAGCTCTGGGACGTGCTCGTAGAGCCGGCACGCAAAATACGCATTGGCAACAAGTTATACTTCGGCGTGGACGAGTCGATGGTTGCCGAGGTAATCGACAACACCACCTCGCGCGGGCGCACACTCCGCTTCCTCTACGACGGCTCGCACGACGAGTTCAAAACCAATCTCCTGAAGCTCGGCATGACTCCGCTCCCCGAGTACATCAAGCGCGAACCCGAAGAGCAGGATGCCGAGGACTATCAAACAATCTTCGCTCGTAACGAGGGCGCGGTGGTGGCCCCCTCGGCCGGCATCCATTTCAGCCGCGAGCTGCTGAAGCGCCTCGAAATCAAGGGTGTTGAGCAGGGCTTCCTCACGGTGCACAGCGGCCTCGGAGCTTTCCGCGAAATCGATGTCGAGGATCTCACGAAACACCGCATGGACTCGGAGGATATGAATGTCAGCGACGAACTCGTCGAGATGGTTAACAAGGCCAAAGATGCCGGCAAGCAGGTTTGCGCGGTCGGCACATCGACTCTCCGCGGCATCGCGAGCGCCGTCAGCATGGGTGGCCACATGAAAACCTACACCGGGTGGACCAACAAATTCATCTTCCCCCCTTATACCTTCACCGTTTCCACCGCCCTGGTGACCGGCTTCCATCTCCCCTACTCGACTATGCTAATGATGACCTGCGCCTTCGGCGGCTATGACTTGGTTATGAAGGCATATCACGAGGCAGTCAAGGAGGGTTACCAGTTTGGCGCTTACGGCGACGCTATGCTCATTGTCGATTAAGCCTACCGCTATATGATTATCAACGAACGCGATGACCGCCGCGAGCGCGTCATGCAGGCAGCCCGCGCGATGCTCACGGCTGCCCGCACCGCCCCGAAAGCCCGAGGGGTTGACATTTTGGAATGCTGTATCGTCGAGGGAGACGACATAAACCGTCTCTCCGACACGATGACGCGGCTGTTTGAGGAAACGGGGCGCCCGGTGTTCCAGCGCGACGCGGCCAACATCCTCCAGGCCGATGCCGTTGTCATAATAGCAACTCGCCCCCAGGTAATGGGGCTCAATTGCGGCCATTGCGGTTCTCCCACATGCGGTGATAAGCCAGGCGCGGTTCCATGCGTGTTCAACAGCGTTGACATTGGCATAGCACTCGGGTCGGCTGCCGCGAAAGCCGCCGACTGCCGCGTCGACACCCGCATAATGTACTCCGCCGGGATGGGTGCTCAGCGCCTCGGGCTGCTAAACACGCCCGATGGCGAGTGCCGCCAGTACTTCGCCATCCCGGTTTCTGCCTCGTCGAAATCACCGTTCTTCGATCGGAAATCATAAGCCGGGCAGATGGGAGCTTTGGCTGAATGGTTTGCCGATTTAGGCCGCGTTCTCTTTCCCCGCACCTGCGAAATCTGCGGACGCACTTTGGTGAAGGGCGAGAATCTGATGTGCCTCGACTGCCGCATAGGCTTCCCCTACACCGGGTTCCACTTAAAGCGCGAGAACCAGTTGACGTTAAGGCTTGTGAGCCGCCTCGCGCCCATCGAAACCGCGGTGGCCATGTACCACTACGACAAAGACTCCGACTACTCGAAACTCATTCAGCGTGCAAAATACAGCGGCCGCCCGGAAATCGACCGCCAGCTTGCCACCGAGTATGCCACGCAGATGAATGACACCGGGTTCTTCGACGACATTGACCTGATAATCCCGGTACCGATGGCACAGGGGAAACTTCTGCGCCGCGGCTACAACCAAGCCCTCGAAATAGCCGAGGCCCTTTCCAAAGCTACTGGAATTGAAGTGGGCGAATACCTCGCCGCCAAGCCCCACTCAACCCAGACGAGGAAACACGCCGACGAGCGCCATAGCAACGTCAGGGAAATCTATTCCGCAATTCCCGAAGCCGTTGAACTCGGAGGTTGCCACCTACTGGTGGTCGACGACGTGATTACCACCGGGGCCACGATTCTTGCCTGCTGCGCCGCCCTGCATCAAGCCGCCCCGACAGCGAAAATATCTATTCTCTCGTTAGCCGCTACCCAAAGATAGCGCCGAAATCAAAAACCGATTATGAGCGACACCACCTACAAAATACTCGTGCCGAACGACGACCTCGACCTCGTCACCAGGAACACTCTTGAAGCAGTTGGGCAGCATCCGCGCCTCGATATCATCATCGCGGGCCCCGGCGAAGGGAGCAAAGGTGGCATCGAGGCACCCCCGATCCGCTCCAAACTCGATTTCAAGGCAATAAGATTTTACCGCTCGCTTATTAAGCGCCTCGGCATCAACGCCACTTTCTCGCCGAGCACCTCGGGCCTCGCCACAATGATCGGGGCGACTTTCGGACGCGGCAAGGTGAAGCACATCGGCTACCGCGGCACCCAGGCCAGGGTCCATCGCTCAGACCCCGCCAACCATCTCGCGCTACTCAACCGGCGAGTCAGCCATGTTATTTGCGAAACGCCCGACATCATCTCTTACCTCGCCCCCATGATTGGAGCCGGGAAGGTGAGCGGAATGCCCAAACCGTTCCTCCTTTCTTGGGTCGACGATGCCATTGCCAATCCAAAGGGAGTAGCCGAGCTTCCTGACGATGCCCTGAAATTGATCTACATCGGCATGGCCAAAGGCCGGCCTCACAAAGGGCTCCGCCAGCTCATCGACGCCATGAACCTACTGAAAGACCAACCTGTGGCGCTCACCGTCATAGGGAGCGCCGAGGAGGCCGACATTGCCGCAGCGCCAAAGTCGGTTGTGTTCCTCGGCCCGAAACGCGACGCGGTCAACTACATCCCCACCCACGACCTGTTCATGCTCACCTCGACCCGCGACGCCTCGCCGCGCGTAGTGAGGGAAGCGCAGGCCTGCGGCGTGCCCTGCGTTGTCACCGACATTCCCGGGGCGCGCGACCTGATTGTCGACGGCCAGACCGGCATCCTTATCGCCCCGGACAGCCCCGAGGCAATTTCAAAGGCCGTCAAGCGCTTGCTCGACAACCGCGATGAGCTCTCGGCAATGGCCGCGAGGACACGCCGACACATCGAGGAAAATTTCTCGTTTGAAAAATATGTGAACTACTACACTGACTTGTTCCTGAAAATATGCTCAGAATAAACACCGGGCAGCTATCCGCCAAGCAACTCTTCGCATGGTTCATCGGAACGCTGTATTTCAAATTCCTGCTTTTCGACCTCATTTGGGCATTCGCCACGACATTCTCAGGCTTCCAGTTCCCCCTGGGGTATCTCACTAAGCTCATGTTCGCGACGCTGCTCGCCGCCCCTCTGCTCGGCATACGCTCGCGGGGGTGGATTATATGCGTCTGCCTGGCGGTCGACGCATGGCTGGTCGCCAATCTGATGTATTCCCGGACCTACTACACGGTGATACCCTTCTCAAGCTATCTTTTGGCCGGGAATCTTGCCGACTTCACAGATAGCGTCACTGAATCGCTTCGCTGGAGCGACATCCTGTTTCCCCTTACGACAATAGCCCTTGCCATCGTGATTCGCCACACATCGGTCAAGAAAGCGCTGGCAGGCAAAGTGAAGCAAGTCGCGAAAGCGCTCGGCCTCCTCTTCATTGCGCCGGGCATTGTTGTGGCCGGATGGATCACTTACAAAGGGGGATTCAAAAAGGCCTACGAAGACCTTCTATACGACTATGCCACCTGCGGGGCCGCAGTGTACACCATTCCTGCCACCTGGGTCTACGAACGTGTCTCCGGGGCCTCGGACCTCACTCCCGAAGTTGAGAGCCGCATCCAGGCGTGGCTCGACACCCGACCGGAATCCGCCCTGCCCGACTCGGTGAAAGCGACCATCACGCCCCCCGACAACATAATCATCATCCTCGCCGAGTCGCTCGAAAGCTGGGTGATCGGCACAGAAATCGACGGCATCGAAATCACGCCCAACCTCAACCGACTTGTAGCCGAAGACAGCACTCTGTTCGCGCCCAACATGCTTACCCAGGTGCGCGGCGCCCGCTCAATCGATGCCCAGCTGCTGATGCACACCGGCCTCTTCCCCGTTGCCTACGGCTCGTACAGCTACCGCTTCCCCCACACGACCTATCCCTCGATTGACAAAGCCTGGAAACAGAAATACAGCGACGGGGTCAGCGCGAGCTTCACCGTCGACAAAAAAATCGTTTGGAACGCCGCTGTGGCGGCCAACGATTTCGGCATCGACGTGCTCCTCGACAAGCCCTACTTCACGCTCGACGCCGCGACTGGTCCGCGCCATCGACTCGGCGACCATTCGCTGCTGAGGCAGAGCGCCGAGCGCATTGAAAACGAAGAGCTTTTCAAAACCGACGGCCACACACTATTGCAAATTGTGACCTACTCGGGCCACACGCCGTTCATCATTCCCGACTCCTTGCGCCAAATCACAATCGATGAGCGCTTTCCCAAGCGCCTGAAGCGCTATCTCGAGGTCGCAAACTACACCGACCGCGCCATCGGCACATTCGTCGACCGCATACGCCGGAATCCCAAATTCGCCAACACGATGATTGTTATCACCGGCGACCACGAAGGCATCGGTGCCGACCGCGCCCAATGGCTTCAGGACCCCGAGATTGCCACCTTCATGTCGGCAGGCCAGTTCACCCCTCTGATCGCTGTCAACTCGCCTGTCGGCCTGAAATACGACGGCGTTCTCGGGCAAATCGACCTCTATCCCACACTGCTCGATCTTGCCGGGCTCGACAGCTATCCCTGGCGCGGAATGGGCCGCAGCATTCTCGACCCGGCCAAAAAGCCCTTTGCCGTCACCCCCGCCGGCGAGGTCGTCGGGAGCTCCGCAGAAGCATCTCCCCAGGAGATTGCCCACGCGAAGGAGGGTTACAATGTCGCTGACATCATAATCTCCACCAACTATTTCAAAAAGAAAGAGAATCCGGCCAAATAGCCTCAGCGCAGCGACACGCCCGATATGCCCCCCAGGCGCGACAACAGCGCCGGGGCCGAGTCGGCGCGTATCGTAAGCGACATCTCGCAGGAATTGTCAAACGTCTGCGAAACAATAGTCACCTCGGGGTTCTTGACCACCTTCATCACATCGTTCATTGCCAGATATGGGAAGGTGAAGCTGATTGTTTCCTTTTTATGGCACTCAATAATCGTGCCGGCCTCGATAGCGAGCTTGGCCGCCTCGCGATACGCGGCGATGAGCCCAGGCGTGCCGAGTTTGATTCCCCCGAAATAGCGCACGACGACTATTATCAAATCCGTAAGGTTAAACGAGTTAATCTGCCCTAAAATCGGTTTCCCAGCCGTGCCCGAGGGCTCTCCGTTGTCGTTGCTGAGAAAGTCAAGCCGTTCGCTTCCGAGCATATAGGCCCAGCAGACGTGGCGGGCGTCGAAATACTCCTTGCTATAGCGCTTCACGATTTCGCGGGCCTCGTCAGCCGTGGTTACGGGGATTGCGAAACTCAGGAACCGGCTGCGCTTTTCGGTGAGCGAAGCCTCGGCGGGAGCGGCGAGCGTGAAATAGGTGTCAGCCATGCGTTTGAATTGGTTCTGGAAGCGGCGAGCGCTCAAAAGCGTCGATAAACGAGCCGGGGGTGGCGTTGTAAACCGTCGCACCCAGCGAACGAGCATAGGGCTCGACGAAATGGTAGGACCTGAAAGCCAGATAAAAGCCCCTTAGCACCTCATGAAGCGGGCGCTTGATGTAGTCGGCTTTTATGCGCGAGAGCTCCTTCTCGTTGTCTTTGTAGAAGTGGGGCTGCACGGTGGCCACGCGGTTCTGCTCGTCGACCGAGAGCATCCCGAGCCAGGTGTGGTCGGCCCCAGTCAGGTAAATGGCCTTGAACCCCATCCACAGCCCGAGCATTATTGACGGCACCAGCACATTGCGCGGCCTCGGCATGCCCCGCCGGCTGTTGAAAGCGAGCCTCTCCACCCATCCGAAACCCTCGATGCCGACACAGTTGTAGCGGCACACCGTCACATTCGGGCTGTCGGCTATGAGTGTGGGCACTTTGGCTCCGGCAGGCAGAAACAGTGTCAGAGGCCATGTTGCTCCCGCGAGGTTACGCATCAAAGCAGCAACGTTTGAGTCGTCGGGATTGCGGAAAAAGTGAGGGTCGGCCAGCACATAGAAATCGGGCTTCAAAGCCTTGAATTCGGGCGTATTGCCGAAGAAATTCACCGCCATCAGTTTGCGGCCCCGAAGGCGGTCGGCCTGGGTGTCGAGCACCGCGCGCAGCGACGGGCCGTTGCCGAGTATGATCAGCGGCTCATCGCCCTTGGCGCAATGGGGTATGCGGCAGCGCCTCGTCTGCAACAATATCTTTGCCAACGATTTAACCGACGCTCCGAGAGCCTCGGCCCAGTGAGCTGCTTTGTCTGTGGCACCCATCTGCTTCTAAACTTTCTGCAAAAGTAGCAATTCGGCAGCAAAATACACTCCGTTACGGCAAAATTTCGTAAATTTGCCGAATGATTGAGGAGGACGACATAAAACTCGACGTGGCCGAAGTGCTCCGCGCCAAAGCGCCCGGAGTGGCGCGCCACATCCCCCGCTGGGCTGTCAGATGGCTCGAACGAACTATCTGCCAGGATGAGATGAACCAGCTCCTCGACGAGAGCCGGGGCCTCACCGGCGCCGACTTCTGCCGCGGGGTTTTGAAATCGCTCCAAATCACCGTCGACGTTAAGAATCCCGCGCTACTCCCCTCGAAAGATGACCGCCGGGTGGTCTTCGTGTCCAACCATCCCCTCGGCGGGCTCGACGGCATGGCGCTCATCAACGTGTTGCAAAGCCACTTCGGTGGGCAGGTATGGTTCATCGTAAACGACCTGCTGATGGCCATAAAGCCCCTGAAAAACGTGTTTCTTCCCATCAACAAGCACGGCTCCCAGTCGCGCCAGGCCGCAGCGGCCATCGACCGGGCTTTTGCCGGCAACGACCCCGTGATTATATTCCCCGCCGGCCTCTGCTCGCGGCTCGCGTCAAAATCGAGTTTCAAGGAAACGGGCCACCGCATAGCCGACCTCGAATGGCACAAGATGTTCGTCAACAAAAGCATCCAGCACAAGCGCGACATAGTGCCGATCTTTTTCAACGGCCAGAACTCCGACCACTTCTACCGCTTCGCCCGCAACCGTAAGCGCCTGCGCATCCCCTTCAACATCGAGATGATCTACCTGCCGCAGGAGGTGTTCAAGGCCCGCGGAAAGCGGTTCGCGATCACCCTTGGCGAGCGCGTAGCCTGGGAGTCGCTCGCCGGCGGAAAGGACGCGCAACGCACCGCCGACCAACTGCGCTCGCAAGTCTACTCTCTCGACCGCCCCGGGCTCGCCGCCCCCAAAACCTCAAACCCATCAATGTAATTGAAGCCAATGGCAGCCGAAATAATCCCACCAGTTGACCCCCGTCTCGTAGAGAGCGAGCTCTCGAAAGGGCGCTTCCTCCGCCACACCAACAAGGGCGGCAATGAGATATTCATTGTCAACGCCCACGAGGCTCCCGCCGTGATGAGAGAAATAGGCCGGCTCCGCGAAATCGCCTTCCGCACTGCCGGCGGCGGCACGGGCAAGGATTGCGACATCGACCAGTACGACCTCATGGAGCCCCCCTGCCAGCAGCTCGTCGTGTGGGACCCCGGCGAGAAAATCATCACCGGCGGCTACCGCTTCATCCTCGGCAGCGACATCCGCTTCAACCCCGACGGCACCCCGCGGATCGCCACCTCCCACATGTTCAAGTTCTCGCCGCGCTTCATCGACGAGAAGCTCCCCTACACCATCGAGCTCGGGCGCTCGTTCGTGAGACTCGAATACCAGTCGAGCCGCGCCGGGGCGAAGGCTATTTTCGCCCTCGACAACCTGTGGGACGGCCTCGGGGCGCTCACGGTGCTTCACCCCGAAATCAAATATCTCTTCGGCAAGTTCACCATGTACCCGAGCTACGAGCCTGAGTGCCGCAACCTGCTCCTCTACTTCCTCAACAAATACTTCCCCGACCCGGAGAACCTCGTGCGCCCCTACAAGCCGCTCGACACCCATCCCGACACCGAGCGCTACGCCGAGATTCTCAACGCGGGTAATTTCCACGACGACTACCGCATCCTCAACGGCGAGATACGCCGCCACGGCATCAACATCCCCCCGCTGGTCAACGCCTACATGATGCTGTCGCCAACGATGAAACTCTTCGGCACAGCAATTAACGACGAGTTTGGCGACGTCGAGGAAACAGGCATATTCCTCACCATCGACGACATTTTCGAAGAAAAGAAGCGTCGGCACATCGAAACCTTCCGCTATGACGACACTCTTGAGTAAGCTCCGCAGGCTCCCGCTGCTCATTCTGGGCGCGTTGCTCGCTTCCGGGCAGGCACAGGCCGAGTTTTCGCTTTCGAAAGAAGCCGAGCTCTTCGGCACCGTCGGCAACGGCCAGTTCGCGCCATATTATATGGCGGCCAACCGTTTCGGCACCCTCACCCAGAGCAAGAACGCCTACCTGAACTATTCCCTCCGCCACGCCATCGACCCTTCGAAGCGGTTCTCCTACGGCTTCGGAGTGGGTTTCAACCTCGGCTACGCGTCGAAAGCCGACTATCTGCGCTTCAACGAAACGGCCCAGACTCAGTGGGCGCTCCGCTCCGAGGGCCCCGCGGTGATATGGCTCCAGGAGCTTTATGGCGAGGTCAAATACCGCTCGCTCTTCCTCTCCGTCGGCATGAAGGAGCGAGGCTCGGCATTGCTCGACAACTCGCTTTCGAGCGGCGACATGGTTCACAGCGCCAACGCCCACCCCATCCCGCAGGTGCGCGCCGGCTTCCTCGACTTCACCGACATCCCCTGGATCAACGGATGGGTGCAGCTCCAGGGCGAAATCGCCTACGGCAAGCTGAACGACAACACCTACAACCGACACCACTATAATTATTATAACTACCACATAAACCTCGGGGCGCTCTACACCTACAAGCGGCTCTACTTCCGCACCAAGCCCGCGATGCCATTCTCCGTCACCGTCGGCATGCAGTCGGCCGGCTTTTTCGGAGGCACAACCACCTTCTACGAAAACGGGGCGGCTGTCAACACCGTAAAGCTCTCCCGCGGCCCCAAGATGTTCCTCAAAATGCTCTTCCCCACCGACGGCGGCGTTGAATACTACGCCGGCAGCTCGCTCGGTTCCTGGGACCTATTCCTGCGCTACCGCCTACGCGACGGCTCCCTGCTCCGAGCTTACATGCAGAAGCCGTTTGAGGATGGTTCGGGCATCGGTTTCATGAACGGCTTCGACGCTCTTTGGGGGCTCGAATACAAAGCCGCGAAAAAGGGGTGGCTCTCTGGGGCCGTTGTCGAGTATATCGACCTCACAAACCAGGGGGGGCCGAACCACTGGGACCGCGGTGACTTCCCCGGCACCACCATGCCCGGCAAGGCAACCGGGGCCGACAACTATTACAACAACCTAGAATACAACTCATTCGCATACTACGGCATGTCGCTCGGCACCCCCTTCGTCCCCTCTCCCATCTACAACCGCAACGGCTGCCTCCAATTCCTCAACACCAGGGTGCGCGGTTTCCACATCGCTGTCGAGGGGCAGGCCAACGACCAATGGGGCTACCGCGCCATGGGGGGCTACCGCAAAGGATGGGGCACCCCGTTCATCCCCCTCCTCGAGCCCACCCACTCTACCTCCCTGATGGTTGAGTGCACCTACCGCCCGCCCCGCAATCAGAAACTCCAGTTCAGCGTCCAGCTCGCCGGCGACAAAGGCTCCATGTTTGGCGACCGGTTCGCGGCGCTGCTGTCGGTGCGCTTGTCATCAGTAACAACCTTTAAGAAGTAACCAGATGGGTAAAACAGCATATCGTTGGCTATCGGCCATACTCCTCTTCGCGGCCATTTTCGTCGGCAGCTGCACCCGCAACAACGGCGACATCGGCTCGAAGTTCGGCTCATGGAAACTGACCTCCCTCACCGTCGACGGCGTTCCCGCTGCCGGCTACGAGGGGAACATTTTCTGGGGCTTCCAAAACAACACCCTCACTTTCACCACGATAACCATCACCGAGGGGATTCCCGGCGACAACCTCGTGTTTGTCAACTGGCACGAGAGCGACGGCTACATCGTTCTCAACACCCTCCTCTCCGACGGCCAGGGCACATTCCGCTACACCCCGCCCGCCGTGCTGCTCCTACCCGCCCAAACCGACGGCATACGCCTGAAAATCATCTCCGAAACCTCGTCGAAGATGCGGCTCGAATACGTCACCGAGCAGGGCGAGCGCGTGCTCTACAACCTCGAAAAATGGGGTTGAAAACCTTTTTGAACCCACTGATATGGCAAGGACTATAAAAAAAGCGTTAGTAACCGGGGCCGACGGATTCATCGGCTCACATCTGGTTGAGGAACTGCTCGACCGCGGCATCGAGGTGAGAGCCCTCTGCCAGTACAACTCCTTCAACAACTGGGGCTGGCTCGAAGGGGTCAGGCGCGAAGGCCTCGAAATCGTCTGCGGCGACGTGCGCGACGCCGCCTACTGCCGCCACATCGCCCGGGGGGTCGACACCATCTTCCACCTCGCGGCGCTCATCGCGATTCCCTACAGCTACGAAGCCCCCGGCAGCTACGTCGACACCAACATCAACGGCACCCTTAATATATGTCAGGCAGCCCGCGACAACGGGGTGGGCCGCGTCATCGTCACCTCCACCTCCGAGGTCTACGGCACCGCCCTCTACGTCCCCATCGACGAGAAGCACCCCCGCCAGCCGCAGTCGCCCTACTCCGCCACAAAAATCGGGGCCGATGCCATCGCCAGCAGCTTCCACAACGCTTTCGAGCTCCCGGTGGTCATAGCCCGCCCGTTCAACACCTACGGCCCCCGCCAGAGCGCCCGC
This sequence comes from uncultured Alistipes sp., assembly GCA_964435935.1. Classification (GTDB taxonomy): domain Bacteria; phylum Bacteroidota; class Bacteroidia; order Bacteroidales; family Muribaculaceae; genus UBA7173. Next base: position 19,875 of record CAYTBH010000002.1, read on the forward strand.
GCCATCATCCCCACCATCATCACGCAAATAGCCTCCGGCATGCGCGAGATAAAGGTCGGCGACCTCACTCCCACCCGCGACTTCAACTTCGTGAAGGACACCTGCCGCGGCTTCATCGCCCTCGCGACCGCCGACGGCATCGAGGGGCGCGACATCAACATCGCCACCGGCACTGAAATCTCGATGGGCGACACCCTCCGCACCATCGCCGAACTGATGGATGCCGACGTTAACTACGTCACCGACCCGCAGCGCCTCCGCCCTTCGGGCAGCGAGGTGATGCGCCTCTGCGGCGACAACACCCTCATCACGTCGCTCACCGACTGGCGCCCGCGGGTCACCCTCCGCGAGGGACTGGCCCAGACAATCGCCTGGTTCACCGACAAGGAGAATCTCAAACGCTATAAACCCGACATTTACAACCGTTGATTAAATTCACTCTCATCGGAGGCGGTGGCCACTGCGAGTCGCTCCTGAAGGCTCTTCCCAAAGGGCTAGAGCCCCTGGGCTACACCGACCTGGCCCCCGCCCCGGGGTTGGCGCTCCCCTACCTCGGCACCGACTCAGCCGCCAGCGGCCCGGTGCACATCGCCGTGGCCCTCGGCGCCGACGACTCGCTCGCGACGCGCCGCCGCGTCATCGACCGCTTCAGCGCGTTTGAATTCGTCACCATCGTCGCCCCCACTGCCATCATCGCCCACTCCTCTATTATAGGGAGCGGCTCGGCGGTGCTCCACCGCGCCGTTGTCAACGGCGCCGCCATCGGGCGCAACTGCATTGTCAACACCGGCGCCATCCTCGAGCACTCAGTCGCCGTCGGCGAAAACTGCTTCATAGGCCCGGGAGCCATCATTTGCGGGGGCGTTACCATTGGCTCCGACACCGTCATCGGGGCCGGCGCGATAGTGCGCAACGGGGTGAAAATCTGCGGCGGGGCCGTAATCGGCATGGGGGCCGTGGTTACCCGCGACATCACCGCCCCCGGCAGATATGTCGGCAACCCGGCGCGCAAAATGCAATGAACATGAAGCCCTTAACCATAATAGCCGAGGCCGGGGTGAACCATTGCGGGTCGCTCGACATGGCCCTCAGAATGGTCGATGCCGCCGCCGATGCCGGGGCCGACTACGTTAAATTCCAGACTTTCAAGGCCGAGAAGCTCGTCAGCGCCTCGGCTCCCAAAGCCGCCTACCAGCAGGCGAACGCCCCCGAGGCTGGCAATTCGCAACTCGAGATGCTCCGCGGCCTCGAACTCTCGGCAGCCGACTTCGCGACCCTCGCCGACCGCTGCCGCCGGCGCGGCATAGGGTTCCTCTCCACCCCCTTCGACAGCGACAGCATCGCCCTGCTGCGCCCCCTCGGCATGGACTTTTGGAAAATCCCCTCGGGCGAAATCACCAACCTCCCCTACCTCCGCGAAATCGGCGCTTTGGGCCAGCCCGTGATTCTCTCCACCGGCATGTCGGAGCTCGGCGACGTCGAAGCCGCCCTCCGCGCGCTTGAAGAGGCCGGCACTCCGCGCTCGAAAGTGGCCCTGCTCCACTGCAACACGCAGTATCCCACCCCCATGGCCGACGTAAACCTCCGGGCCATGGACGACCTCCGCGCGCTCGGCGCAGCCGAGGTCGGATACAGCGACCACACCGTTGGCACCGAGGTGCCCGTGGCCGCCGTGGCCCTCGGCGCGACAATCATCGAAAAGCATTTCACCCTCGACAAGAGCCTCCCCGGGCCCGACCACCGCGCATCGCTCGACCCCGGCGAGCTCGCCCTGATGGTGAGGCAGACGCGCAACGCGGCCTTGGCGCTCGGCACCCCCGGCAAGCGCGTCAGCCCCTCCGAGCGCCCCAACATCGAGGTGGCCCGCAAAAGCATCGTCGCCGCCCGGCCCATTGCCCGCGGCGAGCTCCTCACCGACGACAACCTCGCCGCCAAGCGCCCCGGCGGAGGCATCTCGCCGATGCTCTGGGACAGCGTCGTCGGCACCCGCGCCATCCGCGACTTCCTCCCCGACCAACAAATCACACTCCGATAAGCCATGGCCGACGACACCACTCTCAACTCCCTGCTCCGCCAGATGCGCTCCCTGATGCAGCCCTCCCTGGGCAGCCGCGAAGCCACCGCCGTGAGCCGCGAAATAATGTTCGACCTCAAAGGGTGGGACCTCACCCAGCTCGCCATCCGCGACGGCGACCCCGTCAGCGACTTCACAGCCTCCCGCGCCCTCGACGCCGCCAGGCGCGTCGCCCAGGGCGAGCCCGTGCAGTATATCTTCCAGAGCGCCCCCTTCTACGGCATGCGCTTCAAGGTAACCCCCGCCACCCTCATTCCGCGCCCCGAGACCGCCCAGCTTGTCGACCTCATCGTGGGCCGTTACGGCGCGACCAAGGACCTCCGCGTGCTCGATGTAGGCACCGGCTCGGGCTGCATAGCCATCGCCCTGAGTCGCTTCCTTCCATTCTCCGAGGTCACCGCGGTCGACATAAGCGCCCCGGCGCTCGAAGTCGCCCGCGAGAACGCCCGCGCCCTCAAGGCGCGTGTCAACTTCGTGCGCGAGGACATCCTCTCGGCCACCCCGCGGGGCGAGTCGTTCGACATCATCGTCAGCAACCCGCCCTACATCGCCGACCACGAGCGCGCCACGATGGAGCGCAACGTGCTCGACCACGAACCCGCCCAGGCCCTCTTCGTCCCCGACAGCGACCCGCTCCTCTTCTACCGCGCCATAACGGCCTACGCCGTCGAGGCCCTCGCCCCCTCGGGCACCATCTATTTCGAAATCAACCCGCTCTATGCCTCCGGGCTCGCCGCGCTCGCCGGCTCCATGGGCTTCAACGCCGACATAATTCCCGACAGCGAGGGGCGCGGGCGCTTCGCCGTGCTCACCCGCGCCTGAACCGCCATGCAAAGGAAACCCGTCACCCCCCAAATGGCCCTCAGCCGCCTCGCCACCCTCTGCGCCCGCGCCGAGCGCTGCCGTGCCGAGCTCGAGCAGAAACTGCGCCAATGGGGCGTCGGCCACGCCGACAGCGAAAAAATCCTCGCCCGCCTCGCCCGCGAACGCTATTTCGACAACAGCCGCTTCGCAGCTGCCTTCGCCCGCGACAAAGCCCTCTACGCCCATTGGGGCAGGCGCAAAATCGCCGCCGCCCTGCGCCTCAAGCGCATTGACCTGGCCGACATCGACGACGCCCTCGACTCGCTCGACCCCGACGACTACCTCGCCGCCCTCGCCGCTACCATCAACGCCAAGGCCCGCACCCTCCCCGACCTCCAGTCCTACGAGTCGCGCGCGAAGCTGCTGCGCTTCGCCGTAGCCCGCGGCTATGAGGCCGATTTGGCACTCGGCATCATAAAATCTCTCGAATAATTGGAATCCCGAATATTTTTCTTATCTTTGCAAAATTCATGGTAGAAGTATGCGATTTATGCGGATTTTCCGAATAAACATCCGGCTTTTATCAAAATATGCGAATTTTTATTCAATCAATACATTAACCTTAAGAGCCTCGTTGAAATTTTTCACAGAAGTTCATTTTCTTTAACCCGGAAGAGGATGGACTTTGACCGATATTTTTTCCGCCCGGCTCTTGCTAATCAATCAAATCTTGCGTATGAAAAAAAAGCAACTTTTTCTACTCGCGTTGGGTTTGGCCGCTACCTCGACATTGACGTCGAAAGCTGAAACAGTACAGAACTATCAGCTCGACTTCAACACGCCGATCGCGATCGTAGACCACACTTTCCGCGTGGCCCCCAACTGGCGGCACATCGTCGACAACATAGACACTGACTACGTCAGCTACTATTATTCCGCCGACGGAGGTGTCGATGATTCCGGCTATCTCAAAGCCGGCGTTCAGGAAGGAAGGGATTGGGACTATGACATCTACCCTCTCTACGACCTCCTCGTAACTCCCGTAATCAGCGGCGAGATTAGCTTCGCCGGCAAGCTCGATGGCACTTACGGCTACATCCAGGTGTACACCATTGATGAAAACGGGAAGCGCAGCTCCGCCCCTATACACAATTTCAACAACTCTGAGCTCAACCGCGACGAATGGACAACCGTGAGCTTCACGCTCGATACCCCGCAGCGCGTAGGTCTGCGAATAAGTCAGGCGTGCATCGACAACTTCTCCGCTGAGACAGCTGAAATCGAGGTTGAAAAGAGCCTTTCGATTGTTTCGGCCCTTCCCGTGGCATCCGCGAACAATGGATATGATGGCAACGGTATAACAGGCGCGATCTACTGGTTCCAGCAGCCCCCCGTGGTGAACGAGGAGGGTTCTAAGCCGGGCGACGTGCTCGTTCAATACACCGTAGTAGTTAAGAACGACGGCCAGGCCGACCTTGTGCAGGGCGAGGAAAACTTCTCCATTTCGATTTACAAGAATTCCGATAAGACCGTCACCTACGGCACCACCGCTGTTCCCCAGGACCTCCCTGTGGGAGCTACTTCCGAGCCATTCGTGGTCGAGGCTTCTGTACCGGCTTCGGCATGGCCCTCTACCTACACTTCTAACACCCTCAACCTCATCGACAATTTGACGGGTAACACCATGACCCGCGCTAATTCATATTGTATTGCCTATGAGCCAGTGTTTGTATGCCGCGAGGCCGGAGCTTCATCAACTTACTCGACCACCACAGCTGTAAAATTCGGGTTAGTCAGGGAGGCTGTCGAGAAAAAACTCGAGCTTTTCAACAACGGCGGCGCGCCCCTCACCATCAAGAGCATCACCGCGCCTGAGGGCTACGCATTCGAAGTCCGCGAATACCCCCAGGAGGGTGAAACAGAGGGTGCGCTCGTAGAAGGTGAGTTCACCATTGAGAGAAAATCTAAGAAATCGCTCATCGTTACTCTTCCGGCTACTGCCCAAGGCACATTCGCCGGCAACCTCTCCATTGTATACATCGACAAGAATGGCGCTGAGCAGACCTACACGCTCCCCTTCTCCGCAACGGTTCTCGGCGCAAACACCTGGTTCACCACGTTCGACGATCCCGCGGTCTCTGGTTCCACAGTCGTTTACCCCGCCGGTTCTATTGCTGAAAACGGCATCCAGTCCGGCAGCACAGGCTATGGTGCCAACGCCGACGTTTATCTGAAATCTTACACCAGCTCGTCCTATCAGACTGAGAACAACAAGTTCATCACTCCCAAGCTCCGCGCCCAGGCTGGCGACGTCCTCTCGTTTGACGTAACCCGCGACGGCACAACGAGCACCTATTCGATGAAGGTGTATGTTTCCACCGACCGTGTAAACTGGGGCGAACCGGTTGCCACCTTTACCCCCGACAACGTTGGCTCATCCTTTGAGAAGAAGAGCATAACATTTGACGAGGCAGGTGACTACTATGTTGGGTTCGCCATCTTCGGCATGCGCCTCGACAACGTGGCCGGTCTCGAAAAGATTGATGCGACCCACGACATCTATTTCAGAAGAGTAATGCAGGACGAGGCAATCCAGGGTGGCAAAGTATTGACTTCTACACTCTTTGCGATTCCCCTGACCGATGAGGCAGCCGAAGACTACACCATCAAATACTTCGTCAACAACGAGGTTGTGCAGACCCTCACACCCATCGCGCTGACCGCGACCGCCAACCGCGAAACCCAGTTCAACGCGAAGTGGACTCCCGAGGTCGACCACACCGTCACCTACCCAACTTACTTTGAGCTCGAATTCACCGACGGCACCAAGTTCAAATCCACCATTAAGGATGTTACCGTCCAGGTTCAGCCCGAGTTTGTTTTCTTCAACAAGGACGACTTTGCCGGCGAATTTTACAAACCCAGCAACCGCTCTACAGCCATCGCTTTTGGCAAGACAAACACTCCCGGACTGGAACAGCACTTCGAAATCTACAACTGGGGTGCCGCTCCGCTGACTGTCAACAGCATCACTCTCCCCGACGGATTCTCTGCCAAATACGCCAACGACGAGGGTGAAGCCACCGAGTTCACCTTCCCCCTTACCGTGGCTCCCAAGACACGCCAGGGTGTGGACGTGGTTCTCTCCGCCACCGAGGCTGGAACATATTCCGGCAACCTCTCGATCGGCTACATTGATGCCGACGGCACCGATGCCACATTCGAGCTGCCGGTTTCCGCCACACTGCTCGACCCCTCGAAATGGTATGCCTCATTTGACGACGGCTCAACCAACGGCGTATGGCCCGCGGGTTCTGTGCACGACTCAGGTGTTTCCCTCTTAAATGCTGGCACTTATAGCACGCCTAACATGACGGCGTACTGCGCCAATAGCTCGACCGACAATTTCTTCATTACCCCGAAGCTCACCGCAACCGAAGGGGCAACCCTCTCGTTCGATGTCAAGGCATATAATTCCAGCTATTACAAATCTAAAGTTGTGGTTTATGCGTCTGAGACCCGCGAAGGCCTTAAGGACGATGAGCAGAGAACTCTCCTGCTCACAGTCAGCGCCGACAGTGAGGATGAAGAAACCAAACTGACCACAGAAGGTTTCACGACATTTACCATCGCAATGCCTTCGGCAGGCGACTACTATCTCGGCTTCCAGCTTTTCGAGCGCCCCTACCTTGACGAAATCTACGGCCTGAGCATTGCTCCCGCATCGCATGACCTCCAGCTCGCCGCATCGCTGATTCCCGCCAACGCCGTTCAGAACACCATCGCGACCGCAACTCTCGCGGTTCGCAACTTCGGTGTGGAAGTTGAGCCCAGCGGCTCGTACACTCTGACCGCCTATGTCGACGGGAAACCCAACACCATCGAAGGCTACAAGGAGATTCCTCTGGCAAACGCCTACAATGCAACCACAACATCGTTCGAAATCCCCTTCCGTTCGCCCAAACCCGGCACATTCCCCGTTTATCTCGAACTGAAAGCCGGCGACTTCGTGCTGACAACCGAACCTGAGGACGTAGTCTTCGCAGAAGAGACCCTGTCGAGCGAAATCGTCGTTGGCACTCCCACCGGAATCGATTCCCAGGTGCCCCTGAACCTCTACTACAAGAACAGCGAAACTGTTGCTCTCTACACGCCTGCCGACCTCGGCCTGAACGGTGGAGAAAAAATCTCTAAGATCGTTCTCAAAGGACACATGCTCACTAGCCACAAATCGAACCTCAAGTTCTACTATCAGTGGGCCGACGACTCTGAACAGGCAAAACCCGCTAATGGCTTATTCGATTACGAGGGAATGACCTGCGTTATCGATCAGGAAGCATACCAATGGACCGAGATGGGTTCGGAAAGCAATCTCGCTGATATGTTCACCATATCGTTTGATGAACCTGTCGTTTACGAAGCTGGCAAATCGCTGCGACTCTTCTTCCGTTCGACGGCGGATTCTTACGCTGGGAATGGCAAATTCAAAATTGAGAAATCCAACCTTAAAAAGAATTGTTATCAGCATCAGCAGGATAATGCTTCCACGTTTAACTCTCAAGCTTGGTCTGAACTAACCCTGCCGGCTCTCCACATCCATCTTTATGTGACCCCGACTTCTCTCTCCGGCACCGTGACCGACGCTGAGGGTAACGCAGCCGAAGGCGCTACCGTAACCCTTGTCAGCACCGATGGCGACGACATCCAGTATGCAGCCACCACCGACGCTGAAGGCGCTTACAATGTGAATGTGATCCAGAACAGCCGCACCTACGACGTGATCGTCAGCAAGGAGGGCAAGGAAGACTACGCCGACGGCGTTGCCTTCGAGGAATCGCAGGCCCAGGACTTCACCCTCTACGAAGTTGCCAACCTCAACGACTCCACCACCAATGTGACGGCAATCGAAAGCGCCCTCGTGAAGCTGAACCTCGGCCTCAAGCCCGGCTTCAACGCCATCGCTCTCCCCATCGCCCTCACCGCCGAGGAAGTTGAAGAAGTATTCGGCGAAGACACCAAGGTTTACGAATTCGTAAGCGTTGACGGCGAACTCGACGCCCTCGCCCACTTCTACGCCAAGACCGACGGCATGGATGCCGGCGTGCCCTACCTCCTCGAAATTGCCAACGAGCCCGCTCCCTTCAAGGTCAAGGGCCGCGCGGTGGTTACCGATACCCCCTCTGTTGCCCACTACGCTGTGAACTTCACCGCCACCTACGCTCCCATGGAGATTGCCAACGGCATGTTCTTCCTCAGCAACGACAACTACGTCGCCACGACCAACGCTGCTACCCACGGCATCAGCTTCATGGCTGAAGAGGCTCCCGCCACCACCCTCCCCGCTTTCCGCGCATACGTTAAGCAGCGCGAGGGCCACGAGCTCCAGAGCTTCCGCTTCGACATCCTGACCGAATACACCGGCATTGAAAGCGTTGCCGCCGACTTCGACGAAAACGCCGAAATCTACAACCTCCAGGGTATCCGCGTCAAGAACCCCGCCCAGAGCGGCGTTTACATCGTCAACGGCAAGAAAGTCCTCGTTAAGTAATCCCCCTTACCAACGATAACCCCCATCTCAGGGCGCTGTGCCATCCGGCACAGCGCCCTTTGTTTATCCCGCCCCACCACCGACGCCGGGGGCAGCTCCGCGGCCCCCACTGTGTGAGCTGCGGAGCTGCGATGTCGTCAGTGCCCGCGCTGCCGGCGAGCCGTCACAATTTTTCGGGCGGTTTGGCGTTATCATTAGGGGGATTTCCCAGAGTAGCAAAAGCACACACCCGCGAAGTTAAAAAACCACAAAATGTTTTTAAAATCCGAATTTTCGCGTATATTTGTCATTCATATTTGACCCGAATTAGCATTTAGTATTTAAACCTCTATAAAAAACGAATTATCAATCACCAAATAATAATCCGATGAAGAAGTATTACTTGCCATTGGTAGCCCTCGCTTTCGCCGCAGGCAGCGCCAATGCCCAGACAATTCTCAGTGAGGACTTTGAAACCGGCAACACCGGCAACGCCCTCCACCCGATTGCCGTGGGCGCTGGATGGACCACCGTCGACAGCTACAAAGGCTCGAACGCCAGCTACACCTGGCACAACTACTATGCCAACCCCAACGGGGAGAATGCCAACCCGACAATCTCCGGCGCCTGCTGCGCCTCGGTCGACGCTCCCCTGAGCATCAACCCCACCGACGGCGGGGGTCCCCGCGAGGAGATTCTCCTCACCCCCGAACTCGACCTCAACGACACCTACCAGCTGCAGTTCACCTTCAAGGTGAGCCCCATCAACAGCTCGGACAACAGCCGCTATGACCTCCAGGTGCGCGTTGTCGAGGGCGACAACCTCAACGGCGCCGAAACCATCTTCTCGATTCAGAACGAAAAGATGCTCCGCGAAAGCGGCATCAGCGTGTTCCCCATCCCCGACTGGGCTCCCTACACCGCCAAGGTGGACCTGAGCGACTTCAAGGGCTCGAAGGTGAAACTCGCGTTCGTCTACAAGATGTTCGCCCAGAGCGCCAACGTGGTTTGGCTCGACGATGTGAGCGTGAAGAAGCACACTCCCGCCACCACGCCCCTCCCCTCGCTCTCGATGGACCGCTACACCTTCCCCACCGTCTACATCGGCGAGAAGAGATATTCCGACCCCATCACCCTCACCAACGTCGGTAAGGACGGCCTGAAAATCACCGGCATCGACTGCCCCGCCGGCTTCGGCACCAACCTCAACACCGGCGCCGTGGACCTCAAAACCTTCCAGAGCGTGATGTTCAACATCTTCTACAAGGCTGAGATGGCTTCGGCTGCCGACGGCAAAATCGTGATCCACACCACCGGCGGCGACGCCACCATCAACGTGGCAGCCTCGAAGCAGCTCGTGCCCGACGGGGCAAGCCTCGAAACCTTCGAAGCCTACTTCCCCCCTGCCGGATGGGAAAACAAAGGCTGGGGCTGGACCACAATCGCCCTTGAAGGCGACCACACCGCCTATCAGTCGGGCGACTTCTCGAAGACCTACCTCCGCTCGCCCCGCCTCGACCTCATCGACGGCGGCAAAATCAGCTTCACCTATTTCAACTCCTACGACGGCGACTACGCTCCCGAGTACGACATCACCCTCGAACTCTCGATCGACGGCGCCAACACTTGGAAAACCGTCTGGACCTCAGACTATCAGAACGGACTGAACAAGACCCTCACCGAGGAAATCGACCTTGGCCAGGGCTCGGACAACTGCTATGTACGCTGGGTGTACCCCGCTGTTGAAAGCGACGACGAAGGCGCTTTCGACCACTCGACATTCTACCTCGACTGCGTGGTGCTTCCCAAGTTGTTTGGCGCCGATGGTGTGCCCACCGCTGCTTTCGACCCCACCCCCGCCCCCGGCACCCAGGATGTTTATCCCAAGGGCGTGACCCTCTCGTGGGCTCCCGCGCAGTTTGCCACCGGCTACAAGCTCTACCTCGGCACCACCTCGGCCTGCAACGAGGTTATCGACGGCCAGGACCTGGGCAACGCTCTCAGCATCGACCTCCCCGACCTGGGCTATGAAACCCGCTACTGCTGGAAGGTGATCCCCTACAACGCCAAGGGCGACGCCAACAACAACATCTCGACCTGGACTTTCACCACCCAGAAGGACGCTTCGATCACCTCGTTCCCCTACGAGCAGAACTTCACCGAATCGAAAAACGACCTCCCCACCGGCTGGATTTCGACCCCCTCGGCTACCTACTCGCGCACTTGGTCGGTTAACGGCATCAAGAACTACCAGCACGACGGCAAGACCTACAACGTGGCCTTCACCACATGGCTCAACGCCGGCGAATCGAACTCGATGCTCTCGCCCGAGGTGACCCTCCCGGCCGACAAGCCCATGTGCATCTCGTTCATCTGGGGCGACGAACACCCCGCGAGCCTGAAGGTGGACCCCACCGGCATGGTTCAGAAGAACAATGTGGCGCCCAACAACGGTGTGAGCGAAATGACTTTCGACATCTACGTTGACGGACAATGGACCACCCTCTCGACTATCTCTGAGGGCTATGTTGATGACGAAGACTACAAATACTGGATCAACGAGCGAGTTGACCTCGCAAACTACGCCGGCAAGAAAGTGCAGTTCCGCTGGTTCCACAAGAGCTACAGCGGCCGCGACAACGGCGGCTCGGTTACCCACGTCGTGATTGACGAGGCCAAGGGCGACAACGCCGCCTTCAACCGCTCGGGCTGGAACACCGGCAAGGTAAACTATGAGAAGTCGATCGCTTCGGGCGACCTCTTCACCATATTCAACCTCGGCAGCAACGACCTCACCATCAAGAGCGTCGGGTTCACCACCCCCAACTTCACCACCTCGCTGAAGGCTGGCGACGTGCTCGCTGCCGGCTCGGCAACCCCGTTCACCATGCAGTTTGACGCCCTCCAGTCGGCCGGCACTGTCAACGACACCATGTCGGTTGAATTCGAAGGCGGCCACACCGCTACCCTCGCCCTCGAAGGCGAAGGCCTCCCCCAGGGCACCTTCTACTTCTCGTTTGAACCCAACGACCTCGACTACAAGTGGGACGAAGAGTTCACCATGATCGACGCCGACAAGGCTCCCAACTACTCGTTCTCGTCCTACTGGATCTACTACTCGGCCGACGGCATGCGCGGCGCCTTCTCCTGCGAAAGCGACTCGAAGGAAAACGACGGCATGTATGGCATGATGAACCCCGTTTCGGGCATGCACGCCCTGGTGGCTTCGTCGGGCGAAACCGTCAACGCCGACAACTGGATTATTTCGCGCCGCCTCGTGGCCGGCAACAACGCCAAGTTTGACTTCTACGCCCGCAACTGGGAATCGCTCGAAAGCGTGCTCCCCGATCCGAAACACAGCGTGAGCGTGCTCGTCAGCACCGGCAGCAACACCAAGACCGCCGACTTCAGCCCCGTGCTCTACCCCACCGAGATTCCCTTCCTCCACAGCGGCGAATGGAACCACTACGAAGTCGACCTCTCGGCCTACGCCGGACAGAGCCTCTACGTCGCCCTGCGCCACACCACCGGCAGCCCCTCGAACCTCGCATTCTTCGACGACTTCACCCTCAGCGACTTCGCTGTTGACGCTTCGGGCATCGAAAACGTGACCGCCGAAGAGACCGCCGGCATCCCCGCCGACGCACGCGTCGAGGTTTACAACATCAACGGCGTGCTCGTGGCAACCGGCGTTGGTCCCCGCGCTCTCGACCAGCTCGAGAAGGGCTTCTACGTCGTGAAGGCCGAAGGCTGCAAAGCATTCAGCATCCTGAAATAAACACTAACCCGGAAAAAGCCATTTATGCCTCCGGTTTCGGAAAGCATAAATGGCTTTTCCTATCTTAAAACAGATTTGCATGAAAACATTCCGCATTCTGTTTACTCTGTTGGCCATGCTGCTCTTTACGAACGGCGTGGCTCAACAGCGTAATACGCACCTTACCATAAAGGTCAACACCGTCGAGGGCGACAACCTCGTCGGGCAGCCTGTCGGGCTTATGCAGACCGATTACAACGCGAGCTACGGAACACTGAAGCTCAACGCCTCGGGCGAATGCTCGACAACGGTCTATCCCGGCAACCACAAGCTCACCATCGACCGCAACGGCTTCGTCGCTGTCGACCAGGCATTCGTCGTCGACGAAAACGAAACCGAGAAAATCATCACCATCAATCTGATTGAGAAGACCCGCGAGCCGTTCGCCCTCACCGCGAAGGCTTCGCGCGACCCCTTCACCGGCCAGCGCGACGTGGCCCTGAGCTGGAACCGCGAGCTCCCCGCGTTCTTCGACGACTTCGAAGGCCACGAGCCGTTTGCCATCACCTTTGGCGAGTGGACCGGCATCGATGCCGACGGCGAGGCAACCGCGGCGCTCGCCGGCTCGTACCCCAACCGCGGCGTGATGCAGTATGCCCAGATTATAAACCCGCTCACGGTGACCCCCACCTGGTGGTATGAGTACCCGATTCTGCGCCCCTACAGCGGCCAGCAGTATGTGGGCTTCATCCGCACCAACTCGGGCAAAGCCAACGACGACTGGCTCATTACCCCCGCGATCACTGTCGGCAACGAAAACGTCTTCTCGTTCAAGGCCAAAGCCGCCGACCGCTACGACGAGCGCTTCATGGTCTATGTGACCACAAAGCTCGATAACCCGCAGCCGGCCGACTTCACCCGCCTCGACACGGGCAACTACGAAACCGTCGACTACCGCGACTGGCAGACATTCACCTACGACGCGTCGGCCTACGCCGGGCAGCAGGTGAAATTCGCCATCCGCTACGTCAGCAACACCAACCTCTACGGGGCGTTCATGCTTATGCTCGACGACGTGTACGTCGGCCAGCCTGCCGACGAGGTTTCTGTGGCAGCGCTCAAAAAGGCTCGCCGCGTCGCGAAGTCGCCCGACAACCGCTTTGAGAAATTCGAAATCTATCTCGACGGCGTTAAGAAAGCCACGGTCGACGACTACTCCTACCTGCTGACCGACGTTCCCGCCGGCGACCACACAATCGGCGTGAAGGCAATCTACCTCCAGACGGCCAGCTCGACCACCGAAATCAACGTAAGCCTCCCCGACGCCGGCTATGCCGACATCACCTTCAACGTGACAGCCGACAGCAAGCTCTCGCCCGAGGGTATGGCGCTCGAACTGCTCGACCCCGCGACCGCCGAAACCCTCGCCCTCACGGTGAAGGACGGCAAAGCCCGCGTCCCCTTCCTCCCCTACGGCATGTATGAACTCGGCGTGGCCGAGGGCGCCTATCAGGCTGTGCGACGCGAAATCAACGTTGCCGGCGACGCAACCATCGACCTCGTGCTGGCCGACAACATCATCACTCCCTACAACATCACCGCCACCCACAACGACAACGGCTCGGTGACCCTCAACTGGAACCAGGAGCTGAGCTTCATGGACAGCTTCGAGGAGTATGACGACTTTGCCACCCGCTCGTTTGGCGACTGGCTGACGGTCGACGTTGACAAGCAGCCCGTCTACCCCATCGGGCTCGGGGGAGTCACCACCGTGGTTTCGTTCCCCGGCTCGGGCAATGCCAACAACCCCACGGCAATCGCCCCCATGGTGTTCAACCCCTGGATGACCAAGCCGGCCATGCTCCCGACCGATATAGCGATCGCGGCCCCCACCGGCGACAAGTCGATCATCTTCTTCTCGGCACAGCGCGCGAAGTCCGACAAATGGCTCATCACCCCTCCCCTCACCATTCGCGAAGGGTTCCAGTTCAGCTTCAAGGCCAAGGGCTACACGTCGATGTACAAGGAGTCGATCGAGCTCTGCATCGCGCCCGACGCGTCGACCAATCCCGCCGACTTCGTCACCCTCAGCTATGTCGACGCGCTGACCTCTGAGATGTGGTCGCTCTACTACCACGAGCTCGACGACTATGCCGGGCAGAAAGTGCGCCTTGGCATCCGCTACACGAGTGTCGACGCCTTCCTCGCGCAGGTCGACGACGTTGCCGTAGGCCCCGCCGACGGCCAGGGCGAATATGTCGACTACGGCAACGTGGTGAAGTATGAGATCTATCTCGACGGCTCGAAAGTCGGCGAATCTGACACCGCCGAATTCGTGCTGACCGACCTCCCACAAGGCGACCACACAGTGGGCATCAAGGCCATCTACCAGAACGGCGCTTCGGAAATGGCCACCTACGTTGTTGCCGGTAAAGCGGGCGTAATGCAGGTTGTCGGCGACGGCGGCAACAATGCCCCCGCCGAGCTCTTCGACCTCGCGGGACGCCGCGTGGACGCTGCCAGGGCTCCCGCCGGAGTCTACATCATGCGCCAAGGCGCCACGACGACGAAAATCGTCAAGTGACCGCGAGCGCCACATATCATCCAAAACATAATTGAATTTCAACATGTTTCGCAAGATAACAACATCACTCCTCCTGGCAGCGGCCGCCCTTTCGGCCGCCGCCCAGGACTCGGAGATGGGGCTCGCCGCAAATGAGCGCATCCTCGGATACACCTTAACCAACGACATCGACATCAAGGGTGCCTTTTTTGGCGAAGCCGGCACATACTCCCTCGGCGTGTATATGACGGAGAGCGACCTCAAGTCATACGTCGGGTGCCGCATCGTCGGCATGCGCATCGCCGGTGGAACCGACCTCGGGCGCTCGCGCACATTCCTTTACACCATAACCGATGACGGAATAACCGCCACCCACGAGCAGAACCAACGCCTCTACGAGGGGTGGAACCGCGTCTCGTTCAACGGCGACGGCTATCCCATCGAGGAGGGCACAGACCTTTTCTTTGGCTTCGATTATGTCGAGACCGCTGAGATGGTCAAAAACGAGGTGGGTGGCATCGCCGCGACAACGGAGAGCCACTCGGGAGGCGCCATTCTGATGGAGGGGGAATCCTTCTACGCCATCTCGGGCGTGGGCGACTTCTGCATGCAGCTCATCATCGATGCCTCCAACCTTCCCCCCTACGACCTTACCTACGGATTCTTCGACACCGGCTTCAAATACAAGCAGAAAACCGAGCCAATCGAATTGATGGCCGAAGTGCGCAATGTTGGGCGCGAACGCATCAAGAAACTGCGCATGGCCTATCAGTATGACAACAGCGACCCCGTCTATGTTGATTTGGATGCCAACCTGGGCTCCGGTTCAAGCTATACCTGGAACCAGATGATTACGCCCGACACGCCGCTCGCCGTCGGGGCGCACACCATCAAGGTATTCCCGGTAGAGGCCGACGGAGTGGCTCTCGAAACCAACGAGGAAAACGTGCGCACCGAGAACATCGCCATCTACGAAAACACCGTGCCACGCGACAAGGTTCTTCTCGAAGTCTATACCAACTCGTCGAGTGCGGATGTTATCCCCATGAACAGCATCGTCAACCAGCTTGGCGACTGCAACGGCATGGCCATTGTGGCCACCCACCACTTCCCAGGCACTCCGCTGGCAACGAAGGAAAGCCTGGCGATGTTCCAACGTTATGCCTACGGCATACCGGTGTTCACCACGGACCGAGCATACTTTCCAGGAGAACACTACATTGCCTACAGCGTCAACGACTTCATCGGCGTTGTGCCCGACTCTTGGATTTTGTCAATGTTCGAGGACATCGTTTTGCAGGACCTTTATTCGCCCAGCTTCGCAACCCTGGCCGCCTCTGGTAGCTGCAGCAGCGACAACTCGGTGCTCAACCTCGATGTGACAGTCGATGCCCTGCCCGAAGCCGCCGCCATCTACGGCTCTGTGGCTGTGCATGTGATGCTGGTCGAGGATGGTGTCAAGAGCGCGCAAAGCGCCGTCGGCATGGGCGGGCGCCCCATTGTCAACAACAACTACATCCACAACAACGTGGTGCGCCTCAACCACACCGGCATCAAAGGTCAGCGGATGACGCTGGAGAACAACGGCGGCACCGTCAATTTCCAAATCCCCCTGGACGCCGAATGGAAACCTGAGAACATGCGCGTGGTGGTTTACCTCACCAAGTGGTTTGACGAGGAGATTCCCTCGAACCTCAAGGATGCCGACGTAGTCAACGCCACCATGCTTCCGCTCGGCTCAATGACCGCCGTTGCCGAAGTCTCGGCTGACCACGTCGAGGGTCCCTCGACTTTCTTCACCATCGGTGGTGTACAAGTGTCGGGCGACAACCTCTCCACCGGCATCTACATCGAGCGCCTCGCCGACGGCACCGCCCGCAAAGTGCTCATCAAATAAATAGCATCCCCCGCCCTCCCGCGAGGGCGTAACCATTCCCCACCCTCTCCCGAGGGCAAACACCGCGAGGGCGGCAAGTCACCACGACCTGCCGCCCTCGCCGCATCTAAAATTTGCCCCAGAGTTACGGTTGGGGAGAGAGGGCGTTGGAGCGGATGATGGCGTCGGAAACGGGGCGGGCTTTCTTGAGGTGGAGAAGGAGTGTCGGCGATATGGAGGCGGTGTCGCCGTAAATTTGGTTGGTCATTGAAGAGATGGCGACTCCGTGGTGGCCTGCAAAGATGCTTTGCCCCATGCCTTTCCACTCATAATCGTCAAGCCCCAGGAGGTTAAGCAATGTGGGGTACATATCAATCTGCCCCATTATCTCGTCGCGTCGCCCCGCGATCGGCGAGTTCAACAGCAGGAATGGGGTGAACTGGCCTTCGTCGACGAGCGACGCTGCCTTTGGCGACGACTCCCTGATTTCTGAGCGCCACGATGCGAGCCCCTCGTGGTCGCCGGTGATAAGCACAATCGTTTCGGGCCAGTCGGCGCGCGATTTCAGATAGTCGACGAGTGTGTGCAGCTGCGAGTCGGTATAGTGGGCCATGGTCACATAGTCAACGAGCTTGTCGGGAAGATTGGCATTTGACAAGTCGAAACCGGCATCCTTCATCGAGTCGGGCAGGCGGAACGGACTGTGGCCCGAATAAGTGACGAAAGTGAGCATTGCCGGGCTCCCCTCGGGCCACAGATTTTCGTCGCGGAGTTTAGCCACGCTCTGCCGCAGGAAGGAGCCATCCGAGAGCTTGCCGGGATTGCCTACCAGCTCGTCAATGACCCAGGCGCGCCGGTCGATGAGCGTGTCGTAGCCAAACGAGCGACTGATAACCTCCTGGTTCCAGGTTATCGGCTTGTCGCAGGTGAAAATAGAGCTGCGGGTGCCATACTTCTCGAGCAATGCTTTGTTGAGAGTCAGATATGTCGACGATGGATACTTCATGCTGTAAACCGAGCCCATCATGGGCAACATCCCGGCGTTGAGCAGCAGCTGGCAGTCGATTGAGCGCCCCGAAGCCACCTGCGTGAGCATTCGCGGGGCAAAGAACGAAGTTGAGTCGGCAACGAGCGAATTGAGGTATGGAGTAATCGGTTTGCCATCAATCTCAGCGCCGATGGGCCAACTTTCGAGCGACTCACAAAGAATCACCACCAGGTTCTTGCGCCGCTCTACGCTGTCGGGGAGGCTCGGCGAGGGGAGCAACTCGGCGTGCTCGTCAAGCCACTCTTCAACCATGGGAAGCGCCACGTCGGATTTGTGTTTGTCGCGTTCGATGAGCGAATAGGCTACATGGCCGGCGAAGGTGTAAGTCGGGGTCCCGCAGGTGCTGTAGTAGCACGACTGCACCAGCCGGTCGTAACTGCGGTAGAAGCCGCCCCGCATTGCAATCACGGCTGACGACACGAGCGCCAACAGCGCCGTGCAACTAAGGTAACGAAGCACCCTGTGCCGGGCCTCGCGCCGAGGCACCCTGAGCGCCCACACGGCCCCGGCTATGATGATAATGGGAAATCCGAGGTCCATCCACCCGAGCGACGTGTAGATGCTTGATGTGAAATCCGCGAGGTTGCCCACCAGCGAGAAGCTTTCGAGCGGGATGCTGGTGAAATAGGTGCGGCAATACATAATGTCGGAAAGCAACAGCATATCCACCACCGCGAGCCACACCGACTGCACCCAAACTCTGCGGATGAAGAGAAACGGCAACGTGAGAATCATCGCCGCAAGGGTGTTATTAATCCACAACAGCGGGTCGCTCATCGAGCGGAAAGTGGTGAACGAACACCAGTCGACCACATACCACAACAGTGACAACAGCGACACCACCGTCATCACACCCAGACGCGACCGCCAAAGGTCGGCACCGAACAAATATCGCAAAACGCGTTTCATACTCTCAGAATAATTCATCGCGAAGGTACATAAAAAACCGCGGTTTTTTATGTACCTTTGTCTGCGGAAGCATGGCACCGTCGCCCGCGACGCCTGGCGTAGTTCCTGCTTCCGGCATAGGTACAACACTTCATATCATCAGTTAATGGAAAAGACATGGCGTTGGTTTGGGCCCAACGATAAAATCACGCTCGAAATGCTCAAGCAGATAGGCGTGGAAGGAATTGTGACTTCGCTCCATCATATTCCCAACGGAGATGTTTGGTCGTTGGAAGAGGTGACGAAGATGAAGGAGTTCATTGAATCACACGGCCTGCGATGGTCGGTGGTCGAAAGCCTCCCGGTGAGCGAATCAATCAAGTTCGGCGGTCCCGACCGAGACCAGCTCATCGAGAACTACAAGGAGAGCCTCCGCAACCTTGGCAAAGCTGGCGTAAAGACTATTTGCTACAACTTCATGCCCGTGCTCGACTGGGCTCGCACCGATCTTGAGCATCCCAACCCCGACGGGACATCAAACCTCTACTTCGACCGGGCCGAGTTCGCCTATTTCGACATTCACATCCTCAAAAGAGAGGGTGCCGAAAAGGACTATAGCGACGACATCCTTAAACGCGTCGAAAAGTTGAAAAACGAAATAACGCCCGAGGAGAGCCACCGCTTGGTTGAAAACATCATCGTAAAAACCCAGGGATTCGTCAACGGCAATATTTCAGAGGACGACAGCGCGCCTGTTGAAACATTCCGCGGCTTGCTGAAACTCTACGACGGCATCGACCGCGACACGCTGCGGGCAAACATGAAATATTTCCTGGAAGCCATCATGCCGGTGTGCCGCGAATACGACATCAATATGTGCGTCCATCCCGACGACCCTCCGCTGCAAATCCTCGGACTGCCGCGCATCGTCACCTGCGACGAGGACATCGAGTGGTTCCTTAACGCTGTTCCCGACTCCCATAATGGCCTTACGTTCTGCGCCGGCTCGCTTAGCGCCGGGAGCCACAACAACGTTGTGGAACTGGCAAAAAAATATGCCGACAGGACCCACTTCGTGCACGCCCGCATCTGCAACGTAATGCCCAACGGCGATTTCAAAGAATCGTCGCATCTCGATCCGCGGCTCATAGAAGTAATCCGCACCTTTGAGACGAAGCGACCCGGGGTGCCGATGCGCGTCGACCACGCGCCGCTGATGCTCGGCGACGAAAAGATGGGCTACAACGCGGGCTACTCATTCCATGGGCGAATGCTTGCCCTGGGAATGGTGTCGGGTATAATGGCGGCTTTAAGTTCACAAAAAAATTGAATATGAACAATCTCTTTTCAATACAGGATAAAGTTGTAGTAATCACCGGCGGAACCGGCGTGCTCGGCACGGCAATCGCTAAATATCTGGCCGCCGAGGGCGCGAAAGTCGTCATCCTGGGCCGCCGCAAAAGCGAAGGCGACAAAATAGTTTCCGAAATCAAGGCCAACGGCGGGGAAGCGATGTTCCTCGTCTCCGATGTGATGGATGCGGAAATAGTGCAAGCCAATTGCGACGAAGTGCTGAAAACCTACGGGAAAGTCGACGTTCTGCTCAACGCCGCCGGCGGAAACATGCCCGGGGCCACCATCGCTCCCGACAGCAACTTCTTCGGTGTAAAAATCGCGGATTTCCAAAAGGTTCTCGACCTCAACCTCACTGGTACAATCATTCCCACCCAGGTGTTTTTAAAACCGATGGTCGATGCCGGCAGCGGAGCCATTGTCAACTTCTCGTCGATGGCCGCTTTCCGCCCGCTCACCCGCGTGATGGGATATGCCGCCGCGAAAGCCGGCATATCGAACTTCACCGCTTTCCTTGCCAACGAGGTAGCCAAAAAGTTCTCACCAAAAATCAGGGTGAACGCCATTGCCCCTGGCTTTTTCCTGACCAATCAGAACAGGGCGCTGCTCACAAATTCCGACGGCACGCTGACAGAGCGTGGTGCCGACGTGATCCGCCAAACCCCGTTCGGCCGTTTTGGCAACCCTGAAGAACTGTGCGGCACAATACATTACCTCATATCCGAAGCCTCCTCGTTCGTGACCGGCACAGTCGCTATCGTCGATGGCGGATTCAACTCGTTTGTAATGTAACCCTCCCCATCGTTATAATGCGCGGCCCATAGCGGGCCAGCGAAAACAACGAGGCCACCCTGGGATGCCCGGAGTGGCCTCGACTATTCTCTTTGAAGCTTAGCGTAGTCCGACCTTTAGAACTTGGCAGGTATTGTCGCGAGATGCCGCTCGACCGTCGCCGCGATTCTCTGGTGCCCGAGGTCGTTGGGGTGGAGGCGGTCAGTCGCGGGGTTGGCGATATAGATGCTGTTTGACTCCATCGCTGGATAGAGCCCGCTCTCGCTGAACAGATCGATAACCGGCACGCTCCACACCGAACCAGCTTGGCGGAGCGCCTCGACATAATCGTCGATATACAGCTTTTGGCCGTTTGCGAACTCCTCGGAGGGCTGCTCGTTTTTCTCGCTGAACTTCGCATAGCCGCGATGGATGGGCGTAAGAATCACCACTTGCTTGTCGGGATAATTTTCCTTGAGGAAACCAAGGACCAGGTTGATGTTTCCGCAGAATGTCGATGGATCGGTTGATTTCTCGCGATGGAGCCGCTTAGTCATCTTACCGTTGGCGCTAACCTTCTGGGAAGTTTCGTCATAGAAGCGACCCATGGGAGTCGACCCGTTGAAGTCGTTGGTACCGGCCCAGATGAAAATCGCGTCCACATCGTCGCCATGCTCGCTTTTGAGCTTCTGAGCCATGCCGAGAAGGTCTTTCCATTTATAACCGCTCACGGCGTAGGGTATCGGCTCTATGCCGATGGATTCGGCAAGATAATCGTAGAAGCGCTTCTTAGTGATGGCTTTGCGCGGGTCGCTCATGGAGTCGCCAAGAATCGCGACCTTTTTGCTTGCCCAGCTCTGACTGCCATTGTCCGGGTCGGCATACAGATTTGATAGCCAGCCGGTGAGATCGTTGAGCCAAAGCTGGTGATATGGCATCTTGTCGGGCCTGTAGGCCCATCCATGTCCCCCTTTGGGATAGATGCGCATTTCAACCGGCACCCCGTGCGAAGTAAGGGCATCGTAATAATCGTAGGAATTTCTTACAGGCACCGTCGCGTCGTCGGCCGAAGTTGAGATAAATGCCCGTGGAGAGTCAGCGGTGACGTGCTTCTCGTTGCTATAATAATCAACAAGCGATGAATCAGGCATCTCGCCAAGCAGGTTCTTTTTCGAGCCGCGGTGAGTTATGTCGTCGCTCATGGAAATCACCGGATAGAGAAGTACCTGGAAATTCACCCGCGACTCCTCGTCCAGCTGATGGGTGGCCACAGTCGAGGCGAGGTGGCCACCAGCCGAAGCGCCCCCAATTCCGATGCGGTCGGGGTTGATGCCCCACTCAGCCGCATGGCGGCGCAAAAGTCTCAGAGCTTGTCGGGCATCATCGGCAGGAACCTCGTGATGCCCGTTGGGCATTCGGTATTTTAGAACCGCCAATGTGATACCTCTCGAATTGAGGTCTTCGGCAAAGTCGGTGCCTTCGTGCGAGAACGCAAGCCCGGCGTAGCCGCCACCAGGGCACATCAACAGCGCCGTACCATTGGGGTTTTCGGCAGGGAAAACAGTAATCGTTGGCTCTGAAACACCCGTCACCCAATTATGGTTGGAACTCTGTTCGGCATCGGCCGCTATGCCGTTAGCGGTGGGTGCTCCCTGGCCTTCCCAAATATTCAGTTCAACGGGTGTTGCTCCCCATGCGGCGCAGGAAACAAAAATTGATAATATGGCACTTACACTCTTCATTAGACAAAATTTTTCTGCAATATTAGCAAATTTATTCCATACGCGCCACCGGGAAGCAAAAGTTCTCCATGAAAGCCCGCGGGCGAATCAACGCACTGCGAACTTGACCGCGCCACTCGCCGAGGCAGCTACATAGCAACCGGCTGGAAGATGGGAATAATCAATCTCAGAAGCCGTTGATGCGATAACCGCGGCACCGCAAAGGTTGTAGACCTTCACGAGTTCCGTTTGCGGGTTCAGAATTTTGCCACTGCCAATCGACAAGGAAGCATCGGCTTCATCATTCAGGCCGAGCGAGCTTTGCCCCCCTGTGAGTTTAACGAGCATCTGGGGACCTTTACCGGGGTTGGTGGTTGATTCCGACGCGGTGAAGCGGCTAAGAGCGCGCCACTGGTAGGGGGTGGTGATACGGAAAGTGACGTGCGTGGCGCCCTCGGCAATCTTATCCTTAACGAAATCCGTGACATTCCATCCAATATATGAGCCAATCATGTTCTGGGTGAGCAACGCGGTAGTGACCGGCTCAAACTGGTGGTTATGGTGTAGATCCCAGGTGAGATTGGCGGTGTAGGTCGAGGTGTTGCCGCCAAGTTCAAGGGTTTCAATGCCGTTGAGCTCGCGCTTTTCGCCCGAGTAGGTGCCAGCTACAAAACTCTCGTAATGAATGCGGATCCCTATCTGGGCAGCATCTGCGGGAACTTCGGCGAGGGGAAAAGTAATGTAGATTTTGCGAGTCCATCCGTCGCCGTTCTTAAGGTCGAGAGTCTGGCCATCGGCGTGACCTTTGCTCTGTTCGGCCTGATGCACAAAGCTGTCATACGAGCAGTTGACAACCTTGTCGGCGAGATAGACAGTGTGCCGGGACGCGCCGGAAGCAGCCATTGTGCCGCGTGCGTCGCTCATGCCCGGAACATCGAAAACAGCATCGGCCCCGACATTTTCACGCTCCATGAAATAGGGGCAGTCCGCGATGGGGGCGCCTTCGGTTGCATCGGCTGAAGCTCCTATCGCGAAGGGGTAATGACCGCCGGTGAAGCTGACGAGCATTCGGGCTGTCTCACCGCGACGCACCAGTGGCGAGCACGGCTGCAATTTATAATCAAACGGCGCTTCAAGGCCAACATACGCCGCGGCCTCCTCCTCGAAAATCTGGGCCATGCGGCGCTGTATGTAGCTATTGCTGCCGCGGAGTGGGTGCCACCCGTATTTCACGCCGTTGATAGTCTCGTTGTCGTGGGCATAAGCGAGGCTCGGCTGCGATTCTCCCGCGGCCGCGTCCAGACGCGAGAAGCCGATGTTTTCATCGAATTTCACAAGCGGGTAGCCCCATTTTTCGGCCAGCTTGCGCACCGCGGGGTTGTAGATCGTGCGGGAATCATGCCAGTGGGTGCAGAACATGATTTTTACCGGCTTGCCGTTTTCGGTGCCATAATACTTCGACTCGGGATTGTCTTTCAATGCCCGGCAGTCGGCGATATAGCGCTTGATAACGTAGTCGTAGGCTATGGAATAGTCAGTTGTGGTGGCGATGGTGGTATAGTCCTCCCAATTCTCCTTCAACCACTGCTCGTTGGCCACGTTTTGGTTGTGCACATGCCCGAGAACAAACACATCGGTCTTGTCGAGCTCCTCGGTGGTATAGAAAGTGCCGAGATTCATCCGGCGGGCAGTATGATAGATAGCCTCACCACTCACCGACTTATTGATTGCGTCAACTCCCAGGTCCTCGCAGGCAATCTCAAACCATCCGTTTTCAGGGATGGCAAACGAGGCTCCAGTCAGTAGGAAAGTCATGCGCTCCTGCTCCGGGGCGTCGTCTGAGGCGTATGCCGGGCATACTGCCGCGGCTGAGATGGTGGCCGCGATTAATGATTTTTTCAGTGATATCATGATTGGTTATTTTTTCGGTTAAACGGTCCGGCAGCGCGGTTCATTCATCTGCAAAGGCGATTCCCGAGGTGACCTTGAAACTTACTTTGCCGCGGAGATCGGTGCTCGATGAGCCGGCACGAATAGTGAATTCATCGTCGTCGACCACCCAGCAGCGCAATCCGTCGTCGTAGTAAGCGAGTTCATTCACCGGGATGGCGACTGTTACCTTCTGACGTTCGCCGGGAGCGAGCTCCGTCTTGCAGAAACCCTTTAGCTCTTTCTCGGGCCTCATGAGGCGTGGGTGCTTTTGCGACACATAGAACTGCACGCTCTCGGCACCGCGGCGCTTGCCGGTGTTCTTCACATCCATGGTGACGGTCACTGTGTCGCCGGGAGCGTAAATCTTCTTGTCGACATCAAGGTCGGCGTAGCTGAACGTGGTGTAGCTCAGACCATGGCCAAAGGGATAGCGTGCGGGGATTTTGCGGGTATCGTGCCAGCGGTAGCCCAGCAGGATTCCCTCGTCGTAATGCACTGTGCCGTCAACCCCGGGATAGCCTCGGTCGCCAAACGAGTGCGCCGCGCAATCCTCAAGTTTGAAAGGTATGGAGAAGGGGAGCTTGCCCGAAGGGCACACGTCGCCCGAAATAATGTCGGCGAGCGCGGCGCCACCCATGCTTCCCAGGTACCAGCTTTGGATAATAGCCGGCACGTTGTCGGCCCACGGCATTGCGACCCCGTTGCCGCTCACAATCACGACCGCCATGCGGGGGTTCACCTTCACGAGTTGGGCGATGAGTTCGTCCTGGCCGAAGGGGAGGGAATATGTCGAGCGGTCCTCACCCTCGCAGTCCTGACTATAGTTTTTGTTCAACCCGCCAATAAAGAGCACAATGTCGGCTTTACCGGCAGTTTCAAGAGCCGCCAACCGCAGCGAGTCGGCATCGTAGGGCGACGGGAGTTCACGGGAATAATTCGGGTCGCCCGACGCATAGCCGAGCGAGAAGAGAATATTTTCCTCGCCAAAGCGCTTGCGAAGCCCGTCGAGCGGCGAAATCTCAATGCGCGGTTTCAGCTCCGAGCTGCCTCCGCCAATGCTGAGTTTCTTAACGGCGTTCTCACCAATCACCGCGATTTTCACCCCCCCGGCGAGCGGGAGGAAGTCGCGGGTGTTTTTGAGGAGCACTATCCCCTCGCGAGCCACGTCGAGCGCGGAGGCCACATTGTCGTCGGTGTGCATCGAGCCCCAGGGGCGTTGGCGGTTCATATTGGTGCGGAGGCACAGACGGAGAACGCGGCGCACTTTCTCGTCAAGCAGACTCTCGTCAATCTCTCCGGCGAGAATCATTTCCTTGAGCGGCTGGGCCATATAGTAGCTATCGTAGGCATTGCTGCGCCCCCAGGTAAGCCCGTTAGTCCACGACCCCATCTCCATGTCGAGGCCGTAGAGCGCGGCCTCGCGTGTGTCGTGGGCCGAGCCCCAGTCGGTAATCATCACGCCGTCAAACCCCCATTGGTCTTTGAGAATTTTATTGACAAGCGTATCGTTGTGGGAGCAGAATGTGTCCTTGAACTTGTTGTAGGAGCCCATCACGGCCCACACGCCCCCTTTGGTGACACCGGCGTGGAAAGCCGGGAGGTAGAGCTCGTTGAGGGCGCGCTCGTCAACATCGACATTGACCTCGTCGCGGTTATGCTCCTGGTTGTTGAGCGCGAAGTGTTTGAGGCAAGCGGCCACGCCGTGGCTCTGGAGCGCCTGGATGTAGGGCACCACCATGGCGGAAGCGAGCATAGGATCCTCACCCATGTATTCGAAATTGCGTCCGCTGAGAGGGGTGCGGTAAATGTTCACACCGGGGCCGAGGATTATATCCTTGTTGCGGTAACGAGCCTCTGACCCCACGACATGGCCATAGCGCGAGGCCAACGCGGGATTGAAAGTCGCGGCGAGGCAGGTGAGCGCGGGCATTGCCGTGCAGGAGTCGTTGGTCCATCCGGCTGCGTGCCATTCGTCCCAGTCAAATTCCATGCGCACCCCGTGGGGGCCGTCGCTCATCCATACTTCGGGAATGCCGAGTCGCGGGCAACCGCGGGTGCTGAATTTCGACTGAGCGTGGACCATGGCCAGCTTCTCGTCGAGGGTCATGCGCGAAAGTGCGTCCTCAATGCGCACCGAGTCAGGTTGAGAATCGTCAAGATAGGGAGGCAGCCCGCTGCCGACCGCCATCAGGGCGGCAAGCGAGAGGGGAAGAACCGCCAGCCTTATAATGTTGATTTTGCTAAACATATATATCGGTCAATGCTTTTTTAAATGAAATACTGGCCGTAGGCGCGCAGGCGTGCGCGGAGGTCGGCGGTGTCAACCGCGTGGGTGTCGGGGCGCGACGATTGCGAGGCCATGGCCGCGGCTATGCCGGCGGCTTCGCCCGTTACCAGGCACGGGGGCATCACGCGCAGCGAGCCGTAGGCCTCTTCGTCGGTCGATATGCAGCGCCCGGCGGTGAGCACATTCCGGAGCCCCTTGGGAGTGAGGCAGCGATAGGGAATGCCGTGGCTTTCGCCCTTTCCATAGTGCACATGGGGCACCCCGCTCTTGTGAATGTCGATGAAATAGCAGTTTCGGCCAATCTCGTCGTCAAACGTGCGGCGGGCGCGCCAGTCGTCGCCGGTGAACAGATAGTCGCCAACAATGCGGCGGCTGTCGCGGATGCCGGGGATGATGGCCGTCTTCACCACAAAGGCGTCGCGGAACACATCGGGGCGGAACTCTTTGAGCATCGCCAGATGCTGGTCGGCAACCCGCCGGCCCTTCATCATCGCTTCCGACAACTCGACCGGATCAGTGGTGTTTTTGATTTCGAGATGGTTGGCGTTGAACTGCACCACACCGGGGCCTACCAGGTTGTGGCAGCAATGGGTGTCGAGCATCGGGTAGCGTCCCGTGCGTTGTGCCTGCACCGATGCGCAATCGGGATTGTGCCCGGCGTGCAGTTCAGGGCCGTTGAGGTATGCTTCGGTGTCGATGTTAGCCACGGAGAAACACAGGGTGCTCTTCTGGACCACGCCGTCGGAATCGCCCATCATGAACTCAGCCCCGGCCCAGGCACAGAGGTCGCCGTCGCCGGTGGCATCGACAACAACTTTCGGGCGATAGGCCGTCAGGCCGTCCTTGTTGGCCACGACTACCGCGTCGATTGTGTCGTTGGCCCCCATTTCAACAGCGGCTACACGCGAGAAAAACAGCACATCGGCTCCGGCCTCGGTCACCATCCTGTCGTACACACCTATGAGGTGCTCGGGGTTGATGGTCACCCAGTCCCATTTCCAATCGGGCTCGTGGGGCACACCCTTCTTAGCCTCAAGGAAAATCCGCTCGGCAAGCCCGCGGTAAACCACCTTTTCTCCATCGGTGAAGGGGCACCATGCGGGCACCATACCCGAAGTGCCCAGGCCGCCGAGGTTGCCAGTCGACTCGATAAGCAACGTGCGGGCACCCTCGCGGGCAGCGGCTATGGCAGCGGCGCATCCGGCGGGACCACCTCCGGCCACAACGACATCGTATGAATCGTTGACCTTGATTTTGCGGTCTTTGAGTCGGATGGTTTTTTCCGCGCTTTTGTGCCCTGCAGCCCTCACCCCCTGCGGTAGGGCGGCCATGGCTGCCATAAGGGCGGCGGTTTTTATGAAACCTCTGCGGCTGATTGTTGACATAACAGTCTGCTTTGTTTATTATTCGATGTAGTTGTCAGTGCCCTCCCATCCGGCGTTCTGGGTGAGCACGCCTTCGGAAAGTTGAATCTCAGTTTGGGGAATTGAGAGGAAACCGCCGGTTTCAGGACGGAAGGTGACATTCTTGGTGCGGGGCACCTTGCGGTCGTAGATTCGGATGCCGGTCTGGTTTTCGGTAATCAGGTGCTCGTCGTGCCAGCGAAGCAGGTCGTAATAGCGTTCGCCCTCGAAAGCGAGCTCGAAACGGCGCTCGTTCTTAATGTTTTCGAGCGTGGCGGGGAGCGAGGGGAGATTAACACGCGAACGCACGCGGTCGAAATAGGCCTGGGCCTGCGAGCATCCGAGCTCGGCACCCATAAGGAGCACGTCGGAGAATCGGATAAGGATGATATCCTGCGTGTTGTTGAGCTGGAAGTTGGTCTCCGTCATGCCGTAGAGGGGCACGCTGTAGTTAACAACGCTCTGCTTGGTAGCGTCGGAATAGACATTGATGGGGCAATGCTTCTTATTGATGTAATAGGTCTCCTCGCTTGCGTTGCCACCCCCTTTGAGGTAGAGGCGCATTTCCGCACGGTCGTTGCAGTCGATCACAGAACCTTTCTTGCGAATGTCGGCGTCATCCCAGTCCTCCCAGAGTTTGGGGTTGACGGGAGCGAAACCCCAACCTTGACCGAAGGGGAAGGTGTAGGTGTAATTGCTCTGTCCGCGAACGCCATAGTAAAGGCACACCTGGTTGCACTTCTGGGAAATCACGTCCCAGGTGCCGAGAGTGGAGTATTTGATTGCCATAACCTCCTCGATATTGCCGTCGCCGGCCCACTGCAGGCCATTCTCGGCTGTGTAGCCATAATCCTGCACATGGCTGTAAGGCCAAAGGTTGCGGTAGTCCGAAAGGAGCTCGTGGCCGCTATTGGCGATGCAGTCGTCGACAAACGCCTGAACCTGCTCGCGGGTCACTTCGCCGCCGTCGGCTGTGGGGAGGGCGTTGGTGCGGTAATAGCCGGTGTAGAAGAGCCATACGCGGGCAAGGAGCGCCTCGGCGGCCCAGCGGGTCATGCGGCCATTGTCGGCGCGGTCCATCGCGTTGACATTCAGCTCGGGCATCTTGTTGATTGCCGCCAGCAGATCGCTGGCCATGAATGCGTAGGTTTCAGCCGCCGGAGCCTTGGGGAGATTAACTGCCTCAGGCACGGTTACAAGGGGCACTTCGCCAAACATGCGCGAGAGGTCGAAGTAGAACCATGCACGCAGCATGCGGGTTTCGCCCTCGACGCGGTCGCGGTGCTCGGCGCTGTCCCATTCGATGTCGTCGAGAGCTTTGAGCAGGAAGTTGGCGCGATAGATGCCCATATAGCGGCCTCGCCATGTCCAGCGGAACATGTCTTCGCTCGATTTCTTGAACTGGTCCATCGCCTTGCACGACTTGTCGGCCTGGTCGCCGCCGCCGAAGCAGTTGTCGCTCATGATTTCGGAGATGAAATATGTGAATCCGAGGGGCTCGGCACGGCCGAGCATCGAGTAAACACCCACGAGGAGCTGGTCGGCATCGTCGGCAGATTTCGGATAATTTGAGGTGTCCTTCTTGGTGAGGTTCTCGGTGTCGAGAAAGTCCTCGCAACCTGTGAGCCACGCGAAGGCCAGCAATATGGTGAATATGGAAAGAAGCTTTTTCATTGTTTCAGAATATTAAGGAGTTACTTTGTCAAGCCTTACGCGATAATCAATATTCGATGCTGAGGCCAACCATGTAGGAGCGCGAGCCGGGATAGTAGCCCAGGTCGATTCCCTGAGCCCACGAGTCGCCGCCACCATATCCGATTTCGGGGTCCATGCCCGAATACTTTGTGAAAGTGAAGGGGTTCTGCACCGCTCCGTAGACGCGCAGCTTTCTCAGCGGCAGTTTCGGGAAGAGGTGTTTGAAGTCATAGCCCAGAGTGATGTTGGTGATTCGGAAGTAGTCGCCATCTTCAATGTAGAGGTCGCTGACATACTGCCAGTTGATTGCCGAGCCGTTCATCGAGGGGAGGCGGTTGGAAGTTCCTTCGCCGTGCCAGCGGTTGAGCATGTCGGTGGTGTAGTTGTCGTAGGGCTTGTCGGTGCCGCTGCGGTATGAGCGGGCAATCTGGTTGCCGGCCACGCCATAGCTGTTCAGTGCGAAATCAAAGCCCTTGAATCCCAGCATGATGTTGATGCCGTAGGTGAGGTCGGGATAGGGATTACCGATCGAGGTGCGGTCCTCGGTGTCGATGTTGCCCGAGTTGTTGCGGTCCACGAAAATCACGTCGCCGGGTTTCGCGTCAGGCATAATGGGCTTCCCGGTGGCGGGGCTGATGTAGTTGTCGATCTGCTCCTGGTTCTGGAAGATGCCGGCTGTCTGGTAGCCGTAGAAGTAACCGAGCGGGTGCCCCTCCTCGGCGCGGTAGAACGAGGTGGTGTTCTGCGCCAGGATGCCGGCGTTGCCCTCGATGAGGCCGTTGCCGTTGGCGATGCGGAGCACTTCGTTGCGGTTGTGGGCCAGGTTGGCGGTGATGCTGTAGGTGAAGTCGCCCACACGGTCGTTCCACGAAACGGAGAGCTCGACACCGGTGTTCTTGATGTCGCCGCCGTTCATATAGGGAGCGCCGGTGCCCCAAAGTCCGAGTGCGGTGGGCTGCACGAGCCAGTCGAGCGTTTTCTTTTCATACCAGTCGAATGTAACACCCAGGCGTGTGCCGAGGAAACGGGCGTCGAAACCGATGTCGGTCTGGCGCGAGGTTTCCCATTTCAAATCGGGGTTGCTCATGATGTCGGGGTAAGCGCCGATTGTAGGCTGGCTCTTGTTGTCGCCGAAGTAATACCAGGCGGCATTGGTGGCGTTGCCGAAGGCGATTGTCGAGAGATAGCGGAATGTGGGGATGTTGCAGTTGCCGTTCTCACCCCACGAAGCGCGGATTTTGAACATGTCGAGCCATGTCGACTGCGATTCCATGAATTTTTCTGCCGCGAGGTTCCAACCCACCGAGAACGAGGGGAAGTAGCCCCAGCGGTGACCGCGGGCGAAGTTCGAGGATCCGTCGGCACGCATGGTTACGGAGGCCATATAGCGGCGGTCGTAGTCATAGTTCACGCGGCCGAACCAGCTGACGAGCTGGCCGCGGCTCCAGGGAGCGCCCGAGAGGGTTGTCGACCCGGAAGCGATGCTCTTCACGTTGCTGAGCCAAGCGTACTCAAAGCTGTCGAACTCGCTGTCGCGGTTGCTGCCGTTGAGGTCCTGGCCGATGCCCCACTTTTCGATGGAGTTACCTGCCAGCACGTTGAGGTGGTGGCCGCTGACGGTGAAGTCATAGCTGAGGGTGTTGTCCCAGCTCCACTGCAGGCCGTTGCCCGAGCCCTGACCCACGCGGTCGGTCTTTGAATATAGCTTTTCGTTGATTTGGTATTTGGGCACATACTCGCGCGAAGTCCAGCCGTTGTAGGCAAAGCCGAAAGTGCTCTTGAAAGTGAGGCCCTTGATGGGTTCGAGCACGAGGTAGATGTTGCCGCGGGCATTGTAATTGCGGCTCTGCGAGAATGAGCGCAGATAGTACATCTCGGCCACAGGGTTAGTTTCGTCAGTGTCAATCAGCACCGGCCAAGCATACTTTTCAGGGTTCTCCATCAGCGGGAAGAGGGGCGAGCAGCAGAGCGCGTTGCGCACATCGTTCCAATACATGTTGCCGGTGCCCTGGGTCATACCGCGGGAGTTAACATAGGCCATGGTGAGGGTCTGGCCGAGTTTGAGGACGTCGCGGGTTTTGTGCTTAACGACGGTGTGCTCCGAGTTGAAGCGGAGGGTGTAGCGCTCGTAGCGCTGGGTCACGTCGTCGGCCTTAACGCCGATGGTCGGGGTTTCGGAGGTGTAGCTCACACCCATGGAGTAGGTCGAGCGCTCGCTACCACCGTCGAGGCCGAAGTTGTAGCCCTGCTTGAAACCGTCGTGGGTCTGAATCTCGTCGAGCCAGTTGGTGCCGGTGAACTCGCCGCTCTGAATCTTATCCCAGAGAGGCACTGCGGCTGCGAAGTCGGCATCAGTGAGGCCGGCCTCCTTCATCAGCTCAACATACTGCTGGGCGTTGAGGGGGGTAACGGTCTTGGGGATGCTCTGCCAACCGAGATACATATTAAAGTGCGCGTTGATGCGGTCCTTGGTTCCCTTCTTAGTGGTGACAAGAATCACACCATTGGCTGCGCGGGCGCCATAGATGGCAGCCGAAGCGGCGTCCTTCAGCACGTCGATGCTCTCGATGTCGTTAGGGTCGAGCAGGTTGAGGTCGCCCCCGCTCACACCGTCAATCACCACCAGCGGCGAAGAGTTATAAATGGTGCCGAGGCCGCGGATGTTGACCTTGAAACCATCGCCGGCCTTGCCTGAATTCTTCACGATGTTCACGCCGGGAGCCTGGCTTTGCAGAGCGCCCATGGCCGACATGGTATTCTGGCGGGCAATGTCGTCGCCCTTGACCTGGAGGGTCGCGCCGGTGACGAGTTTCTTCTGCTGCACGCCGTAACCGATGGCCACGATTTCGTCGAGCACATTCTCGTCGTTTTCGAGGGTTATGTCAATTGTGTTGCGGCCATGCACCTTCACAATGGCAGTGCGGTAGCCGAGGAAGCTCGCCTTGATGCTCCCCTTTTCGGGCACTGTGAGCACGAACTTGCCGTCGACGTCGGTTGAGGTTCCGTTGGAGGGGTTTCCGTCCTGTGTCACTGTCGCACCGGGGAGGGGCATCCCGTCGCCGGTCACGACGCCGCTCACCTTTATATCCGCGGCGAGCGCCGATAACGAAACTGCCGGGAGCAGCATGGCGAGCCAAAGACGGCGTGCCATTCCGTGATACCGGCTCATGGCTGATTTAAGAATCTTTTTCATCAGGTTTATGATTGGATTTTGTTTTTTCAGGTATTTGTCGGATGCCGCGGGTCGGGAGCCCGGCGGCCATTATTCACGGTGGCAAAGTTAGCAAATCCACAATTAGTAGTTGTGCCATATATGCGCGTTAAAGTTTGCGCACTGTCGGTAGGGTTGCGGAAATGGGGAGATTTGTTGCGAAAATGTCGCCATATCGTTTTTCTTGCTTGTAGCCACGCCGCGGTTGCGAAAATGTAGTTACCTTTGACGCGAATACCATGACAACCCCGTAGTCGCTCAAAACGACTATTTTGAACCACAATATATAAGATGAAGAAAATTACGCCTGCCATCTGCGCGTTAGTCCTTGCGGCAATGTCGCTGGCAGCCCACGCGGCCAACAACCCAGCCACTGTCGAGCGCCCGGCAACCCGCGCCGAGGCCGCCCCGGTGACGGGCAAACTGTTTGCCGGCTCAAACTCACACATTAATAAAATATGCCAGGACCACCTGGGTTATATATGGCTCGCCACAGACTATGGCCTGGCGCGCTTCGACGGCTCGGAGACAATCGTGTTCACCCGCACCGCGGAGGCTGGCTCGCTGCTGAGCAACACCGTGCTTTCGGTTATGGAGGATAGCGAGAGCAACCTGTGGGTCGGGTCGACCGACGGCATCCAGCGGTTCGACCGCTCGACCCGCACCTTCATCACTCCGCGACTGAGCTACCCCAACGTGCCCGACTTCAGCTACGTCAACTCCATCATCGAGGACCGCAAGGGGAACATCTGGTTCACCACCTCGCGCTCGGGGGCGGTGTGCATCCGCAAGGGGGAGGAGGAGCCCGTGTGCTACATGACCACCAACTCGCCCATCTGCTCCAACAAGACAACCGAACTGTTCGAGGATAGCTTCGGCAACATCTGGATCGGCTCGATGGATGCCGGCATCTCCATTTTCAACAGCTCGACGAACACCATGACTCACCTGAGCCATGACCCCGGCGACCCCTCGACCCTCTCGGGCAACATGATTTTCACGATAGCGCAGACCAACGACGGGCGCCTCTTCATCGGCTCGCTCGACGGGGGCATCGACTCATACGACTACCGCACAAACCGGGTGACGCGCGACGCGGTGAAGGTCAACGGCAATGTGTACATTATGCGTAACTCCCCCACGGAGAACGCGATGTACGTTGGCACCGACGGCAACGGCGTCAAGAAAGTCAACCTCGCCACCGGCACCGCGTCAAACGTTGAAATCGCCCTCAAGGAGTTTGACATGTCAAAGGCGAAAATCCACGACATACTCACCGACATGCAGGGGAACCTCTGGTTCGTGGCCTATCAGAAAGGGGCGGTGATGGTTCCCGCCGACACCGACGATTCAGTGACCACTTACACCTACAACCCCTTCTATCCGGCACTGAACATCGGCACCGAGCCGGTGTTGTGCGCCCTCCAAAGCCGCGACGGGGCCCTGTGGATCGGCACAGACGGCGACGGCGTTTACCGCTCGCCGGCACCGGGACGGCCTTTCGAGCATCTTGCCGGGGGAGCCACCGAGGCGAGCGCCATCCTGACCATTTTCCAGGACCGGGCCGGCAACATCTGGGCCGGCAACTACCTCAACGGCCTCTCGCGCTACGACCCGGCCTCGAGGAGCTTCAGCACCGTCACAATCCACATTCCCGGCACCCCCGGAGGGCGCGTCAAGGAGGTGAACACCATCGCCGAGGCACCCGACGGCAACCTGTGGATCGGCACCAACGGCAACGGCGTGTGCGTCTACAACCCCGCGACCGGGGCTACCCGGTTCTACACCCACGACCCGGCCCATCCTGCCGGCTCGCAACTCCCCGGCAACGCCATCCATGCGATTCTCTTCGACGGCGATGGCAAGGTGTGGATCGGCACCAGCGACGCCGGGCTTACGCGCTTCGACCCAGCCACCGAGACCTTCGAGCACCTATCCACGTCGAATATGCGCCTGAGCAACAACTGCGTCTTCGCCCTCTGCCAGGACGCATCGGGAGCCATTTGGGCGGCTACCCGCATGGGACTCAACCGCATACACAACGGACGCACCCAGATTTTCAACGAGAGCCACGGGCTGATAAACAACACCGTCTACGGTATAGTGCCCGACGGCGACGGCACTCTGTGGCTCAGCACCGGTGCCGGAGTGTCGGCGCTCAACATTTCCACCCTCGAGTTTGACAACTCCAAGGTGCCCGACATGGTGATTTGCAAGGAATTCAAGCGCGGCTCGGCCTGCCGGGGCACCGACGGGCGGGTTTATTTCGGAGGTGTCGGCGGCATGTTCTCGTTCCGCCCGACGGCGGCACGCCATCCCCGCGAGCTGCTGCGCCTGGCTCTTAACTCTTTGGAAGTCATGAATAATGGCGACAACGCCACGGGCGTGGCCGCCTCGGCTCCCGGCCAAGAGCCCGACATACTCAGCATTCCGCTCGATGGCAAGGAGAGCGTGAAACTCACCTACGACCAAAACAGCTTCACGGTGTCGTTTGGCGCCGTCGAGTTCCTCACTCCCGACCGAGTTGTCTACTCGGTGATGCTCGAGGGGCACGACGCCGGATGGATCACCCTGCCACCGGGGGTGCGCACCGCCACATGGTCGAGCGTGCCTCCGGGCGACTACACCCTGCGCCTCAAAGCATCAATCGGCGATTTCCACCCCGCCCAGGCATCGATGGGGCTCTCGGTGATTCCGCCGATGTATCTCACCTGGTGGGCAAAGGTTCTCTACACGCTCTTTGTCATCGCCATCATCTTCCTTCTTTACCGCATGGCCCGTTGGCGCATGCGCGAAGCCGAACGCCGTCACCGTCAGCTTGTGCAAGCACAGACTGCCGAACAGAAGCTGCAGTTCTTCACCGACATCTCCCACGAAATCCGCACCCCGCTCACCATGATACTCTCCCCGCTGGAGACCCTCAGGGAGAAGACCCGCGACAAGCAGGCCCTACACACCATCGACGTGATGAGCCACAACGGGCGGCGCATCCTCCGACTCATCGACCAGATTATGGACCTGCGGCGCATCGACAACCATCGTATGTCGCTGTCGGTGAGCCCCGTGCCGCTGCGGGGATTCATCGAGGACCTCGCGGGCGCATTTGAGGACGCCGCTTCGCGCTGCGATATCAAGTTCAGCGTCGACATCGACCCCTCGCTCCCCGACGAAGTGCCCATGGATGCCGACAAGATGGACAAAGTGGTGTTCAACGTGCTTTCAAACGCCTTCAAGTTCACCCCCGCCGGAGGTCGCATCGAGCTATCGGTGAAGCGCCAGGGCGACAGCCTGGCCATACGCGTCTCCGACACCGGCCCAGGAATTCCGCCCGAGAGTCGGGAGAATGTGTTCAACCGCTTCTTCCGCGTGGGCGAGGCCTCGGCAGCCGCTCCGGGCACCGGCATCGGCCTGCATCTCGCACGCGAGCTCTCCAACCTCCACCATGGCTCGATTGCCATCGAGAGCAGTTCGCCGGAGGGGACCACTTTCCTGATTCTCATTCCATTGACCGACGAAGCCTACTCCGACGACGAGCGTACGAAGCCAGCCGACGCGGCCGACGGCAACGCTTCGGGCGGCAACACCCCGAGCGTGCCCCGCGACCATCAGGTTGACCTGCCGCCCGACAACCGCCCCCTACCCTCTCCCGACGACCGCGCCAAACGCCACGCCACCGTCCTCATAATCGAGGACGACCCCTCGATTCTCGAATATCTCGCCCGCGAACTCGCAGATCACTACAATGTGCTCACCGCCCCCGACGGCACCACTGGCCTCGAAACCGCCCTGACGCGCCACCCCGACTTAATCATCACCGACGTGATGATGGAGGGCCTTGACGGACTGGAACTATGCCGCAAAATCCGCGCCAACGAGTCAACCTGCGAGATTCCCGTGGTCATGCTCACCGCCAAGGTCACCCAGGCGCAACGCAACGAGGGGATTCTCGCCGGAGCCGACGCCTACATCACCAAGCCGTTCAACATCGCCCACCTGCACAACCGGGTGAACATGCTCATCCAGCAACGACGCGTGATGAAGGAGAAATACTCCGGGGCCACACCCGTGAACTCCGAGGTCGCCTCCATCAAGTCAAACGACGAACGCATGCTCGAGCGAGTGCGCAAGGTTGTGCTCGACCAGCTCGCCAACCCCGACCTCTCCGTGGAACTCATAGCCCGCGAAATCGGCGTGAGCCGCTCACACCTGCAACGCCGCCTGAAAGTGTCGGCCAACATCAACCCCAGCGAGTACATAAAGCGCGAGCGCATGCGCCACGCCGCCATGCTCCTCTCGACAAAGGATGTGGCCGTTTCGGAGGTGGCCTACGCCACAGGATTCTCAACCCTGTCGCACTTCTCGACCTGCTTCCGCGAGCACTTCGGCATGTCGCCCACGCGCTACGCGGCGCTCCACGGCAAGGGGTCGGCGGGCGCGTCGGGAGGCGACGCTGCCGACTCCTCTGAGCCTCAAATTTAAAATGTCGCAAAGTCACTTTTATTGATTTTCAACGCTATGCGGGCCCCGCGCGTCACATCCGCGCAACTCCCTGCTACATTTCCGCAATTATTGACGCAACAAAGAGAACATCGTACTCATTTTCAAAATAGCCGCGGCGGCTTAATTCCTAATTTTGCAACATCGGTTTTCAGCACTGACCGACCATGAATTTTTGATCACAACCAGAAACTGATGAAGAAAACAGCGCAATTAGTCATAGCCGCCGTAGCCCTGGGTGGAATCGCAGTGACAGCGTTCACCGCGATGGCCCGCAACGAGGGTGCCGAGGAGGAGGAAATCATCATTCCCGAAGGATACTCGCGCCTGGTGTTCCACGACGAGTTTGACACCGACGGGCAACCCGACACCACGCGGTGGAGCTACGAGCAGGGCTACCTCCGCAACGGCGAGCTACAATATTATACACCCGGGCAGAACGCCTTCTGCCGCGACGGCAACCTCGTGATCGAGGCCCGCGCCGACAGCGCCGTGATCAACGGCGAGGTGTGCCCCATCACCTCGGCGAGCCTCACCACTAAGGACCGCTCGGCTTGGAAGTATGGCTACGTCGAGGTGCGCGCCAAGCTCCCCTCGTCGCTCGGCACATGGCCCGCCATCTGGATGATGCCCCAGGAGCAGAGCTACGGACGCTGGCCCCGCTCGGGCGAAATCGACATCCTCGAGCATGTGGGCTATAACCCCGAAAACATCCACTTCTCGGCCCACACCGAGCGCTACAACCACATGCTCGGCACCCAGCGCACCCATGTGGAGAAAGCGCCCGAAGCCGTGGGGCAGTTCCACATCTACGGCCTGAAATGGACCCCCGACCGCCTCACCTGGCTCTACGACGGCAAGGAGCTCTACTCCATCGACCGCGAGCCCGACAGCGACTGGACCACATGGCCCTTCGACATCGACTATTACCTCATCCTCAACCTCGCATTCGGCGGCGGATGGGGCGGCGCTGAGGGCGTTGACATCGCCTCGCTCCCCCAACGCTACGAAATCGACTACGTCCGCGTATTCCAGTAATCGCGGCTTGCTTAAAGAAACTGACTAAAACCAAAGAACTCAATACACAATGAAAAAGATATTTGCCATCCTCACACTCTGCGCCGCGTCGCTTGCCGCAAACGCGCAGGGCCCGGTGATGAACTTCGCCCGCACCGTCTTCACCTCCGACGGCCTTCCCAAGGCCAACCTCAACGTAGCAGTGCGCGTCATCATCCACGAGGGGAGCGCCGACGGCCCCAACGTCTTCGCCGAGGAGCACCAGCTCACCACCACCCCCGCCGGCGTGGCCTACGTCGCCGTTGGCTCGCAAAACGCCAATGTGACGCTCGACATGCTCGACTGGAGCAACAAGACATACTTCATGGAATCGGCCGTTGACTGCGGCCAGGGATTCGAGAACACCGTTTGCCAGCAGATTATGAGCGTGCCCCGCGCCATCCACGCCGCCTCGGCTTCGGCCCTGCACCTCACCTCCCCCTCGGGTAAGCGTTTCAGCGTGACGATCAACGACAACGGCGAAATATCCACAACCCCCATCCAGTGATCCAAGCCATGAGAATACTCACAGCAACACTACTGGCACTCGCCGCCGGAGGCGCCTCGGCCCAGGGATTCGTGCCCATGGGGGGCTACGACAGCAACTGCCACTTCGTCCTCGAGCCGTCGGTTGCCGGAGCCGTGAAAACCGAAAACGCCATCCTCAGCCACGGCGCCATACCCGCCCTGTCGCTCTACACAAGCGCCATCGAGAGTGTTTACGACGCTAAAGAGTCCCTCACTGCGACCGTGGCCGCCGACGGCGCGTCGGTGACTGTGGCCGGCCTCACATCGGCTGCCAGCTACGAAATCTTTGCCGCCGACGGCATCCTCATGGCAGCCGGCACGGTGACTCCCGGAGCATCCATCGCCCTTCCCGGCACAGCGGCGGCATATATCCTCCGCGTCTCCCAAGCCGGCAAGCAGCCCCAGGCATTCCGATTACTGAAAAAATAAAGTCTCAACCCACAAGCAATGAAAAAGCATTTCGTATCCGCGATTCTCGCCATAGCCGCCATGGCCGTGGCCAACGCCGAGCCTGTGTTCTACGAGGCTTCACTCACCGACATCTACGGCACCCCCTCGGTATCGGAAGCTGTCAACATCCGATTCACCCTCACCGATGCCGACGGGAATGTGCTTTATGCCGAAAACAACGATGCCGTGACCGACAGCAACGGCCATATCTTCACCGCCATCGGCACCGGCACCCCCACCCAGGGTAGCTTCACCACCGAGGCGTGGGAGGCAGCCCAAGGCCTCGGCGTGACGATAGTCCGCGCCGACGGGTCTGAAATCGCCGACAACGTGTCGCTTGCCTACTCACCCTCGGCAGCCCACGCCGACGTGGCCTCGGCCCTGGTGTCGCCCGTCAAGGACGGCGGACGCTATGTGCTGGCCGTCGACGACGAGGGCCATCTCTCGACCACCCGCGAGGATTTCGACATAATCCCCGTGCCCGACGGCTTCAACCGCCTCATCTTCCACGACGAATTCTCAGGCTCGGGCCTCCCCGACCCCGCCATCTGGAGCTACGAGGAGGGCTATGTGCGCAACGGCGAGCTGCAATACTACACCAAGGCGCGCCTCGACAACGTGGAGGTGGCCGACGGTATGCTGCACCTGCGCTGCCTCAACGACCGCAACTATCCCGACCCGGTGAAGGGGGGCATGTGTGAATACACCTCGGGCAGCGTCACCACCCAGAACACCGTGAAATTCACCTACGGACGCGTGGACATCCGCGCCAAGCTTTCCGACGTGAAGGGCACCTGGCCCGGCTTCTGGCTCATGCCCAACGACAGCCACTACGGCCCCTGGCCGCGCTCGGGCGAAATCGACATCATGGAGCAGGTGGGCTACAATCCCTACGTCGTCTACTTCACAGCCCACACTTCGCAGCAGAATGGCGAAAACAACAAGCATCACTACAGCATGCGCGTGCCCACCTGCTGCAGCGACTTCCACGTCTACTCGCTCGAGTGGAGCGAAAACAAACTCACATGGCTCGTCGACGGCAAGCGCGGCTTCACCGTGGTGAAGAGCTCGCCGCTATGGACAGGCTGGCCCTTCGACAAGGACTTCTACCTGATTCTCGACCTCGCCTGGGGCGGCGGTTGGGGCGGCCGCGAGGGCATCGACGCTTCAAGGCTGCCAACCGAGGTGCTCATCG
Source organism: uncultured Alistipes sp. (assembly GCA_964435935.1). GTDB lineage: Bacteria > Bacteroidota > Bacteroidia > Bacteroidales > Muribaculaceae > UBA7173. The sequence continues at coordinate 60,511 of CAYTBH010000002.1, forward strand.
ACTATGTGCGCATCTTCCAGTAAGCCTCACCCCTGACATCATTAATCACCCATACATCAAGCAACAAACAACAACTTAACCCATAAAACCATGAATAAAAAACAGTTACTCTCTCTGTCAGTAGCAGCCATCCTTGGCGCGTCACAGGCTTTCGCAGTCACCGAATACTGGGTGGCCACCAACGGTAGTGACGAGAACCCCGGCACCGAAGCCAAACCCTTCGCCACGCCCGAAATGGCAATCATGTGTGTCCGCGACAACGACGAGACCATTATCCACCTCCAGAAAGACGCCACCTTCCTCCTGGCCGGCCAGCTGAACCTCGACAAGAACAAAATCTGCACTGTGGAAGGCGACAACACCACCTTCAAAGGTGCCGAGAAGCCCGGTTACCAGGGTGGCGAGGCTGTGCGCCTGTTCCGCGCTGCCGACAACTCCAAGGTAACAGTGCGCGGCATCAACTTCGTCAATGGCCGCCAGGTTGAATACGTTCTCGGTGGCGCTATTTACTTCGCAGGCGAAGAACTTATTGTTGACAAGTGCCGCTTCATCGACAACGAGGCCGGTTCTTGCGGCGCCGCCATCGGTTCGCGCGGCCACATCGTGCGCGTAACCAACTCCTACTTCGAGCACAACTACACCATCGGCGGCGGCTCGCGCGGTCCCGCCATCATGCAGCGCGGCCCCGAGACTCTCGACGGCGAGCTCTACGTTGACAACTGCACCTTCTACAAGAACTCGCAGGACCAGGGCGGCCAGGGCACCTGCATCGGCATCTACGACCCCTCCTCGCAGCCGGGCGTGAACTTCGCCGGTTGCAAAAAGCTGGTTGTTACCAACTCCACTTTCGTTGAAAACACCTCGAAGGACAACTACCAGGCCTGCATCGACATCTCCGACTCTTCGGACTGCGAAACCATCCTTGCCAATAACACCTTCTATAACAACGACGGCATTCTGCGCCTCTACTTCCAGCTCGAGCCGGTTTACATGTTCAACAACTTCGCATACTGCAACCGCGCCTGCGTGCTCTCCGAGCTTTCGATCGCCGACGCCGACCGCACCCCGGTTATCGCCCGCAACAACATCTTCTACGGCGCTGAACGCAGCGTGAACGAGAACATGGACGACCCCGACTTCAACGCCAACGCCGCTGCCGCCCACAACACCCTCGGCCTCTGCAAGGACGCCACGATGACCGCCCTCGGTGTTAGCACCACCCTCGGCACCCGCGACCAGGGCTTCGTGCCTTTCCTCCCCATTCTCCGCGACAACTCCCCGCTGGTTAACGCCGGCATCGAGGATTCTGCCGAATGGACTGGCACCAACATGATTCCCACCTCCGACTGCCGCGGCTACCTTAACAACGGCGGCAAGGATGTCGGCGCCTACGAATACGAAGGCATCGATCCCAACGGGGAAGCAGCCGTAGCAGTGATAGAGGCTGAGAACGCCAACGCTCCCGTTGAATTCTACAACCTCCAGGGCATGCGCGTCAACAACCCCGCCAACGGCATCTTCATCCGTCGCCAGGGCAACAAGGCCACCAAAGTACGCCTCTAAGCAAACCACCACACTTTGAAATCCAATAGCATGAAAAGATTCACAATATTGGCCACGACTTTCGCTATGGCAGCTTCGGCTGCCATAGCCGAGAGCGTGACCATCAACCACGAAACCGCCGGCAACCTCAAGGCTGAGCTCGATGCCGCGATTGCCGCATCGGATGTCCTCTCGTCGATGGAGGACATCACCGACCTGACTATTGAAGGCGACGCGCAGCTCAATGCCAATGACTTTGCGGCCATTCGTGCCAACCTGCGTCCCTCGTTGTTATACCTCGACCTCTCCAATGCCAAATTCGCAAACAACAAGCTCCCCGGTGGCGACTACGACAAGCAGGGTATACTCCAAACAATGAATGTCAAGGAAGTAAAACTTCCTGAAACACTCACCGGCCTGTCGGGTGGCGCATTCTACATGTGCAAATCGCTCGAAAAGGTCAATCTGCCCGACGGCATCCATAGCATTAACCAATATTGTTTCTCGGGCTGCTCAAATTTGAAACTCGAAGCGCTCCCCCCATATCTTACCTCAATTTCGGCCGACGCTTTCCGCGGTTGCAGCTCCCTGGAACTGACAGAACTTCCTGAGACTATCAAGACTATCGGTGGCGATGCTTTCAATGATGATGAAAAGGACGCTGTTAAGCTCCCATTGAGCGGCGTAGCATTCACGAAACTTCCCCGCGACCTCACGACACTCGGCGAGCGAGCCTTCCGACGCACAAGCTGCACTTTCTCAGAATGGCCCGAACACCTCACAGCTCTCCCAGCATCGGTTTTCTCGGCGACCCATGTCACATTCACGTCATTGTCGCCCAACATCACATCTGTTGCCTCTTATGCGTTCCAGAGTGTGAAAACAATGACCGAATTCACCATCACCGACCAGGCCGGCCTTTGGACGAAGATTCCCGACGGATGTTTCTTTGTGCAGACCGACGACGCTAAACGCGTGTTCATCTGCCGCGCCCCCTCTGCCCCGAAAGCAACCGTGAATGTTGGCTCCGGCGCTTGGACTGGTTCTTTCAGCCAGGTGGCCAAGAACCCCAACACCACCTTCCGAGTGCTCGCATCGGCAATGGAGAGCTTCCAGAACACCGCTCCCTACAACACAATGAACATCGAGGCGCTGACCACCGAGGTTCCTGCGCCGATTATCGACATGCCCGCCGGCCATGACACATCAGGCGTTAGCGTGAAGTTCGTGGTTAACGACGTGGAACACGACGGCTTCGGCAATGTGCTCGAAGGTGAAGGCAAATTTGTTGTCAGCTTCAACGACGAGGCCCACGACTGGCTCCACGTTGAGGAGATTCGCTATGCCGCTCCCTCGACCTACAGCGCTGTGCGTGCAGCAGTCTATGCCGCTGACGATGAAACCGAGGAGCCCGCTGAGGAAACCGACCCCGACCAGCTCTACCGCGTGAGCAACGTTTCGGAAAACCTGAAGAAGACCATCGAGGTGCCCGTAACCGTGACGCCCGATATGAAGCCCCTGCAGGTCAAGGTGTCGATGGCCGACGTGATTACCGGCGTCAACGTGGTGAATATCCCCGACGCTGTGGTTACCCGCAACGGCGACATCGTGAACCTCACCGTTCCCGGCGCAAGCCTCTACAACATGGCAGGCCGCATGGTTCTCTCGACCGACTCCAACACCCTCGACCTTGGCGGCATTCCCGCGGGAGTTTATGTGCTCCGCGCCGGCAAAAAGACCGTCAAGATTCTGAAATAAACCATTACAAAGGACAAACCACACTCAACACTCTGTGGATTAGATGAAAAAGATTGTTAGAATGTTTGCTATCACCGCGGCGGCGTTAGTGCCCTTCTGGGCCGGCGCTGCCGCCGTTGATTTAGGCAATCTCCGCGGGGAAGCCCGCGTGGAGGCGTTGCTGCAGCGAATGACTCTCAGCGAGAAAATCGGGCAGCTCAACCAGTATAACACCGCTCAGTTTGACACGCTTGCCGCCGCCGTGGCGCAGGGCCGCGTGGGCACCATCATCAACGAGGTCAACCCCGAGGTGGCCAACGCGTTGCAGCGCGAGGCGGTTGAAAATTCGCGCCTGGGCATCCCCCTGGTGTTTGCCCGCGACGTAATTCACGGCTTCAACACCGTGTTCCCCATCCCGCTTGGGCAGGCCGCGACCTGGAACCCGGCGCTTGTCGAGGAGGGGGCCCGCGTGGCCGCTGTCGAAGCCTCGGCAGCCGGCATCCGCTGGACCTTCTCGCCGATGATGGACATTTCGCGCGATGCCCGCTGGGGCCGCATCGCCGAGAGCGCCGGCGAGGACCCGCTGCTCAACACCCGCATGGGTCTGGCGATGATCCGCGGCTACCAGACCGACGACCTTTCGGACCCGACAGCCATGGCTGCCTGCGCCAAGCACTTCGCCGGCTATGGTTTTGCCGAGAGCGGAAAGGACTACAACACCACCTGGATTCCAGATCAGCTGCTGTTCGACGTGGTGCTCCCCCCCTTCGAGGCGGCGGCCAAGGCCGGTGCGGCGACATTCATGTGCTCGTTCAACGACATCAACGGCACCCCCTCGGCTGGCAACGAGCGCCTGATGCGCGACATACTGCGCGGCCGCTGGGGATATGACGGCCTCGTGGTGAGCGACTGGAACGCCATAACGGAGATGATTCCCCACGGAGTGGCAGCCGACAAGCGCCAGGCCGCGATCCTTGCCTCGAACGCCGGCATCGACATCGACATGGAGGGCCACTGCTATTCGCAAGTGCTGGAGAACCTGGTGCGGGAAGGGCTTGTGGACGAGAAGGTGGTCGACGAGATGGCGCGCAACGTGCTTCGCCTCAAAGAGCGCCTTGGGTTGTTCGACAACCCCTATATCGACACTTCGCGCCCCTCGCCCGCCTATCAGCCCTCGCATCTCGACGCCGCGCGGCGCACAGCCGAGGAGGGCAC
>CAYTBH010000002.1:65104-68504 GCA_964435935.1 uncultured Alistipes sp.
GCTGTGAAGAGTGCCGCGGAGGCCGACGCGATCCTGTGCTTCATCGGCGAGGAAGCCGTGATGTCGGGCGAGGCCCACTCGATGGCTTCACTCGACCTCAAAGGAGCGCAAACAGCCCTTCTGGAGGCTTTGGCAAAGACTGGCAAGCCGATTGCCGTGGTCTTCATGGCCGGACGACCGCTGACCATTGAGCGCGAACTCGCGCTTGCCGACGCGGCGCTGTATTCCTTCCACGGCGGCACCATGGCCGGCCCTGCGATTGCCAATCTGCTCACCGGGAAGGCCAACCCCTCGGGAAAACTCCCGGCCACGATGCCCCGCATGACCGGCCAGTGCCCCATCTATTACTCCCATAAGAACACGGGCCGTCCGCCGGAGTGGACAGTCGACCTTGACGCAATTCCTCTCGAGGCGGCGCAGACATCCACCGGGTGCACATCCTATTTCCTTGATGCCGGGAAGGACCCGCTGTTCCCCTTCGGCTACGGCTTGAGCTACACCACCTTCAGCATCAGCGAACCGCGCCTTTCGGCCACCAGCTTGTCGGCAGCCGACGGCGCCGCCCCGCTCACGGTGAGCTGCGACGTGACCAACACCGGCGCCGTGGAAGGCGCCGAAACGGTGCAGCTTTATGTGCGCGACAACGTAGCCTCGCTCGCACAGCCGCTTAAAGTGTTGAAAGACTTCGAAAAAGTGACGCTTAAGCCCGGCGAAACGCGCACGATAACCTTCACCATCACTCCAGAGCAATTGGTGTTCCACGGCAACGATGGCGTGAAGATGCTCGAAAACGGCGACTTCACGGTGTGGACCGCGGGCGACAGCGCCTCAGGCACTCCCGCCACCTTTACGCTCACTGATGCTCCCCGCTGACTTCAACTTCGTTCTTCATGTAATCGCTGACGGTGACAAATCGCGCACCGTCAGCGATTAATCTTTCCAGCACACTCCTCACCTCGGCCCGGCACCGCTCATCCCACGCATCGGGATGCCCTTGCAGATAAAACGAGCGCAAACCGCGCCATTTGCCCAAATAGTTCACCAGGAAGTCCTTGTACGACGGGGTCAGCGGCGCATATTCCATGCGCAGATTCTCAGGCATCACAACTCCCTTGAAGTGGCGCGGCGCTGATGGCTCGCCAAAGATGAGACGGATGCCGCCAACGGTTGCCAGGGCGCTGTCGGTGAACTCGTTGCACTCGGTCCAATGGCGACCCCAGGCGCAGAGTTCCAATCCGGCGAGCGAGCGGGCCAGCGAATCGGTGAGTTGCAGCGCCCGGCACTGCGAGGCATAGTCCTGCTCAAACTCGCCTTTGCCTTCCGGGCTCGTGCGGTTGTTGTAGCCGTGGTTCCAGAACTCTATGTGGCCGCTCGCGGCCTGGCGGCGGAGCCATTGCAGATAGTCGGGACGCTCGGGGGTGAGCGAATATCCGATGATTCCGACGTTAGCCTTGATGCCTCGCTGACGCAGATAGTCGAGAACTGGCGGCCAGCGGGGCGACACGGTGTCAGTGCCCTCGCCATAGTGCATGTCGTCGAGCTTCAGCACCACAACCGGGGCCTGTATGTCATGGCGGCCTGAGTTTTCAGCGCGAAACACAATCTCTGATTCGCCGTAGGTCATCGTGCGGGCTTTGTTATCCCAGAAGAGGGTGCTCTCAGCCGTGTCGCCGCAGTCGATTTTCCGGGCGTTGACGGCGACATCGAGCATGTATTGGAGCCCGAGCGGGCGCTTCAGGTATGGATAGTGGCCCACATAGAGGCGCTCCACCCCCTCGGTATCCATAAGCTCGATCATGCGGCCACAGCTTTCGGCAAAGTGGTCGAATCGCGGCTGCGGCTCCAATTGCAGCCACAATGCGCCCGAGCCGAAAGCGTCGCCGGTGAAAGCGATGCCGGCCGACTTGTCGACAAGGCATATCGACCCCGGGGTGTGGCCCGGAGTGTGGAGCGCCATCAATTCGCGTCCGCCCAGCCGGAAGGTGTCGCCGTCGGCCACCGGGTGAATCCGCCCGGCGTAATTGACCAGCGCCGGGGTGTGCAACACGGTGTCGGCCAGATGCATATATATTTCAGGGAAGAAGCCGACGTTGTCGGCATGATCGTAATGCCCATGGGTGAGCACCACGGTTAACGGCTTGGAAGTGAGTTGCGCCACAGCTGTGCCGAGGGTGGCACACTTAGTGCCGGTGTCGATGAGCAACGCTGCCGAATCGCCCTCGACGAGGTACATCGTGGTCTTGTCAATGGTTTCAATAACAGTGACCCCCGGCTCGATAACCGTGGCGGTGAGAGTGCTGTCGCTGTAAACTATCGGGGCAGCAACATCATTGGCTCCGCATATCGCATCGCCAAAACCGCCATCATTCCCTGCCACAGCCGCCATACACGGCACCAACGCCGCGGATGCCGCCGCTGCCACAACGCGCCTCCTGACACCCCGCCAAAATTCTTTCCTCATTTCCTGTATCTTTTGCAAAAGTTATGAATAACGCAAAAATACGAAATTTCGGTGGCTCAGAAAACTATACCACAATTCTTAACGAGCAATTTTGCAACGGGGAACACTTTTTCAATTTCTCGGAGAACACCCAATAACCGAACAGCGCCTGGAAAGTTGCGGGAAGGAACTTTCCAGGCGCCGTTCGGCTCGGGGGTCGCGGTTGGAGGGGGTCAGAAGGTGAATTTTTCGAGGGTGAGGGTGCCACACTCCTCAAGCTCGGGGACGAGGCGGCGGAAATGCTCTGACTCGGAATGGGCTTTGAGGCACTCCTCGTCTTCCCAGGTTTCAACTATCTGGATGTGGTTGTCGTAGGTGAGACTTCCGAAAGCCTCGTAGGTGACGCATCCTTTGTCGTGAAGGGATAGCTCGACCAACTCGATGGCGGCATCAACGGCGCGCTTTTTCAACGAGCTATCCTTGATTTCAAGAAAACAATTTAATCTGATCATATTAGTCGGGTTTTAAACAAACGGCCCGATCCACGTTGGTATGCGATGAATCGGGCCATTCTTATCATTTAGTTCAATATTGCTTGTTTCACTTACTTTGAAATTTAAACATCTTAATCTGAAGAATTATTGCTGCATACTCCAAATTAGGCGCAAAATTAGCAAAAATTAATTAATCCAGGTCAATATGTACATACTGTTCACAAATATTGAGACTGAATGCTGAAGATTTCTATGGTCGACGGTATGAAGTTCCCAAATTTTCTTGATGGCTGAGCCATATTCTGCGATAGCTTTCATATTATGCGAAAACGGAGCGTAACCTTTTGAGTTACACTCCGTTTATGTTGATTTAGATATTTCTAAACTGAGGGATTACTTCGCTTCCTCGAGTGTAAAGGATCTTGGCTAATATCGTATTGTGCCGCTATGTCCCAAATATGGTAAC
>CAYTBH010000003.1:0-11873 GCA_964435935.1 uncultured Alistipes sp.
GGTTGAAGTCGGCCTGGAAGTTGCCCTCGGCCTGCCCGATGTGGCGGAAGAAACGTGGGATGCCTCCTTCGATAGCCGGGTCGTAGCCCGCCGGGGTGACAATATAGGCCATCCGCGCCTTGGGGTTGTCGGGGAGGTAGTAGATGCCGAAGATGTTGGTGAAAGCGAAGTCGTAGCCGTTGGTGACGGGAACCCCCTCGACCGGCATTCCGTCGCAGCGCACGAATCCCTTCACGGCCATGCCTTCGCGGTCGGGGAGCTCGGTGGGCGAGAGGTTGTAGCTCTGGCTGACGGTGTTGCCGAAGCGGTCGGTGCCGCTGAATTCGAGGAGGCGCGCGTCGGCCGGAGTGGTGATTTCAAACAGGTGTTTCGTGGCCACGGGGCGGCACCACGTTTTCACATGCTCGGCATAAAGCGACTCGGCGTGGGGGTCGAACTTCTCGACCTGCGTGGGCGCGCCCATCTCCTTGCCGTCGAGGCGGTAGGATGTTTTCCAGTTGGAATCCCAGTCGAAGAGGTTGACGAGAAATGTGTAAGTGCCGTCTGCGTTGCGCACGGGGTCGTTTATGCGGATCGAGGTTTCGGAAAGGCGTTTCAAGGGCTTGTATTCCCAAGAGATGTCGGTGCCTTCGACGGTGTAGATGTAATAGCCGAGGTCGATGCCGTCCTTGGCGCAGTCGCCATACCAGTAGGCTCCGCAGAGGGCGGTCTGGATTCGTTCCTCAATGTTGTCGTAGAACTTGTCGAGGTTCATTCCCAAATGCTTGTGGGCCGAGAGGATGAGGGTGTCGTATTTGTTGAGTTTCGCGAGCAGGGCGGCGTTCTGCGCGCGGGATGTCTCAGTCCATGTGACAGGCTGGTGAACGCACACCACCACGGGGCTCCCTTCCTCGACCAGGTCGAGGTCCTTCATCACCCATTCGAGCTGTGCCTGGTCGAGGTATGCGGCGTAGGCCTCGGCGGCGCCCACATATATATTGTCGAGCATCAGGTAGTGCACCTTTCCTTTGTTGAAGGAGTAGTAGAGGGGTCCGAAGGTTGTCTTGTATTCAGGAGCCTGGGCGTCGATGTCGGTGACCAGGTGCTTGTCGTGGTTGCCGGGGACGTGGTACATGGGGGTGTTGAACTGATACCAGTAGGCGGCGTAGCGCGGATAGGTTTCGGGATTGTTGAAACACATGTCGCCGAGCACGAGCACGCCGGTTTCCGCGCCGGCCTCCTTGAAGGCGCTGGCGGTGGCCTTTATGTCGGGGAGGGCGTCGGCTTTGAAGATGCCGTGGTCGTGGTCGTCGCGCATCTGGGGGTCGCCGAGCACGATCATCTTGTGGTTTGTGTCGTCGCCGGTGGGCGTGAGGGTGAAGTCGGCCCGGGTTGTTGCCTCGCCGGCGCTGACGCGGGTCCAGAACTGGCTGAGCCCGTTGGCGCACGCGGGGTTGTAGCCCGCCGGGGTGATGACGAACACCATTTCGGCGCGGCTGTCGGCGGGGAGGTAATATAGGCCGTTGTCGTCGGTGGTCGCGATGTTGTAGCCGTCGGAGACATGCACTCCGCCCAGCGGACGGGTTCCGTCGTGGACATATCCATTGACTGCCATGCCGTCCCTGGCGGGGATTTCTGGCAGGCTGATGGCGTTGGCTGGGCTCATCGCGGCCGCGAGGACGATGGCGGAAAACATCGGTCGTAAAACAGTTTTCATGGGGTATATCAGGGTTGGATTAGTCTTTAAGGTAGAGCCCGGCCCGGGGTCGGAAGCCGTATCACAAATTTACGAAAGTTAACGTTTGGGGCAGGTGCGCATCTTTCATCTAATTGTGTGGATGGTTTGCTGTTTTTGGTTTTTGATGTGTGTTGAATCGTTCATTGACGTGTGTCAAATCGTTCGTTTCCTCCTCCAGGGGGTGCTGAAAGGGGGTTGGGAGTTGCTGATTTGTGAAGGATTTGGCGTATCTTTATGAACGAAATGTAGTGAAACGCATATAAGCCTGTCATGAAAAGCCTGTTTATTGTTATTTTGCTCGCGGTTCTGCCCTGTGTGACGAGGGTGCACGCCTACACGGTGCGCCCCATCCATGCCACAACCTCGGAAATAGTGACCGCCATCCATCAGGACCCGATGAAGTTCGTGTGGTTCGGCGGCAGCGGGGGCCTGACCCGTTTCGATGGCTACTCGACAGAGAGCTTCCACGACGACCACGCGGCCGACAAGGTGGGCTACATAAATGATGTGCATCCCGGTTTCGACAACGATTTCCTGCTCGCCACCAAGTCGGGGCTCTACCGCTACGACTACCGCTCGGGGGCGAGCCGCATAGTTTGCGACGAGCTCCAGGGCACCGAGGTGCGGACGTTTGTCGCGGCGCCCGGGGGGAAGGTGTATCTCGGCACCGAGCGCGGCGTGTTTCTCCTTTCGCGCGATTTGCACGCGGTGCCCGTGGCCGACAAGAAGACCGGCCTGGGGAGCAACTATGTCAACGTGCTGGCTTTCGACAGCGACGGGAATCTGCTGGTGGGACATCGAAGGGGCATCGATATCATCAGCGGCCAGGGCGAGGCGATGAAGGTTACCCGGCATCTGGTTGCCGGGGGCGGCGTGCGCTTCATCATCACCGACATTAACGACAATATCTGGTATAACATCAACAACAAAATCTATTGGGCGCCCAGGCGCGAGTGGCTCGCCGACCCGTCGCGGGCTCCGAGGCTGATTACCGGCAATTTCGAGTGCGTCACGGCGCTCGACCGGGGCGACCAGATATGGGTGGGCACCCGCGGGGGAGGCGTGCTGCGCTACAGCGCCCAGCCGGGCGAGGAGCCGCACCAGCTGCCGTCGGTGTTCCCCAACAACTCTGACCGCAGCGAAATCAACAATTCGGTGGTGTCGCTTTTCCGCGACGCGGAGGGGGATGTGTGGATCGGCACGATGAACGGGGTGTATCTCTATTCCGAGGTCGACAACTCGTTTAATCTTCTCCGCCACGACCCCAACAACGGCAATACCCCCTCGATTGACATCATTTCGTCGATTTGCGTCGACCCCGACAATACGGTGTGGCTCGGGACATCATACGGCATAAACCGGTTGGTGTGGGACGCCGAGAAGGCTAACCACGCGATCACCAAGTATGTCGACTATTCGGAAACGGGCGATTTCGTGGGCAACAACCGCATTCTGATGATCGCTCCCTGCGGGGCAAACCGTTATCTGATCAGCACGAAGCTGTCGATGAAGCTCTTCGACGCGTCGACGGGCCAGTTTTTGTCGACACCCGAGCTCGACGCCGTTTATTCGCGCTACGGGATGCGCTATGTGCGGTCCTACTGCGTGGCGCCCGACGGAAGCATCTACATGGCTTTCAACCAGGGGGGTGTCGGGGTATGGGATTCAGCCCGCGGGGTCGAGCCGATTGTGTGGGACGGGTATTCGCAGGAGACCCTCCGCGCCATTGTGCGCGACAGCGCGGGGCGGCTGTGGGTGGCGGCCGACGGCCGGGGAGTGTGGTGCCTGACCCTCGCGCCCGACGGAAGGAGCGTGGTCAATGTGAGGGAGTACGGGCGTCAGTGCTTTGGCTCGCAGCATGTCACGGCGCTGCATGTCGACTCGGCCCATCGGATTTGGGCCGGGACATTCTCGGGGCTCTACATGATGGATGCCGGCGGGGAATTCTCGGCGGTCGACACATTCGGGCCTCCGTTCTATGTGAGCTCCATCACCGAGGATACGGCCCATAATATATGGGTGTCGTCGATCAAGGGGGTCTACCGCTTCGTGTCGCGCGACGTGGTGAACTATTTCGAGGTCGACGCTCCTGGCGACATCGCCAAGCAGTGGTACATCATAGGCCACGGGGCCGACTCCGACGGCATGATTTATTTAGGGGGCATCAGCGGCCTGATATATTTCAACCCGGGCGCGGTGAGCGCCCCCGCGCGTTCGTCGGCGGTAAGGCTCAGCGATGTGATGGTCGACGGGCATTCAGAAATCTCCATGGCCCAGACGCTCAACTATGGCGAGGCGGTGAGGCTGCCGGCGGGCACCGGGAGCGTGAAGTTTGACTTCACCACGCTTTGCTACACGCACCCCAACACGGTGCGTTATGCGTGCTGCCTCGAGGGGTTCGACAGCGATTACGTCATGGTTGACTCCTACCAGCGGAGCGTGACCTACGAGCACCTTCCGCCCGGCGAGTATGTGCTGCGGGTTAAGGCGGCGACCCCCGGGGGCGAGAGCTATGGCGAGGAGTCGGCCTACCCGTTCGTGGTCGAGCGGTCTGTGGCGGCCAGCTGGTGGGCCATAATGATATATGTGGGTTTCGCGCTGTCGCTGGTGTTGCTGGTGTCGCGGAGCATCCACAACAGCGTGCGCCGCAACCGCGAGAACCGCCTCTACCGCCACAAGATTCTTAACTTTGTGAGCATCAACAACAAGCTGCGCGTGCCGCTCACATCGCTCCAGGCCCCGGTGGAGCATCTGATGGCCCGCTATGAGGAGTCGGGCGACGAGGAGGCGCGCGGCATGCTCGACCTGATGCGGAAGAACATCAGGCGTATGTCTGACCAAATCGACGATTTCATCGAGTTCAGTTCGAGCGACGCCGCCGACAGCCAGCTCCATTTGCAGCATGTGGCCATCGAGCAGCTGATCGCGGGGGTGTTCAATTCGCTGGCCGAGCGCGCCGCCATGCGCGGGCTGCGCTACGACCTGGTGCTCGACGACTCTGAGATAAAGCTGTTTGTTGATGTGCCCAAGCTGGAGGTGGCGCTGTTCAACCTGCTGAGCTGGGCCATCGGCTCCTCGCCCGAAAACGGCGCGATCGAGGTGCGGGGCGCGATTGACCGCCGCCACAACGCCTACACGGTCACCATCACCGACGACACCTCAATCCATGCCATGGCCCGCGACATCTACACCCGCCGCGAACTGTTCAACATCGCCGTGGCCAAGGACTTCATCGAGATGCACCGCAGCCGGTTCCGCATGCGCCGGGCTCCCGACGACAACGGCACCGTTTACGAGATACGCCTGCCGCTGGGGCTTTCGCACTATTCGGGCGAGCAGTTGGAGACGCTCGACATGGAGGGGGCGCCCCCCGCGTTGGCGGTGCCGACATACATCGGCGGCGGCTCCGCGCAGAGCCAGCCCGACCTCGCCGACGCCATCGACCGCCGCGGCCAGCAGGACAAGACGGTGGTGGCGGCCGTGGGGGTGGACCCCGACCTGTTCCGCATGCTGGGGCTGGGCTTGGGGAAGGAGTATGCCCTGCGCGCCGTGGAGCTGAACAAGGACATGGTGGCGTTGCTGAAGCGCTATATGCCCGGGTGCGTGATTTTCGACGCCTCGGACATAGACACGGTACAGGAATTCATGACGCAGCTCCGGCGCGAGGCCTCGCTGGCGGGAATCCCGGTGGTAGTGGTGTCGGCCAACAGCGATGCCGCGTTCGAGCAAGCGTGCTACGGTGCCGGGGTCGCCCTGTGGATGCGGCAGCCCATCGTGCTCCGCTACCTCCACACGCGCATCGACAACCTCATAGCCACCCATCGCAAAATCGAGGAGGTGGTGACCCGCAAGCTCATAGTGAACCCCAAGGAAATCAACGTGCTCACCTCCAACGAGGTGTTCCTGGCCAATGTCATGGAGGTGATCGAGCGCAACATTGCCAACGAGCATTTCACCGTCGACATGCTTGCCGAGAATCTCAACATCTCCAACTCGGTGCTCTATCGCCGGCTTAAGCAGCTCACCGACCTCTCGCCGGTGAACTTCATACGGTCCGTGAGACTCAAGCGCGCGGCCCAACTTTTGCGCACGGGGCGCTACCTGGTGTCGGAGGTGTGCCAGATGGTGGGCTTCACCGACCAGCGCTATTTCAGCTCCTGCTTCAAGCGCCAGTTCGGCATCACCTCCAAGGCCTATTCCTCGCAGCCCGATGCCGACGCGGGCCCCAAATAGCCATCGCCGCCACCACTCCACGGAACCATACTGCCGGCAATCGGGCTGGCCGAGAGAACTATTTGGCGGAGCGGGGCGTTAGGATAAATAAAAAAGCATTGGTTATGACACGAAAAGAACTCACCGACATTATAGCTGCCAAAGTTGCGGAAGTGATTGACAATCCCGGCATGTGGGGCGCGGACCCCCAGATCAGCATCATCCCGACGACCCTGCTGGTCGACATCGAGCGGCATGACGACGCCGACCGCGTGATCGAGTACAACGACTATGCCATCGAGGCCGACGCCGCCGTGGATGGCGACTATTCGGAGGACGCCGCCGACTTCCAGTCGGCCTCCGACCCCGACCTCGTTCCCGCCGGCCTGCTGATTGACTATGCCAGCAAGAAACCCGACATGGCGAAAATCAACAAATTAGCGGCCAAATACATACCCCAGCAGGCCGAAAACCTCTACGCCGAGTAAGGCCGCCACAGCAACTACACAGATAATACATAAACTTAACGAGCCGGCATCGCATCGGAGCGATTGCCGGCTCGTCGCTTCAGCCGCGGGCCATGCGGGCCACAAACGCGCCGGCGGCGCAAAGAGGCACGCTTTCTACCCAGTCCTGTTGTTCAAAGCCCTTCATAGAGAACCTGATGCCTCTGAGGCCGCTGCCAGCCTTGTCGACAGTGATGAACTGCCGTAGCGAGCGCGACCTCACGTTTTCTTCGGCCTTAACCTCGACAGGCAGCAGGTGGCTGCCTGCCTGCACCACGAAGTCGAGCTCCATCGAGGAGTTCTCCTTTGAGTAATATCCCACAACGGTATCGGGCACGGCCACCATCTGCGCAAGCACGAAGTTTTCGGTAAAAGCCCCTTTATATTCCGAGAATACATTGTTGCCAATCAGCATCATAGCCGGTGCCACCTGAGCCATGGCGCCAAGGAGCCCCACGTCGAGCAAGAAGAGTTTGAATCCGCTCATATCCATGTAGAATTTCAAGGGCAATTCTACCTTAGACACTCGGTTGACCTTATACACCAACCCTGCGTCGACAAGCCATTGGATCGCATCTTCATAATCTGCGGCCCGAGCGCCTTTTCTCAGTGCCCCGAAAACGAATTTCTTGTTCTCCTTGGCCAATTGCGACGGTATCGACTGGAACACCAGTCGGGCCTTCTGCGTTTCAACGCCGGCGTGCTTGGCTATGTCGGCGTCGTAGGCGGCAAGGATATCGAGCTGAATCTTGCGCACATGCTCCGGCGTGCGGCTGTTAACAAACTCGGCCACAGCTTCCGGCATGCCTCCGACGAAGTAATACTGCCGCAGCAGCTCGGCGCACTTGGGCAGCAAAGCATTGAGCACCTCCTCATGCCCCGGCTTCTCGATTAATTCTGCCAGCTTGCTCTCGCCGAGGGCATCGAGAAACTCCACAAAAGTCATTGGATACAAATGCATGATGTCGACCTTGCCGGTGGGGAAAGGCCTGCCTTCCATATTCTTCACGCCCAACAGCGAGCCTGCCGTGACTATAGCCACCCCGGGGGCATCTTCGCAAAAATACTTCAGCGAGGCTATGACATCGGGTATATCCTGCACTTCGTCGATAAACACAAGCGTCTTTTGCTCCTTGATCTCCTCACCGCTCAGAGCCGAAAGGCCCAGCAACAGGCTGCTCACATCGGTAGACGCTGAGAACAGAGCCTCGACAGCAGCGTTTTTATAGCAGTTGATATAGACCAGATTGTCAAACTCGCGGTGCCCGAATTCTTTCAGAATGTATGTTTTGCCAACCTGGCGGGCCCCATAAAGCATTAGAGGTTTACGTCGCTCCGACTCCTTCCATCGCAGCAGTTGATTGTATATACTTCGTCGCATGCCTGATTATTTGTTGATTACGCTGCGAAAATACACTTTTATGGGGATAAAAACAACGCTTCGCCACATTTTTATGTGGATAAAAATGCTGTTGGACCACACTTTTATGCGGATAAAAGTGCTGGAGTGCCACAGTTTTATGCGGATAAAAGTGGGAAATGACGTGGCGGACGGCGAGAAAAAGAAAGGAAAAACAGCCAGTTGCCAGGTTGAGTAACAGCAGTATATTCAGCTTGAGTAACAGCAACATATTCAGGTTGGGTAACAGCAACATATAATGAATCGATATAATGAATCGCGCCCCGAACGCCGTGGACGGCATTCGGGGCGCAAAGCATCGCTATGCGTTTTTCTATATCAGAAGAGGAAATGTTTCTCTCACAGAGGGAGCTGTCAATTAATGCCGATTTTGGCGGCCTTCGAGCCCTGGCGCACAATGTAAACGCCGTTGCTGAGGTCCTCTACCCCCTGGCCCAACTTCGCCCCCGAGAGGGTGTAAACCTCGTAAGGCCGCGTGTAATCGATGGTTGAGGCTGCCTCGGCGGTGGTGGTATTGATGCCTGAGTACTCGCGCTCACTGATATTTAAGAAGTAATACCATGGGGCCACGTCAAGATAAATGCTCATGGATCCCGCGGGTATGGTTAGGTGCGCGTTGTCGTAGACTGCAAGCTTAAATATATCTTGCGGAGCGGGGCATGGATTTTCCGACCAATACTCAACGGTCTCGATTCCGGCGCAATCGGCCCACGCTCTCGCACCGATTGACGCTACGGATTTGCCGAGTGAAACTTTCTTGAGTCCCGTGCATCCTTTGAACGCGTCGATACCTATTTTGGTTGTCGAGTCGGGAATCGTGATTTCAGCGAGCTGCCCGCAACCATCGAAGGCATTGTCGCCGATGGTCTTGACCCCGTCACCTAATGTGATGGCCCTCAAAGCGGAGCAGCCTACAAAGGCATTCTTGCCAATGGTCTCCACCAGGTCACCCATATTAATCGCAGGGAGCTGCTCACATACCGCGAATGCGCAATTGCCTATTATCGTGACGGTTTCAGGTATATCAAATTCCTCGCTGAGCGCCGCTGAAACATAAAAGAGCTTTCGCCTATTGCGTGTATAAACGCAACCATTTTCAAGTCTTG
This sequence comes from uncultured Alistipes sp., assembly GCA_964435935.1. Lineage (GTDB taxonomy): Bacteria > Bacteroidota > Bacteroidia > Bacteroidales > Muribaculaceae > UBA7173. The sequence continues at coordinate 8,962 of CAYTBH010000003.1, forward strand.
CGTCATAGGGATCGTAATTGATAACAATCACATTCTTGGAAAATGAAAAGTCTAACTCCTGAGATTTCGCGATTTTTTTTAATCCGCACCCATTGAATGCGTTGGATGCTAATGATTTCAATGAATAGGGAAGACATAAGGAGGTGAGAGCGCAGTTGTTAAAAGCATACTCTCCAATGGAAGTGAGGGATGTCGGGAAATCGATTGCCTTCAAACTTGGGCAGCCCGAAAACGCATGGTCGCTGATTGATTTCAAACCATTTGAAAAGATAGCGGAAGTCAGACCAGTGCAGCCCTCGAAGGCATAACTTCCAATCGAGGTGACTGAGTTGGGAATCGAGACGGAAGTTAGTCCGGTGCACCCCTCGAAGGCATAGTTGCCAACTGCTACGAGTGTGTAGGTCGTTGTGCCGTCATTGGGATTAGCCGGTAGAGATAACGAGCCATAAGATGAATAGCTTACTCCTCCTGGTTTGCCGGAAGAGCCGGATTTTACTTCGCAGGTCCGGGCTACGGGGTCAAGAATGGTGTAGTAAACCCCTTCGTAAAGGAAATGTTGGGCATCGCATTTGAACGGCACAACTATACAGACTAAATATAATAGGGCCAATAGGCTGAAAAATCGTTTCATATTTTGATAGGGACATTAAGGGCGGTTAAATTAATTAATGCCGATTTTGGCGACCTTCGAGCCCTGGCGTAGGATGTAAATGCCGTTGCCGAGGTTCTCGACCCCCTGGCCCAACTTCGCCCCCGAGAGGGTGTAAACTTCGTATGGCTGCGAATAATCGATGGTTGAGGCTGCCTCGGCCGCAGTGTCATTGATGCCCGAGTACTCGCGCTCATTGATGTTATAGAAATAACACCACGGCACAGCGTCCAAATACAAGCTCATGCTTCCCGCGGGAATATTCAATTGCGCGGTGTCGTATACCGTTGGTTGAAATATATCTCGGGGAGCAACGGATGGATTTTCCGACCAATACTCAACGGTCTCGATTCCGGCGCAATCGGCCCAGGCTCTCGCGCCGATTGACGCGACGGATTTGCCGAGTGAAACTTTCTTGAGTCCCGTGCATCCTTTGAACGCGTCGGTACCTATTTTGGTTGTCGAGTCGGGAATCGTGATTTCAGCGAGCTGCCCGCATCCGTCGAAAGCGTTGTCGCCGATGGTATTAACGCCGTCACCTAATGCGATGGCAGTCAAAGTGGAGCAGCCTTCAAAGGCATTCTTGCCAATGGTCTCCACCGCGGCTCCCATATTAATCGCCGGGAGCTGATCGCAGCATGCGAATGCATAGTCGCCTATTGTCGTCACGGTTTCAGGTATGTCAAACTCATCGTCGAATGCAGTTGAAACAAAATACAACTTTTTCTTATTGCGCGTATAAACGCAGCCGTTTTCAAATAGAGAGTCATAATCGTCGTAGTTGATTACGACCGTATTCTCGGGAAATGAAAACTTGAAATTCTGGGATTTAGCGACTTTTTTAAGCTCGCAGCCATCAAACGCATTTGATGCGAGTGACTTCAACGAAGTGGGGAGACACACAGATTTAATAGAACAGTCTAAAAAAGCATTATTGCTGATTGATTCCAAACCATTTGAAAAGATAGCGGATGTTAGTCCGGTGCATCCACTGAAGGCAGAACTTCCAATCGAGGTGACTGAGTTAGGAATCGACACGGAGGTGAGACCGGTACAGCTATTGAAGGCATAACGTCCAATCGAGGTGACGGAATTGGGGATTACAAGGTCTTTGATTTCCTCACCATTGACACACAGATTATGAACATAACAAAGGGGGTTGGCATATTTATCATAAAAATTGATCCCGCATAGAGATTCAATGCTTTCAAATTCAGCCTGTTTCAAGCCGGAGCAGCCAGCGAAGGCAGAACTTCCAATCGAGGTGACTGAGTTAGGAATCGACACGGAGGTCAGACCGGTGCAGTACGCGAAGGCATAACTTCCAATCGAGGTGACTGAGTTAGGAATCGACACGGAAGTCAGGCCGTCGCAGTCACAGAAGGCCGAATTCCCAATCTCGGTGACTGAGTTAGGAATCGACACGGAAGTCAGGCCGTCGCAGTCACAGAAGGCTTCCTCTCCGATCCTGGTGACTGAGTTGGGAATCGACACGGAAGTCAGGCCGTCGCAGTCACAGAAGGCCGAATTCCCAATCTCGGTGACTGAGTTAGGAATCGACACGGAGGTCAGCCCGGAACAGCCATAAAAGGCGCCTTCATCAATAGTGACGACCGTGTTGGGAATGTGAATTGCATTCAAGTTGGAACATACCAAAAATGCGAGGGGCTCGATGGTTTCGACAGTTTCCGGGATATCGAATGACGTGTCCGCTGTAATGGGCACATATAACAAATGGCGTTTATCGCTGGAATAAAGGCTGCCATCATCAGCCAAGTATGTGTCAGAGAGATTATTGATTTTAATGATCCAGTAATTCTCATTTTCAAGTTTTAGGCTTAAAGATGCTGGTTTCGCAATTTTCCGAAAATTTTCGCAACCATAGAATGCCTTGCTGTCAACAGATTTGACATTGGCGCCTAATAACACGCTTTGCAAGCCGCTGTAAGCGAAAGCGTATGGCCCAATCTCGGTGACTGAGTTGGGAATCGAGACGGATGTCAGTCCGTAGCACCTATAGAAGGCATCCGTTTGAATCTCGGTGACTGAGTTAGGAATCGACACGGATGTGAGACCGGTGCAGTACACGAAGGCATATTGGCGGATCCTGGTGACTGAATTGGGGATTACAAGGTCCTTTATTTCCTCGCCATTGACATACAGATTATGCGCATAATCCAGGGGGTTGGCAGTGTCATCAAGAAACCGGATACTGCATAGAGATTCAATGCTTTCAAATTCAGCCCGTTTCAAGCCGGAGCAG
>CAYTBH010000003.1:11973-54832 GCA_964435935.1 uncultured Alistipes sp.
AGGAATCGACACGGAGGTGAGGCCGGAGCAGGAAGCGAAGGCATAACTTCCAATCTCGGTTACTGAGTTAGGAATCGACACGGAGGTAAGGCTGGAGCAGCGCCAGAAGGCAGCTTCACCTATCGAGGTAACTGAGTTAGGAATCGACACTGAGGTGAGGCCGGAGCAGGAAGCGAAGGTATAAATTCCAATCTCGGTTACTGAGTTAGGAATCGACACTGAGGTGAGGCCGGAGCAGGAAGCGAAGGCATAATTTCCAATCGAGGTGACTGAGTTAGGAATCGAGACGGATGTCAGACCGGTGCACGCATCGAAGGCATGCTCTCCAATCGCAACCAATTTATAGGTAAACCAACCGTCTGAGGGATATTCAGGCAGAGATAGCGAACCGGAGTAGGTAGAACTAACACCTCCTGGTTTGCCGGAATAGCCGGATTTTACTTTGCAGGTCCGAAGTGGTCCGTCAAGGCTGGTATATACGACTCCCTCGCAGGTGAAATCCTTGGCATCACATTTAAAGTGGTTTGAGATGCCGACAAGACATATCATTATTAATAGACGTAATAAACGTGTCATATAAAAGTATTAATTAACTGTATTAATAAATAATTATGGATAATTGCTATAGAAAGGGCGCAAAATTGGCTGAATGGCGAGACGCGCTGCAGCCTATGATTAGCAAGGGGTTATATGCGCTTGGTGGTGGACAGGTGAACGACATTATGTCTGTAGTCGGTCACTGATTTTATTATACCCAGACCGATAACGCTCAAGATGGTGTCAGAAGGAAGGGTTTTTAGGAAAGAGGTGAAGCGCTCTACCGTGATGGCCTCAAAAAGCTCGGGTTGAAGTACTACGGAATTCAATGTCTCGGAGAAAAAGCCCCTACTATTTTTGGCTATGCCGGCAAAGAAAAGGCCGTTGTCGGTGTTGTAGACGACAATGCTTGCAGGCTTGTTTAATTTCGCGAGCTGTTCAATGAGGTTTCCGGCGGTGAGCGCTCTTTCATCGTTGCAGCGTACGACCTTGGCGTTTTCAAACTCCTCATCGCCCAATCCACCCAGACACTCCAGGAATATCAGGCCGCAATTGTGTGTTTGGGCCAATTTCTGGTATTCAGCGAGAGTTGGTTGGGAATATTGGAGCGGATCGGCGACTATCACGATAGCTTTTTCGGATTTAGCGCGATTGAAATCTTTAATTGTGCCGTTCACTAAAATGTAGCCTTCGAAAGTTTGAAGGTAGTTTTTAACAGCATCAAAAGTGGTTCGGTTGTCAAAACGCAGAACGACACTCTCGTTAGGGTTGCTTGAAATGGTTGAAGCAAGATTGTCAACACATTTTTTCAGATTGGTCATCTCATTTTATCCATTACAATCGCCTACGTCCTTTCAAGCGATTCGGCGGTTTCTTTGTCTGTGTTGGCACCGGAGTCGCAGACGTGAGGGTACAAAAAAAGCGTGGTGCCGTGCTTGCTGCCCGTTCCCACGTCTTGAGGCCTTCGCAATGCCTGTCCTTGTAGGGAACGAAACAACGCAGAGGCCCACGCGAATATGTAATGATACGCACCCGGCGGCCAGGCTCCTCGCAGGCGAGGTGCAGGCAAGCAGGGGGCGATGATGTTACATATCCCACATGGCATCAATCGTTGCTTCGGTTCTGACAAGGGCTTAGGGAAGTTGCGAAGTTCCAAGACGTCAGAACTGAAGCGTCAAGTGACGCTTACAGTATGTAGCGCCGGCGCGAACCACGCGCCGACATCGCAAATTTAGGCATTATTTTTTTATGCGACAAAATATTAGCCGACAATTAACGCCCGAAATTCGCCGTGGGGCCTCTGCGTTGTTTCGGCAAATGTGGCGATTCTCGGCGAGAGCGCATAACAATCGGCCGTTCACTCCGTTCACTTGCGGGGCGGGGGCGCGTTTTTCGGAGGCAGTTGTGAATTTTTTAATTACTTTTGCACAAAAAGCACTACGATGATACCCGACAAAGTACGACAGTTGATTATGGAGCGGTTCAGGGCGCCGCTGGAGTATCCGCAGCAGTGCGAGGCGCTGGCTATGGATGTCAGGGAGGCGACGGGGGAGGCGCTCGGCACGACGACGCTGAAACGCCTGATGGGGTTCGTGGGGGGCACGGTGGCGGCTCGCAAGTCGACGCTCGACATTTTGGCCCGGTACGCGGGCTATGCCGACTACCGCCTGCTGGCCAAGGATTTGGGCGAGGATGGCGATATTTCTGATTTTCGAGAGGTCGAGAGCCTGACTTCGGCTGATCTGGAGGCGGGCGAACGGGTGCGCATCGCTTACGAGCCCCATCGCGAGCTGGTGCTCAGCTATCTTGGCGACAACCTCTATGTTGTCGACGAGTCGCGCGGCAGCAAGTTGCAAAAAGGCGACCGGCTGATAATCGCGGGTTTCTACGTCGGCTTTGAGCTTTTGGTGGCCGACGTGGAGCGGGGCGGGCGCCACCTCGGGGCGTACCAGGCCGCGAAACAGGGCGGACTGACGGGGGTCGAGATTGTCGGTTAGGGTGCCTGGGTGGCAGTGCGTCGGTCGATCTCGCGGCTATAGAGCGAGGTGACCTCCATGTCGCGGGCCATAAAGCGGCCCCATTCGGCGCTTGTGGCGAGCAGCGAATGGGCTTCGAGGGGATTCGCCAGGCCGTATCGCTCCATAACTTCCGCGACGACGGCGTTTTGAGCCGTGTCGAGGTCGGCGGCGTAGGCCGCGAATGCGGCGCGGAGCTGGCGCGAGGTTGCCGCGGAGTCGGCTGCCAGGGTCGCGAGGTATTCGTGGCGCCGGGCCAGCCGGCCAAAACGCTCACTCACAATCGCGTCGACACCGGCGGCGCCCCCGGGCGCTCGGGGGCCACCAGCCTCGACGCGTGGCTTGGGCGGCGTGCCGGGTGCCGCGGGCGAGGCAGAATCGGCGCGCAGCGCTATGGTTGGTCGGGGCGGCTCGGCCGTAGGGGCCGACTGCCGGGGCGGCCACAACCACACTGCCGCCAGCGCGGCGCAAAGCAGAAGCACCCCGGCGATGGCGACCCATTTCATTGTCCCCCGCCCCGAGGCTTGCTGCCGCAACGCCTGGCGCAGGTTTTCAACCGCGACGTCGGCGCCACGGCAGGCCGAAGCGAGACGACGATGCCCCAGCCGGCTGGCAATCATACCGATGCCGCGGAAGTCAATCGCGCCGTCGGCGCACTCGGAGCAACCATATTTAGCCGGATCGCCCGGAGTGTCGGCCAGCCACGAGGTGTAGGCCTTGTCCAAATCAATCAGGGTCGCGGGGCGGTCGTCGTAGGGCGAAACGATGATGTTGTCGGGCTTGATGTCGCAATGTACTATGTTACGGCGGTGGAGATACTCGACCACCCCGACGAGGTCGGCCAGCAGGCGCGCTGTGAAACGCCGGTCCCTGAGCCGGCGGTCGCCGCGGGCCAGCAGGTCGGCCAGCGTGTCCCCCTCGATGAAGTCCATCGCGATGTAGTCGCCCCCGAACCCGACGTAGCGCGGCAGCGACGGATGGCTGAGCGACACGCCCAGGTCAAACTCCTTGTCGAAGGCCGCGCGGTAGAGCGGATTGTCGCGGAACTCGGCCTTGAGCCGCTTGACGAACACGCGGCGCCGCTGGAAGGTGGCCACGAAGGCCTCGCACGTCGACCCTCCGCTGCCCAGCCGCCTGGCCGTCGCGAAATCGATGCCGAGCGCCGCCTCGCCGCGACCCTCGCCCTCGAACCCTGACACTATGCTCTCCCGGTCATTCACACCGCGAATGTAGCGATTATTTCAGCAAACGCCGACACCCGCCGGCGCGATTCGCGCGCCTTCGCAAGCCGAGGCGGTTTTTGCCACAGACTTTTTTGGTGGGGCGGGGTGGGGGTGAGAGAATTTTTTGTATATTTGCGGGCGTCGAGAGCGACAACATTGCGGATTAAACGGAAAGTGCTTCAAACTTGAAAAATCGCCAAATTTTACAATAGTACATCGAAGCACAGTTTGAATAGCTCATACGGTATGTGGGCTGTTCATCTGTGTGTATGTACAAGCATTTGGCGATGCTTTCAAGTTTGCACGGATGACAGCCCACTTTCCTATCATTGACCTTGAAAAGAGTATCTCCCGTATCGGGCTGTCTGCGGAGAAGGAACCGATATGGAAATTTCGCGGCCTGTGGGGCTGTTCATAATTGTTTTGGCGCTGATCGCGGTGGCGCTCGTGAGGTTGCTTGTTGGCGATGTCGCCAGCCGGGTGGCCAGGAAGCGCAACCGCAATCAGGGCTTGTGGCGCGCCAACTGCATCCTCATGGGGTTGCCGGGGCTTTTGTTGGTGGCGATGTGGCCGTCGTTGCGGCGTGACGGCGATTCGGGGGCGCTCCGACCCGACACCCTGGGGTCGGTCGCATTTCTCGCGGGCCTGGCGGAGGTCGGCGCGCTCGTCTGGTGGTGCCTCGCCAAGCTGAACCCCCATGCCTTCGCACCGCTCCTCACCAACATTAATTAATGTGGAACCCCTTGGTTGTGAGCCGGGGTGGGGCGGGGGAGGAAAAAATTTGAAAAAAAGTGGGTGGCGACCTAAAGATATTTTCGCGGGTTGCGTCAATGATTGTAGTAACGCACGAATGTGCCGCTATCGGGCACGATTGTTACCTTAAATTTTTAATCACCAAACTCACTTACTTTTCAACTATGAACTTCAAGACTTTACTCCTTTCGATGACGGTTGCGGCGTCGGCACCGGCTTTTGCAGCGACTTACTATGTTACGCCCGAGGGTGCCGGCACGAAGGACGGCTCTGACTGGGACAACGCTTTCGGCGTGGCCGAGTTCCGCACCCAGGCCGCGAAAAACGCGAATGGTGATACATATTATTTCGAGGGAGGTCTCTATAATCTTTCCGAGGGAACGGTGGTTTTCCAGACTGCCACCGGCGCTACGCTGATCGGCAACGCCGAAGGGGAGCGCACGGTTTTCTCGGGCGACAAGAATGGTAACAACAATCCTGAAAACGGCGACGCCAACCGCCTGATTCGCTTCGTGGCAAACACCAAGAGCGGCGACAGCAGCCACCCGGTGGTAGTTGAAAACATTGATTTCACTTGCGTTTACACCTGGACTGATGAAAACTCCACTCTGACTGGCGCGTTCGTGACCGACAACAGTGGCGACGTGCTTGTGAAGAACTGCCGCTTCTACAACAACTGGGCCCAGGGCGAGATGGGTGGCGCGGCGATCACCCTCTACCGAAGCACCGTGAAGTTTGTCGATTGCTTGATTTACAACAACACGGCCAACTATCGCGGCGGCGCTGTGCGCCTCTATAGCGATAACCCTGATAAATGTTTGACAACGTTTGAAAATTGCGTGATCAAGAACAACCGCAACTACCACAATCTGGGTGGCGCGATTTTCATGGGCCACGGCAACTCGCTGAACATCGTGAACTCGACCATCACCGGCAACCAGGCCGTGAGCGACGGCGCCGCGATTTATTATAATGGCTATGCCACCGCCCACCACCGCGAGCTGCGCATCATCAACTCGACCATCGCCAACAACGTGACCACCGAGGCCGGCGACGCGCAGATTGTGTCGACCCAGTCAGCCCACCTTAACATCGCCAACTCCATCGTGACCAGCGACGAGAACGTGGCCGCCATTCTTTTCAAGGGCGACGTGGCCGACGACAACTTCGCGTTCGTGTCGGGCGGTTACAACTATGTTGGCCGCATCAACGACGCTGTCGAGAAGGAGCTCGCATGGGATGAAACCGACCACCACGGCGACGCTTGCTCGTTTGCCTCGATTTTCGAAGACAACACTCTCAACAGCGAGAACATACTTTGCCCCGCCTACTTCTTCCTTGGCGCCACCGGCGCGCAGGTGACCAGTGCGGTGGCCGACTGGGGCATTCCCGCCTACTTCAACCTCAACCTCATGGTTGACCAGGTTGGCAACGAGCGCGTGGGCGAAAAGACTCCCGGCGCCTTCGCCGTAGGCCCCAAAGGGGTTACCACCGGCATCGCTGAGGCAACCCTCGGCCAGAGCTCGAAGGGCCTCGTGAACCTTGGCGGCAGCCGTTACGCTGTCGAAGGTTTCCAGGGCGTGGCCAAAGTCTACAATGTGAACGGAGCTATGGTGCTCAGCGCCGACGCTGCCGACATCGACCTCGCCGGTCTCGCGGGCGGAATTTATTTGGTTCAAGCAGAGGATACAACTTTTAAGGTAATTGTAAGGTGAAAAGATAGGTAGATTTTAAAACTCCACACACTATCATTCTGGACGGGAGACGCCGCTGATGGCGCCTCCCGTTTTCGTCTGCGCGGGGAGCCGGAATGCGGCCTCGCCACCTTCAGGGGCCTCGCTTTGGCGTTTAAGGATTGTTAATTATGGAAATTTCGCCAAAAAATTTGTCACATTGGGCTTAATTTGGATAAATTTGCAATACCAATAAAGAATCGACCAGAAAACAACCAAGAAAAACAGCGCAGCATTCGAGGCTAACCTATGGAGGCCAACCTGATATACCGAGTCGCTAAGGGCGACGAATTGGCTTTTGACGCGTTCATGGATCACTATTCATCGGCGCTCTATCGCTATGCCTACGGGATTGTGGGTAGCCGGGAGAGTGCCGAGGAGGTTGTGAGCGATGTGTTCTTCGAGGTGTGGAAAAACCGCAAGACGCTGCTCGAGATAGAGTCAATGACCGCGTGGCTGCGCACGGTGACCTATCGCAAGGCCGTATCCTACCTCCGCCACGAGTCGACCGAACCGCAGAGCGTGTCGCTCGACGACGTTGACAACTTCATCGTGGCCCCGGTGAGCGCCCCCGACGCCGAGATGATTTCGCGCGAGGAGGTCGAGGAGCTCAACCGCGCCATCGAGGAGCTTCCGCCCAAGTGCCGCCATGTGTTTTTCCTGGCGAAAATCGATCGCCTGCCCTACAAGGAGATTTCGCAGATGCTTGAGATTTCGGTGGCGACAATCAACTACCACGTCGGGTTCGCGATGGACGCGTTGAAAAAGAAGCTGCGGCGACGGGAACCGCCTCCCGATTGAAAATCAAAGGCTTATCGCTAGCGATGAAAAAATTAACCAAAAAAATGGAAATCGACCTAAAGAAAAATTTCGTTTCCGCGTCATAGATTATAGAAACGGCACAAGAACAGACTGATGAACAACGAAGCCAACAACACTCGCGCAGAGCTGGCCGGCGGTGACCGCCGGCTGGAATTGCTGCTGGAGGTATGCCGTCCGGAAGCCATCGACAACACGCGCATCAAGAGACTCGTACGCGAGAAAATCATGCGCGAGAAGATGGAGCGGGCGCGCCGTCGCCGCCGGGTGATGTGGTCGGCCATCTCGGCCGCCGCGTGTGTGGCCGTGCTCGTCGCTCTGGCATTCAACTTCATTGTTCCCAAAACAATCGACCTTTCAGAGTCGACCCTTGCCGAGGCCGTCGACGCCGGCTACAAGGAGCTTGTCGTGGCCCCCGGGCAGCGCGCCGAGCTCAGCCTGCCCGACGGCACGCGCCTGGTGGCCAACGCCCACAGCCGCGTGCTCTATCCCGAGCGGTTCGAGGGCTCAGAGCGCCGCATCTATGCCAGCGGCGAGGTTTACCTCGAGGTTGCCAAGGACCGCGAGCACCCGTTCGTTGTCGAGTCTGACGGCTTCGACGTGAAAGTGCTCGGCACGGTGTTCAACATCCGCAACATCACCGACTCCACGGCGTCGGTGGTGCTGGTCGAGGGCTCGGTCGAGGTGTCGACCGACCGCGACCGCAGCGTCAGGATGAAGCCCAGCTACAAGGTCGACCTTGTGAACGGCGACATCGCCTCCCTGCAGCAGGTCGACACCAGCGACTACACCTCGTGGGTCAAAGGACTGCTGACCCTCAAAGGCGAGCCGCTCTCAGACCTCACCAGGCGGCTGAGCGATTACTTCGGCGTGACGATTTGCTGCGAAAAGGAGCTGGCCGATGTGAAAATCTACGGCAAGCTCGACCTCTGCGACAGCGTCGAGCAGGTTGTGGCCACAATCAAGGAGATTGTGCCGATGGAGATTGTAAGAGAAGGAAGCCGCATTACCATGAAGAGCGGGTCTATGGATTAGGTCAATCGAATCACTTCGACGCTCTCTCCTCTTCCCAATCAGCGCTGCCCCGGCGGCCCTGACAGCCCTCGCCTTGCCTTGGCAGAATACCTTGAAACTAAAAGCGAATATGACGCGAAAACTTATAAACCAATTCATTATCTCAGCGCTGGCACTCCTGGCGACCATTGCCGGAGCGCAAGCGGCCACTGGAGCGACCACCACCTTCGAGCCCGACACCACCCGCGTGCTGCGCAATCCGCTGCAGGGGTGGGTGATGTATCTCGGTCGCGCCTGGGACGAGAATTTCTGGACCGAGCGAGGCTACGACAGCATGAAGGCCGCCGGCGAGGAGGAGCCCGTCAAGGTTTCGGACTACGCCACCTGCGCCTATATACGCACCAGCTGGGTATCCTTCGAGCCCGAAGAGGGCCGCTATGCCTGGAACGACCCCGAGTCGAGGCTGATGAAGCTGATACGCAGCGTCAACGACCGCGGGCTGCGCATCGCCTTCCGCATCGTGATTGATGGCCGCGACCAGGGGCAGAACACCCCCCAGTATGTGTTCGACGCCGGCGCCGAGGGCTATTACGACCCGAAAGCCCCGGGGGCTAACCGCTCTCCCTATCCCGACGACCCCGTTTTCCAGGAAAAATACGCGAAATTTTTCAAAGCCTTCGCCGAGCAGTTTGACGACCCCTCGAAAGTGGAGTTCATCGACGCTTATTCGCTGGGCAAGTGGGGCGAGTCGCATTCAATGATTTACAAGGACAACGCCAACAAGGAAAAAGTGTTTGACTGGGCCATCGACCTGGCCACCACCTCGCTCAAGCGGGTGCCCATGGTGATTCACTACCACCGCATGCTTGGCGACCCTGATGACGACGGGTGGGGGAGCGTGCCCGCCGACGCCGAGGAGCTCATCACCCGCGCCGCCGACAAAGGATTCTCGCTGCGCCACGATGCTTTTGGCATGCACGGCTACTACCAGGACTGGGAGAAGGCCATGGCGCGCAAATGGAACTTCCGCCGCCCCATCATCATGGAGGGCGGGTGGATCACCGGCGCCCACCACCGCTACTGGCGCGACCCCTCGGGGCTCTATCGCGAAGGCCATCCCGAGGATGTGCGCCAAGGCGAGTTCGACGCTTCGGCCGAGGCCCGGGTCAACATGATGGATTTCCGCATCAACGACGAAACCCGCTCCTGGTTCGAGGACGCGTTTCCCCTCGTGAAGAAGTTTGTTGCCGAAGGTGGCTACCGCCTTTACCCATCGGCGGTCACCGCTCCTGAGGCAGCCCGCGAAGGCGACTCGGTGATGGTCGCGAGCCGGTGGCACAACATGGGATGGGGCTACTGCCCGACCAACCTCCCGCAGTGGAATCAGAAATATAAAGTGGGCGTCGCCCTGCTCGATGAGTCGGGAACCCCGGTGAAAGTGGTGGCCGACGCCGCGAGCGACCTCTCGAAGTGGCTCCGCGAGGCCCCGGCGAGCTACGAAACGGCGGTGAGCCTCGAGGGGCTCGCCCCCGGCCGCTACTCGTGGGGCGTGGCGCTGGTCGATGTTACTGACGGCAACAGCCCGGGGCTGGAGATGGCTGTCGATTCCGCGGCCCTCGCCGATAGCGGATGGCTCCCCGCCGGGCAAATCACAATCATGGAAAAAGAAAAATAAATAATAAATGACATTAATACCAACCTTATGAAAAAACCAGCATCGCATTATCAGCAATGGTGTTCCCGTCTGGGATCGCTGTGTGTGATGGGGCTTGTGGCCATGGCTCCGTTGTCAGCAGAGGGCGCGATGGTCATGACGCAGGACAGCACGCCCGGGCTTTATACCGTGAAAGCTACCGACACCACAGTGAAAGACGTGCTCAACTACATCGAGCGTAACAGCGACTACGTTTTCCTCTACGGCGAAGGTGTCGACCAAAAACTTTCATCGCCAGTCAACATCCAGCTCACCAACAAGAAAATGGGCTCCATTCTTGCCGAGCTTTGCGCCACCGCGGGCCTTGATTACAAGATTTCGGGCCGCCAGGTGATTATCTCCACCAAGGGCGCGAGTAAAGGGGGCAAGAAAGAGACCTCGATGGTGACCGGCGTGATTCTCGACGAGAACGGCGACCCCATGATCGGGGCCACCGTGAAGCTCAAAGGCACCAAGGAGGTCGTCAGTACTGACTTGGACGGACGTTTCAGCATAAAGGCGGCCAAAGGGCAGAAGCTCGAGGTCTCCTACATAGGTTACAATCCCTCGGAGGTGAATGTCAACTCCGATGAGTTGAAAATCAGCATGACCGAAACCAGCAACACTCTCGACGAGGTTGTGGTGATCGGTTATGGCGCCGTGAAGAAGAAGGACCTCACCGGCGCCGTCGCCGCCGTCAAGGGCGACGACCTCGCTGCCAAAAAGACAACCACCCTCTCGACAGCGCTCCAGGGCTCGGTTTCGGGCCTGATGGTGCGCCGCGACAACAACGCCCCGGGCGCTTCGGCTGGTTCGATGCATGTGCGCGGCGTGACCACCATCGGCGACTCCAGCCCACTGATTATCGTCGACGGGGTGCCCTGCGACAACATCGACTATGTCAACGCCAACGATGTAGAGAGCGTGTCGGTGCTCAAGGATGCCGCCGCCGCTTCGATCTACGGCTCGAAGGCCGCCGCCGGCGTGATTCTCATCACTACCAAGCGCGGCAACGAGTCGTCGCTGAGCCTGAGCTACAACGGCGAGTTCGGCTGGGAAATCCCCACCAAGCAGCCGTCGATGGTGGGCGTCACCCGCTATCTCGAAATGAGCAACGAGCTCCTCTACAACGACAACCCCTCGGCTGGTTTTTTTCAGCTCTACACCGCCGACCAGGTTAAGAACTGGGTGCGCTACAACGCCACCGACCCCGACAACTACCCCATCACCGACTGGAAGGGGATGATGATGAAGGACTCGGCCCCACGCATGACCCACACCATCTCCCTCTCGGGCGGCAACAAGTCGGTGAAGTCGACCGCCTCGTTCTCCTACGACGATGTCGACGGCCTCTACTCGGGGCGCAACTTCCACCGCGTGATGTTTCGCACCAACAACGACTTCACCTTTAACAAATACATCACCGCCAGCGTCGACGTGAACATCCGCAACGCCAAGAGCAAGGCCACAAACTACTCACCCTTCAGCGACATGCGCAAGATGCCGGCCATCTACGCCGCTGTATGGGAAAACGGCGGCTACGCCGAGGGCAAATCGGGCGCCAACCCCTACGCCCTGCTCCGCGAGTCGGGCGACAACACCTCGCGCAGCACCCAGATGGGCGGTAAGGCATCGATCACAATCAAGCCGGTCGACGGCCTCACAATCTCCGGCATCGTGTCGCCCTTCATCAACTTCTCGAAAAAGAAAACTTTCAACAAGGCCGTGAGCTATGTGCTGATGAACGACATCAACGCCTTCGGCGGCTGGATGGAGGGCAACGGCAGGTCTTGGTCGACCAACGAGCTCACCGAAAGCCGCAACGACAACTGGAACATCACCTCGCAGGTGATTGCCAACTATATGCGCTCCTTCGGCAAGCACGACCTCACCGTGATGCTCGGCTACGAGAACTATATCATGAGCAGCGAAAGCCTCACCGCCGGCCGCGACCAGTATGAACTGACCAACTACCCCTACCTCAACGTGGGTCCCGAGGACTTCCAGAGCAACAGCGGCACCGGCCAGCGCTACACCTCCAACTCGATTTTCGGCCGCGTGCTCTACTCATTCGACAACCGCTACCTGCTGCAGGCCAACGTGCGCCGCGACGGCTCCTCGCGCTTCGCCAAGAAATATCGCTGGGGCACCTTCCCCTCCTTCTCGGCTGGCTGGGTGATCACCAAGGAGAAATTCATGGAGGAGCTGGGCGACAACGCTCTCTCGTTCCTCAAACTCCGCGGGTCGTGGGGTAAGCTGGGCAACGAGCGCATCGGCAGCTCCTACTTCCCCTACATGTCGCTCATGACCTTCGGCAACGCTTATTTCTATGAGAACGGCCAGGTGGTTTCCGACAAGACTGCCGCCATCCGCACCCTCGCCGTCGAGGATATCTCGTGGGAAACAACCACCTCGACCGACGTGGGCCTCGATGCCTATTTCTTCAACAGCCGCCTGCGCCTCACTGCCGACTACTATTGGAAGAAAACCACCGACATGCTGCTGGCCATCCAGATTCCCTACATCATGGGCTATGCCGACCCCAACACCAACGCCGGCAAGATGTCGACCCACGGCTACGACATCGAGCTGAGCTGGAACGACCGCGTCGGCGACTTCTCCTACGGCATCTCGCTCAACCTCTCTGACTTCATCTCGAAAATCGACTATCTCAACAATTCCGACATCATCAGCGGCGGCAAGGTAAAGCGCGCCGGCGAGCTCTTCAACGCCTGGTATGGCTACATTTGCGACGGCATCTACCAGACACAGGAGGAGGTCAACAACTCGGCCCGCATGAACAGCTCCGTGTCCGTCGGCGACCTCAAATACCGCGACATCTCGGGCCCCGAAGGGAAGCCCGACGGCGTGATTTCGTCGGAGTACGACCGCGTGCCCCTCGGCAACTCGCTCCCCCGCTACCAGTATGGCGGCACCCTCAACGCCTCGTGGCGCGGCATCGACCTCTCGGTGTCGTTCCAGGGCATCGGCAAGCAGCTTGCCTACCTCGACCGCGCCATGGTCGAACCCCTCCGCGACAACTACGGCAACATCCCCTCCATTATCGATGGAAAATACTGGAGCGTGTTCAACACCGACGCCGAGAACCTCAACGCCGAGTTCCCGCGACTGACCAACACCAGCAAGAACAACAACTACGCCACCTCGGACTTCTGGCTGTTCAATGGCCGCTATTTCCGCATGAAGAACGTGACCCTGGGCTACACCTTCCCCCAGAAATGGACCAGCAAGGCCAGCATCCAGAAGGCGCGCGTCTACTTCAGCGTCAACGACCTTTTCTCTATCGACAATTATCCCAAGGGGTGGGACCCCGAAATGGGCGTGAGCGCCTACCCCATCACCACCTCGCTGATTGTCGGCCTCAACCTTAAGTTCTAAACGATTCAATAAGCACAGACATGAAAAAATCGATATATACACTGGCCGGTCTCGCCATGCTGCTGTCGTCGTGCGAAAGCATGGACATGGTGCCCCGTTCGCAGGGCAACAGTGAGTCGTGGTACTCCAGCGATGTTGAGCTTGAGATGGCCACCAGCGAGTTCTATATTCTCGGCTACTGGAACCAGCCCCTGGAGAGCTCCGAGCAGTGGACCGACAACTTCACCTACCGCCAGCAGAACCGCAACCCCAACAGCAACGGCACCGTGCTCGACGGCACCCTCAACGGCCAGCAGTGGGAGGTCTACACCCTCTGGCAGCAGGACTACAAGCTCATCGCCCGCGCCAACACCCTCCTGGCCAACTATCACAAGGCCGCCGGCGTTGTCCCGGCCGACAAGCTCAACCGCTATGCCGGCGAGGCCTATTTCTGCCGCGCGTGCAAATATGCCGAGCTCGTTTGCTATTATGGCGACGTGCCCTACATCAACGGCACTGAGACCATCACCGAGGCCGAGCAGAAAGGGCGCCGCGCCAAGGACGAGGTAATAGCCGACGTGTATGCCGACTTCGACCGCGCCATCGAGTATCTCCCCGTGAGCTACGGCGCAGCCGCAACCCATTTCACCAAGGGCGCCGCGCTTGCCATGAAGGCCCGCTTCGCCCTCTACTTCGGCGACTTCGCGCTCGCAGCCAAGGCTGCCAAGGAGTGCATCGACCTGGGCGTCTACTCGCTCGAGCCCGACTATGGCAAGCTCTTCCTCCAGAGCACCAAGGAGAACCCCGAGAAAATCTTCACCATCCCCCGCTCGCTGGCCAACGATGTGGTTCTCGACCAGTGGTACGTTAACAACGGCCTCCCCCGCAACGCCGGCGGCTATGGCTCGGACAACCCCTCGTGGGACCTCCTCGCGTGCTACCTCTGCACCGACGGCCTCCCCATCGACGAGTCGGAGCTCTTCGACCCCCGCAACCCCTTTGCCAACCGCGACCCGCGATGCACCAAGACCATCGTCGAGTTCGGCACCGAGCACTGCGGCTTTGAATACAATCCCCGCCCCGACGTGACGAAGGTGATGAACTACACCACCGGCGTCATGCAGGACAATGCCGACAACCGTGCCGTCAACCAGTATGCCTCCTACAACGGCCTCATCTGGAAGAAGGGCATCGACATCTCCTGGACCGAAAACGGCAAGCAGGTGGAGCGCGACTACATCATCATGCGCTATGCCGACGTGCTGCTGATGTATGCCGAGGCGAAAATCGAGCTCGGCGAGATTGACAACACCGTTGTCGACGCCATCAACAGCGTGCGTGCCCGCGCCTACGGCGTGGACCTCACCGCCACATCGATGTATCCCGCCGTGAAACTCGGCACCCAGGACGAGCTGCGCAAGGCTGTGCGCATCGAGCGCCGCATGGAGCTGGCCAACGAAGGGCTGCGCTACATGGACCTCATACGCTGGCACCTTGCCGAAAAGGCTCTCAACGGCTACAACTACATCAACCTGCAGCCCACCGAGCTGCTCAACAATGTGGTGAAGAAGGGCCTGTGGCTCTGGGGCATGACTCCGCAAATCGACGACGACGGCCTGGCCGACTTCTCGGCGCTCTACAACGCCGGGCTCGTGGCCCTGGGCGCCAAGCGCGTGTTCCCCGCCCGCCAGTATCTGTGGCCCATCCCCACACACGACATCGAGCTCTGCCCCAATCTCAAAAACAATCCCCAGTATTGATTCTCCTAACAAATCGAAACAATGAGAAAACATAATATATCATATCGCGCGATTGCCCGCGTGGCAGCCATGGCGCTCCTCGCGGGGGCTGTGGCGGCTTGCGGCGACGAGGAGATCGACAACACCTACTCGCGCAACAACTCGGTAATCCAGATTGCCACCTCGAGCGACTATGTGGTGCTTGACGAGAGCAATCCCGACGCGGTGGCCCTCACAATCGAGTGGGGCGAGGCCCATCCCTACGGCAGCGAGTACATCACCACCTACCAGTATCAGCTCGACGCTGTCGGGAGCAAGGCTTCATCAATCAAGGAATATGAGGACGACGGCGTTTACCGCCGCGAATACACCAACCGCGAGCTCCAGGAGATGCTCGTGGGCCACTTCGGCTGCCTCACCAGCTCGGTGACTTCGATCAACCTCACGGTGACAGCCTCGTTCGAGGGTCCGCGCATCGTCATCCCCGACATCGCCACCGCGACCGTGCGCGTCAAAACCTACGGCGAGAAGCAGTTCCTGGCCGACCGCCTCTTCATCGGCGGCCCTGCCGCTGGCGACAAGGAAATCGAGCTCACACCCACCTCGGCCACTTCGGGCATCTACAACTGGAGCGGCGCGCTGAAGGCGGGCAAGGTCAACTTCCCGGTAATCTACGGCGACGAAAACAACGCCATCGCGCCTGCCGAGGCCGACACCCCCGCCGACGGCTCGGAAATGCCGGCTGTGATTGTCGACGCGGCGAAGGCCAACTTCTGGCTGGTTCCCGCCGACGGCAACTACCGTGTGACCGTCAACATGAACGCCCACACCGTGAAAATCGCCGATGCCGGCAGCATCATCGAGGTCGACAAGCTCTACCTCTCGGGCAGCGCCGTCGGCAGCGAGGATGTCGAAGTGGCTCCTGCGCTCGAAGCCGACGGCCTCTACGCGTGGCGCGGCGAGCTGAAAGCGGGCCGCCTCTTCATGCCGCTTGAATTTGACGGCAGCAAAGCTGTTTCGTTCGTGCCCAAGGCCGAGGGCGACCACGACATCCACGATGGCGAGGCCAGCGAGTTTGGCCAGGTTGCAACCGAAACCGCCACCAGCGCTTCCTACTGGGAAATCCCCGCCGCCGGCACCTACCGCGTGGTTGTCGACACCGAGGCGCGCACCGTCACCATCTACTCGCCCGCGACCGACAAGGCCAACGCCGTTGTTTCCTACAACAACACCGTCGACCAAATCAACCCCTACACGCAGGAGGTGACCGAGCTCTGGATGTGGGGCGGCTTCAACGCGAGCGCCCACGACGACGGCCTCAAAGCCGGCTTCCAGAAGAAGTATTGCATGAAGCAGTCGCTTGCCAACCCGATGGTATTCGTCTACCACGGCGATGTGCTTCCGCGCAGCGCGTCGACCGACTCCTGGTCGCAGGCAACCGGCGTAGGCGCCCTCAACTTCCTCGTTTCCAACATCGAGAACAATGTCTATGCCTTCGGTTCCGAGGCCGACGCCAAGCGCAACTCCAAGCGCGGCTACCTGCCGGTGGCCCTGGGCGAGACGCTGAAACTCGTGCCCGGCCAGAGCGACAACCGCTACGCCTACTTCTGCGTGCCTGAAAAGTGCAACTATGTGGTTGTCGACATTGAGAATCTCACCGTTGTTTTCGACTATAAGTAATCTCTCCTAATTCCACCTGAATCACCATGTTTAAGATTAATAAACCATCCATTATACTCCGCGCCCGCACCCTGCTGGCGGGCGCGGTGATTGCCGCCTCGCTTGCCTCGTGCACCGACGACAACGACGCCACCGCGACCGCGGGCCACTCCTGGGACATCAGCGGCAACAAGGTTGTCAACATCAAGCCCGAGCGCTACAAGATGCTCCGCAACCCGCTCACCGGCTGGGTGCTCTACACCGGCCTCGGCAGCGGCCTCAAGGACACATTCTGGGAGGATTACGACAATATGGAATCATCGGTAGGCCGCATCAAGGTGACCGACTACTCCAACGTGCTCTTCATCCGCGCCGCCTGGACCTATTTCAACCCCGAGGAGGGGAAATATGCCTGGGACGACGACTGCAACACCGTCGAGGCCAAGCGCTTCAAAATGCTTGTCAAGGGTGCTAAGGAGCGCGGCATGATGCTCGCCTTCAGCTTTATCTGCGACAGCCAGGACAAGCACGACAATTTCTCGCCCGAGTTCGTGAGGGCCGCCGGCGCGAAGTACTACGAAACCACCACCGGCTCGGTGAAAGTGTGGTCGCCCTATCCCGACGACCCCGTGTTCCAGCAGAAGTTCGGCGAGTTTCTCCACGCTTTCGCCCAGAAGTATGACGACCCCGACGTGACGATGTTCATCAGCGGCACCGGCCTGGGCAAGTGGGGCGAAACACACTCGATGACCTACTCGACCGGCAACAACGACCCGCGCGAAAGCGTGGCCGAGTGGATCACCGACCTCTATATGAAGGAGTTCAAGCGCGTGCCCTGCTTCATCAACTACCACCGCGCGCTGCTTGCCACCGCGTCGTACACCGACAATGTGAGCCAGCAGACCGAGAACATCATCGAAATGGCCGTGCAAAAAGGCTTCTCGCTGCGCAACGACGCGTTCGGCATGAAGTCGTACTATAAGGACTGGGAACGCGACTTCGCCAAGGCCCACAACTTCATCCGCCCCATCATCATGGAGGGGGGCTGGGTGAGAACCTCCCACGGCGGCTCGATCAAGGGCGACGGTTATGCCGACTATGCCGAAGTGCGCCAGGGCGAATACTACGAAGGCAAGGGCGCGAAGGTCAACATGATGGACTTCCGCTATAGCAGCGACATCGCTATGGGCGAAACATGGTCGTGGTTCAACGAGGCCTACGACCTCGTGACCGAATTCATCGCCGAGGGTGGCTACCGCCTCTACCCCGACAAGGTTTCGGTGCCCGTGAGCGTTTCAGGCTCTGGCAACGTCACCATCACCCACCGCTGGAGCAACCTTGGCTGGGGCTACTGCCCGACCAACATCCCGCAGTGGAACCAAAAGTACAAAGTGGCGTTCGCCCTGCTTGACTCGTCGACACTCCAGCCCGTGAAGGTATATGTCGATGAGGAACCGTGCCTCAACGAGTGGATCAAGGGCAAGCCTATGACCTACGAAACCCGCTTCGGCCTCGGCGGCGTGCCTGCAGGCGAGTATATGTGGGCGGTCGGCCTTGTCGACACAACGAAGGACAACGCCATCGGCCTGGAGATTTCGGCCAAAGAGGGCATCACGCCCGAAGGCTGGCTCGAACTCACCCACGTCACTGTCAAATAAAAAACCTGTCAAGCAATGAACGTTTTCAAGCAGCATATCATGGCCGGTGTGGCGCTCGCAGCCGGCGCGTTCGGCGCCGGAGCCGCGAATCTGTGGGTCGAGGCCGAGTCCTTTGCCGACAAAGGCGGCTGGGTGGTCGACCAGCAGTTCATGGACCAGATGGGGTCGCCCTATCTTATGGCCCATGGCATGGGAGTGCCCGTGGCCGACGCTGTAACCACGGTCGACATTCCCGAGGACGGCCTCTACAACGTCTACGTCCGCACATTCAACTGGACCTCGCCTTGGAGCGAGGGCGAGGGGCCGGGCAAGTTCCGCGTGAAGGTCGGCGGCAAGCAGCTGCCGGCCACCCTCGGGGCCAGTGGCAACCGCTGGGAGTGGCAGCGCGCCGGCCAGGTGAAGCTCAAGGCCGGAAGCCGGGAGCTCGCCCTCCGCGACCTCTCGGGGTTCAATGGCCGGTGTGACGCCATCTACCTCACCACCGACACCGATGTGGCGCTTCCCGACGGCGGCGACTCTCTCGAAGCCATGCGCCGCCAGGCCCTCGGCCTCGACAGCGTTGCCCCGGAGGTCAAGGAATATGACCTGGTGGTTGTCGGCGGAGGCATCGCAGGCATGTGTGCCGCTGTAACGGCGGCCCGCAACGGCATGAAGGTTGCCCTGGTCAACGACCGCCCCGTGCTGGGGGGCAACAACAGCTCGGAGGTGCGCGTCCACCTCGGCGGCTATGCCGAAATCGGCCCCAACAAGGGCCTGGGACGCATGCTGCGCGAATTCGGCCACTCGCGTGCCGGAAACGCCAAGCCCGGCGAATATTATGAAGATGAAAAGAAGGATGCCTTTATCGCGGCCGAGGAGGGGGTGACCCTCTACCCGTGCTACCGTGCAATCGCCGTCGAGAGCGACGGCAGCCACATCGGGTCGGTCACCATCCGCCACATTGAGCAGAACAACGACGTGGTGCTCCGCGCTCCCCTCTTCAGCGACTGCACCGGCGACGGAACCATCGGCTATCTTGCCGGGGCCGATTTCGCGATGGGCCGCGAGAGCCGCGCCGCTTTCAACGAGGAGCTCGCCCCCGAGGTGCCTGACTCGATGACTATGGGTGCCTCCATCCAGTGGTACACCAAGGATGGCGGCAAGCCCACCCGGTTCCCCGAATTTGACTACGGCGCCGGATTCAACGACAACTCCTGCGAACGCGTCACCATGGGCGAGTGGAAATGGGAAACCGGCATGAACCGCGACCAAATAGCCGAGGCCGAGACCATCCGCGACTACGGCCTGCTGGTGATTTTCGCCAACTGGAGCCACCTGAAGAACCACCTTGCCGACAACCAGAAGTTCCGCAACCGCAGCCTCGACTGGGTGGGCTACATCTCGGGAAAGCGCGAGTCGCGCCGCCTGTTGGGCGACTACATCCTCAAGCAGGACGACATCGACAAGAATGTTTACCACGAGGACGGCTCGTTTGCCACAACCTGGAGCTTCGACCTCCATTTCCCCGACCCTGATAACAGCGCGAATTTCCCGGGCCGCGAATTCAAGGCCTCCACGAGCCATGTGTTCGTCTATCCCTATGCCGTGCCCTACCGCTGCCTCTATTCGCGCAACATCGACAATCTGTTCATGGCCGGGCGCAACATCAGCGTGACTCACGTCGCGCTGGGCACCGTGCGCGTAATGCGCACCACGGGCATGATGGGCGAGGTGGTCGGCATGGCTGCCGCCCTCTGCCACAAGCATGGCGCGCTGCCCCGCGGGGTCTATCAGAACCACCTCGGCGAGCTTGCCGACATGATGAGGGCCGGAGCCGGAAAACCCGATGAAACCTTGCCCGACAATCAGCGGTTCAACCTGCCCAACGAGCTCCTTCCCACTCCCCGTTTGCTTAAATAACAGACAATCACCCTCCCTTTCAGGCTATAAATGAAACTTAGACTGCTGCTTCTGTCGCTCCCCTTTCTCGCTCCGATTGCACGGGCCGAGGCCGGCGAATGCTATTCGGCGCTGGAGGGCGACACGCTGAAAATGGGCAACAGCCGCATTGAGCGCGTGTGGCTTTGGAACGATGGCCACCTGATCACTTGCCGCGTCACCGACAAGTTGTCGGGCAAAACATTCACATCGCAGGCCGCGACACCCGACTTTGCCGTGAACCGCGAGAACCCCTCCGGCGGCACTCTGGTTGTCGACCAGCTCCCCTCCGACGGCATTCGTCCCGAACGCCTCGTGGCCACTGTCACCTACCGCCTCGGCGATCTGGAAGTGGAGCGCGCCTACCGGCTCTACGACGGCGTGGCGGCCATCGCGGTCGACACCCGTCTGCGCGGCTCGCTCAGCGGAGTGGCCGAGAAGGAGGTGAGCGCCGCCGACCGCAGCAACATCGAGCACGCCGCCGACATGAAGGTGAAGCCCGTCACCGCCGTGCTCGACCGCCTGACTCCCGGAGGAAACCACTGGCATGGCCGCGCGGTTGAATTCCGCGACATCACCGACTGGAACAACAATCTGGTGGATACCCGCGACTTCATCTCCTACCGCAAGACAAACCACCGCGGCAACATACTGACCGTCACCGACGGCGCCGCCGGCAGCGGGGGATTCCTGTTTCTCAAAGAGGCTCCCTGCTCAGGCGTTCAGCTCGCCTACAAGGATGGCGACTTCATCAGCGACTTCGGCTCGTTCATGGTCACCGGGCTCGGCGTCGGCGACAAAGATGTGACGCCCGACAAGTGGACCCGTGCCTACGGCTCGGTTCTGTGCACTTTCGGCGAGGGCGAGCTCTCGGCCCTGCGGGCGCTGCGCGAATACCAGAAAATGTGCCGCGTGCTCGACCCCGCCCGCGACGAAATGGTGATGATGAACACCTGGGGCGACCGCTCGCAAGACGCGAAAGTCAACGAGGCCTTCTGCCTGGCCGAGCTCGAGAAGGGCGCCCGCCTGGGCATAACCCTTTTCCAGATCGACGACGGCTGGCAGGCCGGCAAAAGCCCCAACTCGGCCTCGGCCGGGGGCTCGTTCAAGGATATATATGCCAACGCCTCCTACTGGACGCCCGACCCGGTGAAATATCCCCGCGGGCTCGCCCCCATTGTTGAGCGGGGCCGCGAGCTCGGCATCGAAATAGGCCTCTGGTTCAACCCCAGCGTGCAGCACGACTTCGCCGACTGGGAGAAGGACGCAGCGACCATCGCGGGGCTATGGCGCGACCATGGCATACGCATGTTCAAAATCGACGGACTGACGGTGAACTCGAAGCTCGGCGAGGAGAACCTGCGCCGCATGTTCGACAAGGTGCTCGCCGAAACAAACAACGAGGTGATGTTCAACCTCGACGCCACGGCAAGCCGCCGCGGGGGCTACCATTTCTTTAACGAATACGGCAACATCTTCCTCGAAAACCGCTACACCGACTGGGGCAACTACTACCCCTACCACACCCTGCGCAACCTGTGGATGCTCTCGCGCTACGTCCCCGCCGAGCGGCTCCAAATCGAGTTTCTCAACAAGTGGCGCAACGAGGCCAAGTATGCCGGCGACCCGTTTGCCCCGGCAAACTACGATTTCGGCTACCTGTTTGCCACAACGATGGCCGGCCAGCCGCTGGCATGGATGGAGGCAGCCAATCTGCCCGACGAGGCTTTCGGCATTAAGCCCCTGGTCGAGGCCTACCGCGGGGTGCAGCACGATTTCCACAGCGGGGTCATACTCCCCATCGGCGATGAGCCTTCGGGCCGGTCGTGGACCGGGTTCCAGTCGTTGCTGTCCGACACCGAGGGCTATCTGCTTGTCTACCGCGAGGATAATCCCCGGCCACAGGCGCGGGTGGCAACATGGTTTGCCCAGGGCGACGCCGTGTCGCTCACCCCGGTTGCCGGCAACGGCCCCGACCGGCAAGTCAGCGTCGGGGAGGATGGACGGCTGCCGCTGACCATCGAAAGGCCCAACGATTTTGTGATGTATAAGTACAAAGTCGAAAAGAATCATTAAATTTGTTGAACTAACCTAACTAATCCCATATTACTATGCGTCTTCAACGTATTTTCCTTTGTTTGACTCTGTTTTTCGCCGCTTTGGCAGCGACGGCACAGCCGGCGGAGCGTCTCTACAAACTCTCGGTCTACCCCGAAAACGGCGAGTGGACCAGCCAACCGGGCCAGAAGGTCAAATTCAGTGTCAACCTCTTGAGGTGCGGCGTGCCCGAGGGGAACCTCGAACTCTCCTACGACATCTCGGAAGATATGATGAAGCCCCGCAAAACCGGCAAGGTGAAGCTCACCAACGGCCACGGAACCATCGATGCCGGAACCCTCGACAAGCCCGGCTTCCTCCGTTGCCGCGTCTACCTGAAGAA
This sequence comes from uncultured Alistipes sp., assembly GCA_964435935.1. Lineage (GTDB taxonomy): Bacteria > Bacteroidota > Bacteroidia > Bacteroidales > Muribaculaceae > UBA7173. Next base: position 34,552 of record CAYTBH010000003.1, read on the forward strand.
GGACGGCTACGACTACGAAGGGATGGGCACCGTTGGTTTCTCGCCCGAGAAGCTGACCCCCGTCACCCAGCAACCCGCCGACTTCAAGGAATTCTGGACCAAGGCCATTGCCGACGCGCGCAAATGGGACCTGGAGCCCACGATGACCCTCATGCCCGAGCGTTGCACCTCGAAAGTAAACGTCTACCATGTTTCGTGGGTCAACAACGACTGGAACTCGCGCATGTATGGCATTCTCACAGTCCCGACCGCCAAGGGCACCTATCCGGCCATCCTCAGAGTGCCGGGTGCCGGATGCCGCCCCTATAATGGCGACATAGCCCACTCCGAGAAGGGATTCATCATCCTCGAAATCGGTGTGCACGGCATCCCCGTAAACCTCCCCGGCGAGCTCTACACAAGCCTTAACAACGGCCCCATCAAGGGCTACCACTCCTTCAACATGGACGACCGCGACCGCTACTACTACAAGCGCGTGTTCACAGGCTGCGTCCGCGCCATCGACTTCATCGAGCAGCTCCCCGAGTTCAACGGTTGCCTCGCCACGTTTGGCGGTAGCCAGGGTGGCGCGCTCTCCATCATCGTCGCCGGCCTCGACCCGCGCGTCAAGGCGCTCGTTTCCTACTATCCGGCCCTGAGCGACATGGCAGGCTATGCCGCCGGACGCGCCGGTGGTTGGCCCCACACTCTCAAAAATGAGAAATACCACACTCCCGAGATTCTCAACACGCTGGCCTACTTCGACGTGACGAGCTTCGCCCGCGAGGTGAGCGTCCCCGGGTTCTATGCCTTCGGCTATAACGACATGGTGTGCCCCCCGACCACCACAATGTCGGTCTACAACGTGATCGACGCTCCGAAGCAGCTCACCATTGCCGAAACCACCGGCCACTACACCTACACCGAGCAGAGCCACGACGCCTGGATCTGGTTGATGGACTTCCTCAAGAATTGCAGCAAGAACTAACCGACGGATAACCCACAGCCTATGAAAAGGATTTCGCTTTTTCTGTCGGCCATTGTCGCAGTCGCCGCCTCGGCGGCGGCAGCGACGCTGACCAACGTCTATGGCCGCGACTACCGCATGCTCAACGGTCGCTGGGACGCGATTGTCGACCTCTACGACCAGGGCGACAGAATGAAGGTCTACGAGAACCGCTCGCCGCAAGGGGCGACCGACTTCTATGAATACTCCTTCGACGGCGGTCTGCGGCTGGAAGTGCCGGGCGACTGGAACTCGCAGTCGCCGGAGTTGAAATACTACGAGGGCACCGTTTGGTATGGCCGCCATTTCGAGGCCGACCCGCGCCCCGGGTTCCGCGAATTCCTCTATTTCGGGGCTGTGAGCTATCGATGCACCGTTTATCTCAACGGCAAGGAGGTCGGCGCCCACGAGGGGGGCTTCACCCCCTTTGCCATCGATGTTACCGATGAACTCCGCGAGGGCGACAACTTCCTCGCAGTGGAGGTGAACAACCGGCGCACCCGCGACGCGATTCCCTCGCTGGCGTTCGACTGGTGGAACTATGGCGGCATCACCCGCGACGTGATGCTCGTCAGCGTGCCCGACAACCACATTGAGGACTATTTCATCCGCCTGCGGAAAGGCGACCCCGAGACAATCGACATCGATGTGCGCATGTCGCGCCCGCAAGCCGGGGTGGCTGTCTCCGTGGAGATTCCTCAGCTGAAAAAGCGTTTCGAGGGGGTCACCGATGCCGAGGGGCGCGTCGCCGGCTCCATCAAGGTGAAGAACCTGAAGCGCTGGGCCCCTGAGGCCCCGGTGCTCTACGACGTGGTGGTCGCCGGTGGCGACGACCGCGTGGCCGAGGAAATCGGTTTCCGCGACATCGCCGTCGATGGCGACAAAATCCTTGTCAACGGCCAGCCGCTGTTCATGCGCTGCGTTTCGTTTCACGAGGAGATTCCCCAGCGCATGGGTCGCGCCTTCTCGCAGGCCGATGCCACGATGCTCCTCAGCGAGGCCCGCGACCTGGGGGTGAACATGATTCGCCTGGCCCACTATCCGCAAAACGAGTACACCGTGCGCATGGCCGAGAAAATGGGCATTCTGCTCTGGCAGGAGATTCCCATCTGGCAAGGCATCGACTTCGCCGACGACAACACCCGCGCCAAGGCCCAGACGATGCTCACCGAGATGATCAACCGCGACAAAAACCGCTGCGCGGTGGGCTTCTGGGGCGTGGCCAACGAAACAAAGCCGTCGGCCGAGCGCGACGCGTTCCTGAAATCGCTCCTCGACACCGGGCGCTCCATCGACACCACCAGGCTCTATGTGGCCGCTTTCGACCTCGTTGAGTTCGACAACGACCGCAAGGTGTTCACCATGGACGACCCCTTCACCGACAATCTCGACGTGGTGGGCGTCAACAAGTACATGGGCTGGTATCACCCCTGGCCTCTGTCGCCGGCCGAGGCCGTGTGGGACGTTGTGCCCGGCAAGCCGCTCATAATCTCTGAGTTTGGCGGCGAGGCGCTCTACGGCCAGAGTGGCAGCCGCGACGTGGCAAGCTCCTGGAGCGAGGACTACCAGGCACGCCTCTATGAGGACAATCTGCGCATGATGGAGAACATCCCCAACCTCGCCGGCGTGTCGCCCTGGATTCTGTTCGATTTCCGTTCGCCATTCCGATTCCACCCTGCCAACCAGGAGGGCTGGAATCGCAAGGGGCTCGTCTCCGACCGCGGCCAGAGGAAAAAAGCATGGTACATCATGCGCGATTTCTACAACAAAAAACGTGCTGAAAAGTAAGCACCCCCTCCACTCGTAAAAATTATGAAACTCCGACTCTTTTTGTGGGCGCTCGCCATCGCGACCGCCATCGGTTGCCACGCCCGCACGTTGAAAATTCTCGCCATCGGCAACAGCTTCTCGCGCGACGCCATCGAGCAGAATCTCCATGAACTCGCCGCCGCCGAGGGCGACACGGCTATCATCGGCAACCTCTACATCGGAGGCTGTTCGCTCGAGCGCCATCTCAACAATGTGCGCGGCGACCGCCACGACTACGTCTACCGAAAAATTGGTGCCGACGGCAAGATGACCGAGAAAACCAACGTGTCGGTAGGGGAGGGGCTTGCCGACGACGACTGGGACTATATTTCCGTCCAGCAGGCGAGCCCGCTGTCGGGAAAGTTTGACACCTACGCCGCCTCGCTCCCAGGGCTCCTTGACTATGTGAGGGCCAACGCTCCGGGGAAGTCGCGGATAATCCTTCACCAGACGTGGGCCTACCAGCAGGGCGCCCCCCACTCGGGTTTCAAAAACTATGGCAACGACCAGATGGCCATGTACCGCGCCATTGTCGATGCCAACAACCGCGCCGCCGAGCTGGGAGGAATCGCGGTAATAGTTCCCTCGGGCACCGCGGTGCAGAATGCCCGCACGTCGTTCATCGGCGACAACATGAACTGCGACGGCTACCACCTCGACCTCGGGGTGGGGCGCTTCACCGCCGCTTGCGCCTGGTTTGAAAAGCTTTTCGGCAAGGATGTGACCAAAAACACCTACCTGCCAGAAGGGATGAACCCCGACCTTGCCCGCGCGGCCCGCGAAGCCGCCCACGCCGCGGTGGCCAACCCCTCGGAGGTGACCGACCTCGGAGCTCTCAAACCCGCGGCCGCGCTCTACAAGGATGCCTCCGTGCCGGTCGAAATCCGTGTCGACGACCTTCTGTCGCGCATGACTCTCGACGAGAAAATAATGCAGCTCAACCAATACACACTCGGGCGCAACAACAATGAGAACAATGTTGGCGAGGAGGTGAAGGAGCTTTCCGCCGAGATTGGCTCGCTGATCTACTTCGATACCGACCCTGCGCTGCGCAACGCCATGCAGCGCCGCGCCATGGAGGAGTCGCGGCTGGGTATCCCGGTGATTTTCGGCTACGACGCGATTCACGGCTTCCGCACCATCTATCCCATCTCGCTCGCCCAGGCCTGTTCCTGGAATCCGGGGCTTGTGCGCCAGGCGTGCGCCGTTTCGGCCCAGGAGTCGCGCATGTCGGGTGTCGACTGGACATTCTCGCCGATGATCGACGTGGCACGCGACCCCCGCTGGGGACGCGTGGCCGAGGGGTATGGCGAGGACCCCTACGCCAACGCCGTGTTCTGCGCCGCGTCGGTGCGCGGCTATCAGGGCAAGCGCCTTTCCGACTCCACCTCGGTGGCAGCGTGCCTGAAACACTTCGTGGGCTACGGCGCTTCGGAGGCCGGACGCGACTATGTCTACACCGAGGTGTCGCCCCAGACGCTCTGGGACACCTATCTGCCCCCCTACGAGGCGGGTGTCAAGGCCGGAGCGGCCACTCTTATGAGCTCCTTCAACGACATTAGCGGCGTGCCCGGGTCGGCCAACCACTACACGATGACCGAGATCCTGAAAAACCGCTGGGGACACGACGGATTCATAGTCAGCGACTGGGGCGCGATCGAGCAGCTGAAAAACCAGGGGCTCGCCGCCGACAAGGCCGAGGCCGCCATGCGGGCTCTGAACGCCGGCCTGGAGATGGACATGATGAGCCACGCCTACGACCGCCACCTCGCCGACCTCGTGGCCCGGGGGAAAGTGTCGCCGCAGACCATCGACGAAGCTGTGAGACGCGTGTTGCGCGTCAAATTCCGCCTCGGGCTGTTTGAGAATCCATATACTCCCCAAGTGCCCGACCGCTTCCTGCGCCCGGCGTCGCTTGAAACCGCCGAGCGGCTCGCCGCCGAGTCGATGGTGCTTCTGAAAAACGACAGCACGCTGCTCCTCCCCCTGCGCGGCAAGAAGAAAATCGCCGTCATTGGCCCGCTGGCCAGCAATCAGTGGGATCTGTTGGGTTCGTGGTGCGGACACGGCGACCCGCTGACCGTCACCACCTATCTCGACGGAATCAAGAAGGAGTTTGGCGACGATGCCGAGATTCGTTATGTCGAGGGGTGCCGGCGCGACGGCGACGACCGCTCGGGCTTCAAGGCAGCGCTGAAAGCTGCCAAGTGGGCCGACGCCGTGGTGCTCTGCCTTGGCGAAAACTTGAGGTGGAGCGGCGAAAACGCTTCGCGCTCGCAAATTGCCCTGCCGGCAATCCAGGAGGAGCTCGCCGCGGAGGTCGCGAAGGCCGGAAAGCCGGTGGTGCTGGTGCTCACCAACGGGCGACCGCTGGAGTTGAACCGCCTGGAGCCCATGGCAAACGCCATTGTGGAGGCGTGGCAGCCGGGTGTGCGCGGAGGCGAGGCCCTGGCCGCGATTCTCTCGGGCCGGGTCAACCCCTCGGGCAAGCTCGCGATGACATTCCCCTATTCAACCGGCCAGATTCCCATCTACTATAACCGCCGCAAAAGCGGCCGCCACCATCAGGGTTTCTATCAGGACATCACCAGCCAGCCGCTCTATCCTTTCGGCCACGGCCTTAGCTACACCACATTCAGTTATGGCGATTTGAACTCCTCGGCCACCGACTTCAAGCGCGGCGACAAGCTGACGGTTTCTGTCGATGTTGAGAATACCGGCTCGGTTGCCGGCGACGAAACCGTGATGTGGTTCATCGCCGACCCTTTCTGCTCGATTACCCGGCCCGAAAAGGAGCTGAAATATTTCGAGAAGAAGCGCATAGAGCCCGGAAAAACCGAAACATTCACATTCACAATCGACCCCATGCGCGATTTGAGCTTCGTCGATGCCGACGGCAACCGATTTCTCGAACCGGGCGAATACAACGTCATTGTCAACGGAAAGTCGATAAAAATTAATCTTGCGGAATAATGATAAAAAAACTGATTCTCGCCCTGGCCATGCTCGCCGCGGGCAATGTCGCGGCCACTGCCGTCACAGTGAGCCAACAAGATAAAGAGCGCGCCCGCGAGTTGGTGGGCCAGATGACTCTCGACGAGAAACTCGCCTATCTTTCGGGCGAGACCTCCTTCTCGCTGCGCCCCATCGAGCGCCTCGGCATTCCCCGCGTGCTACTTGCCGACGGGCCCCAGGGCGTGCGCAACCACTGCGCCCACAGCACCCTCTATCCGTGCGGCATCCTCGCCGCGGCGACATGGAACCGCGGGCTCATCAACCGCTATGGCCAGAGCCTGGGCGACGACGCTAAGGCGCGCGGGGTGGGCATTATGCTCGGCCCCGGGGTCAATATCTACCGCTCGCCTCTCTGCGGCCGCAATTTCGAATACATGGGCGAGGACCCGTATCTCACCTCTGAAATCGCGTGCCAATACATCGACGGCTTGCAGTCGCGCGGTGTGATTGCCACCGTTAAGCATTTCGCCGCCAACAACCAGGAGTGGAGCCGCCACCATGTGAGCAGCGATGTCGACGAGCGCACTCTCCAGGAAATCTATTTTCCAGCCTTCCGCAAGGCGGTGATGAAATCCGGGGTGGGCGCGGTGATGAACAGCTACAACCTGCTCAACGGGGTGCATTCCACCGAAAATCCGTGGCTCAACACACAGGTGCTCCGCGACAGCTGGGGCTTCGACGGCATTCTCATGAGCGACTGGACCTCGGTCTATTCAACGGTGAACGCCGTCAATTCGGGGCTCGACCTCGAAATGCCCAAGGCGGTGCAATACAAGGACTCGCTTCTGCGCGACGCCCTGGCATCGGGACGAATCACGATGGGTGCCATTGATGCCAAGGTGGCGCATATATTGCAGACTCTTAGCGCGTTCGGGCTGCTCGACCGCGATGCGAAGGACGCATCCATACCCCTCGACTACGACATTTCACGCGCTACGGCTCTGCAGACTGCCCGCGAGGGTATCGTGTTGTTGAAAAACGAAGGGGGCATCCTGCCCCTTAAGGGGCGCACTGTGGTGCTTGGGGCCAACGCCGACACCATCGTGTCGGGCGGCGGCAGCGGCGCTGTGAGCGCGTTTTCAATCACTCCGCTTTCCAAGGCGCTCACGGGCATGAAACGCGACGCGGGCTTCCTCGCCGAGGACGACATCTACCGCGACATCACGGGGCAGCTCTATGCCGACTCCGCGATGACCACCCGCGGCTTGACTGGACGCTATTTCAAAAACATGAATTTCAGCGGCGAGCCCGACCTTGTCAGGGTCGACAGCGGAGTGGACTTTGACTATGAGTACTCAGGCCCGGCAAAGGGATTCCCCTCCGACGGCTTTTCAATAAGCTGGAGCGCCACCTACCGCCCCGAAAAAGATGAATTGCTGAAAATCGGGGTAGGGGGCGACGACGGCTACCGATTCTACGTCAACGACACCGTGGTGGCCGGCCATTGGGGCAACCACTCCTTCAGCGAGCGCGTGGTGAGCTACCCGGTTCGCGCCGGCGAAACATATCGCTTCCGCCTCGACTATTTCGACAGCAGCGGCGGTGCCAAGGTCAACTTGGCGTTGAAGAGCCTCGACCGCGAGAAATTGCACAAGGCTCTGAAGGGGGCCCGCAACGTGGTGCTCTGCACCGGCTTCAACGGCGACACCGAGGGCGAGGGCTTCGACCGCCCCTTCGGCCTGCCCGACTATGAAGAGGAATTCATTCGCGAAATCGCTGCGGTGAACCCCAATCTCGTCGTGGTGCTCAACAGCGGCGGCGCCGTCGACCTCAGCCAGTGGGCCGACAGTGCGAAAGCGATTGTGATGGCGTGGTATCCCGGCCAGGAGGGTGGAACGGCCCTCGCCGAGATTCTCACTGGGCGCGTCTCCCCCTCGGGCAAGCTCCCGATCACCTACGACCGTTCGCTCGACGAGAGCCCCTCTAACGGCAATTATTACGCCAACCGCGCGAAAGTGCGTTCCACAGAAACCCGCGAATGCCAGCATGTGCAATACCGCGAGGGGGTCTTCACCGGCTATCGCGGCTACGACCGCGCCGGGGCTACCCCGCTCTATCCCTTCGGCTTCGGCCTCTCATATTCGACATTCGAGTTCTCCGACCTGAAACTCAAAAAGCTTGGCGACGAAGAGGTAGAGGTGACTTTCACCCTCACCAACACCGGCAAGCGCGAGGCCGCCGAAGTGGCGCAGGTCTACGTCAGCGACACCGAGTGCAGCGTTCCGCGGCCCGTCAAGGAGCTGAAAGGCTTCGAGAAAGTGAGCCTGCGCCCGGGCGAGAGCCGCGAGGTGAAAATCGTGCTCGACAGCGAGGCGTTCGCGTTCTTCGACATGGACAGCCACAAATTCGTCATCGAGCCGGGCGAATTCGTGATTCACGTCGGAAACTCCTCAGCCAATCTCCCGCTGAGCGAAAAGATAACTTTGTAGCAGTCAGTGACCCGATAAGTTTTCAGTATGTCGTTTGTGAAATTCACCGCTTCGTTTCTCGCAATTGTGATGTCGGCCACATGCGTGGTGGCCCAGCGTAGTGAAACTTTGTTGAAAAAAGGATGGCGTTTCAGCCAGGAGGACAACCCGCGTGCCGCCGATGCCGACTTCGACGATTCGCGCTGGCAGCAGGTGACGGTGCCCCACGACTGGGCCATTTACGGCCCCTTTGACCGCAAGCACGATTTGCAGACGGTGGCCGTCACCCAGGATGGCGAAACGAAGGCCACGCTGAAAACAGGCCGTTCGGGCGGCCTCCCCTACATGGGCACCGGGTGGTATCGCACCACATTCGATGCCGCGCCGGGGCGCATGGTGTCGCTCGTCTTTGACGGCGCCATGAGCGAGGCGCGCGTTTGGGTCAACGGCAAGGAGGTGGGGGAGTGGCCTTTCGGCTACAACTCCTTCCATTTCGACGTTACCCCGTACCTTAATACCGACGGGTCGGCCAACCAGCTCGCCGTGAGGCTCGAAAACAAGCCATTTTCTTCGCGGTGGTATCCCGGTGCCGGGCTCTACCGCAACGTGAGGGTCGTGGAGACCGACTCGACCCACATCCCGGTGTGGGGCACCCGCGTCACCACCCCGCATGTCGCCGAGGATTTCGCCACGGTAAACCTGCTTGTGCAGATTGAAAACCCCGGGGAGGAGGCTCTCACCGTCGTGACCGACATTGTCGCGCCCGATGGCGCGGTGGTGGCTTCGCGGACCACCAAAGGCCGCGTGAACCACGGACTCCCCATCGAACAGAATTTCGAAATCTCGTCGCCGTCGCTGTGGTCGCCCGAGTCGCCGGCGCTCTATGTGGCCCGCACTGTTGTAAAGGACGCCGACGGCGCTGTTGTCGACAAATACGACACCCGTTTCGGAGTGCGCTCCATCGAGGTTATTCCCCAGCGAGGGTTCTTTCTCAATGGCAAGCCGCGCAAGTTCCAGGGGGTGTGCAACCACCACGACCTCGGGCCGCTCGGCGCCGCCGTCAACCGCTCGGCCCTGCGCCACCAGCTTGAGCTGCTTAAGGATATGGGGTGCGACGCTATCCGCACCTCCCATAATATGCCGGCCCCCGAACTCGTGGAGCTATGCGACGAAATGGGTTTCATGATGATGGTGGAGCCCTTTGACGAGTGGGACATCGCCAAATGCGAAAACGGCTATCATCGCTTTTTCGACGAGTGGGCCGAGCGCGACATGGTCAACATGCTGCGTCAGTATCGCAACCACCCCTCGGTGGTGATGTGGTCGGTGGGCAACGAGGTCCCCACGCAGTGCAGCACCGACGGTTACGAGGTGGCGAAATTCCTCCAGGATATCTGCCATCGCGAGGACCCGACGCGCCCCGTCACCTGCGGCATGGACCAGGTGACGTGCATCCTCGCCAACGGCTTCGGCGCGATGATCGACGTGCCGGGGCTCAACTATCGCACCCACCGCTATGTCGAGGCCTACGAAAACCTGCCGCAGGGACTGATTCTCGGCTCGGAAACGGCTTCGACTGTCAGCTCGCGGGGTGTCTACAAATTCCCTGTCGCGGTGTCGGGCACGGCCATGTACCCCGACCATCAGTCGTCGGGCTACGACACCGAGCATTGCTCCTGGGCCAACATACCCGACGTTGATTTCGCCTTCGCCGAGGACTATCCCTGGACCATGGGGCAGTTCGTCTGGACTGGGTTCGACTATCTCGGCGAGCCGTCGCCCTACAACACCGACGCGTGGCCCAGCCACAGCTCGCTTTTCGGCATCATCGACCTCGCGTCGATTCCCAAGGACCGTTTCTACCTCTACCGAAGTCATTGGAATCGCCAGGATACGACGCTCCACATCGTGCCCCACTGGACCTGGCCGGGGCGCGAAGGGCTCGTGACCCCCGTGATGGTTTACACCTCCTTCCCCGAGGCCGAGTTGTGGATTAACGGGGTGAGCCAGGGACGGCAGCGCCGCCTCTCTGCCGACGAGGCCGCCGCCTCGACCGACGACATGGCACTGCTGCGCCGCTATCGCCTGATGTGGATGGACGCACTATACCAGCCGGGCGAACTGCGCGTTGTGGCTTACGATGCCGACGGCAATCCGGCCGCCGAACGCGTTGTGAGAACCGCCGGGAAGCCATACGCCCTGCGGCTTGAAACCTCTACCACCTCGCTCGCCGCCGATGGCGAGGAGCTGGCCTACGTCACTGTTTCAGTGGTCGACCGCGACGGCAATCTCTGCCCCGCCGACAACCGCCTGGTGAAATTCCGCGTCAGCGGCCAGGGCGCGTATCGGGCCGCGGCCAACGGCGACGCCACGTCGCTCGACCTGTTCCACCTGCCGCAGATGCACCTGTTCAACGGGCGGCTAACAGCCATCGTCCAGAGTGCCGAAACCCCCGGCACCCTCACCCTTGAAGCCAAAGCCCCGGGCCTTAAAGCGGCCTCCCTCTCAATCCCGGTCAGATAACCCGTCGCACGGCCACAGAACCGCGGAAATCGCCCCGCCGGCGCAACAAGGTTGGTTTTTCAAGTGTTATTCTTTAGGAATTTGACACTAAACATTACATCAATATGGATAACTCGCAAGTAAAGCAGCTCGTTGAAAGCTTTGAAGCAAAAGTGCGCGAAGACATCATTGGATTTCTGCAAAAAAAGGAGGCGCTCGACCCCCATGTGCCCGAGTGCCCCGACGTTGAGGAACTATGGGGCGCGATTGCCCGCAGCTATATGCCCGACGGCGCCCGCGAATTCAAGGACTATCCCGTGGTTTCGCTTGGATGGATGATGCTCATCGGCATGGCCATGGCATTCTACTGGGACACCGATTGGGAGAAAAACTCGCGACGCACCGACTTTTACGAAAAACTTCGCGACATGCGCGGCTACGACAATCTCGACGAAGCCGTCGTGCAGGACCTCCTCGGCTACCGCGACGAGGCTGCCGAAAAAGTGACCGAGCTTGTGGCCGAATGCGCCTCTCGTGTTTTCAGCCTTATCAGCCATGAGCATGTCGAGCCCGGCACTCCTGCCGCCCTGGGCTGCTACATTGCCGCCCTTCATCAGCTCTACCTCGCCGGCATGGCCATGGAGCTCAACGCCCTCGGCTACCACATGACCCCCCTCCAGCAACCCTCCTGACCCGGCAACTATTGCCCGGGGGCCTCGTCGGGTTGGATTTTGACTTCCAGGTAGTCGGCGGGGATGGTCGAGGCGCTCCCGTCGCGGCGAGCGTAGTAGTGGGGCGACATGATTTCCACCCCGGCCTCGTTGAACACGTCCTGGATGTTCTGGTGCAGACTCGACATTATTTCGCCAAGGAGGTCGGCATCCTTGATGTAGGCGTTGATTTGGTAGCAGGGGTAATAGTCCTGCAAGTCGGTTTCGAGCACAAACGGCTTGGGGTGGGCGAGCACGCCGGGTGTGAGGCGGGCGGCATCGATGAGCAGTTGGTGCACCTGCCGCCACGGCGCGTCGTAGCCAATGGTGACCGTGGTGTGGATGATGAGGCCGAACTGGCGGGCCGAGGCGCTGTAATTCACCGTGTGCGACGACATTATGAACGAGTTGGGAATGGTTACCACCTCGTTTTTCGGCGTGCGTATGCGGGTGACGAACGGCGTTTTCTCAATCACGTTGCCCGTGGTGTCGTCCAGCTTTATGCGGTCGCCGAGCTTGAACGGGCGCATGTAGGTAATCACCAGGCCGGCTATGATGTTGCCGATCACGGTGCTCGACCCAAGCGACACGATGAGGCCCACGAACACCGATATGCCCTGGAACACACCCGAATCCGACCCCGGCAGATAGGGATAGATCATCGCCACCATGAACGCATAGAGCAGGAAGCGGATGATGTTGAACGTCGGTTGCGCCCAGTCGGGGTAGAAGCCCGAGATTTTCAGCTTCTCGCTCTCGATTTCGCAGGCTATGTAGTGGATGCCTTTTATGATATACTTGATGCAGAACCAGATGACGAGGATTATGAACAGATTGGGTATATAGTCCACAATCGACCTGAGCACCATCTTTATAGGCTCGATTAGGTAGAAGAATATGCTCAGCGCCAGTTTCTCGGTCTGGGGGAAGATGGCGAAGAGAATAGGCACCGAGAACATCAGCTGCACCAGAAGCACCAGATAGCGCAGTATGTTGTTGAAAAAAATGAGTATCCTCCCCAGCTGGCGAGTGTTGAGCAGCTCGTAGTCGCGCAGAATGATTGGCTTGAGCCGCTGTTGCTTGAAGCGTATTATGCGGCGGCGCAGGCGGCGGAACAGGTAGTTGGTGAGCTTGAACAGAAGGTATTGAGCGAACACCACCAGCAGGAACAGCGCCGCGCGCTTCACAATCTGCATGAAATTGTGGTCCTCCTTCAGGTCGTTGATTTTCGCTTCCAGCACCCTGGCATAGCGTTCGGCGAGCTCCTTGCGCGACGTGCCCTCCCACATAGCGTCCTGATCGGTGAGGCTCAGGAGCACCTTGTTGCCATACATGATGTCGACATAATTGTCGTTTTCGAGCAGGCTCACCGTGTCGCGGCCAAGGGCTGTCGCGTGGCTTATTTTCGAAAGAATCTCCGCCGTCATCTCAGCACGGTCCATCGCCGAATAGCCGCCACGCTCGGCGTAGAGGGCGAAAAGCGTGTCCCCCTCCACCACCACCGGCATTCCGGGGGTCACGGCGCGAAGCGAGTCGATGGAGCGCCGCTTCTCGGCCAGTTTTGCCGAGTCAGCCGCCGCCCCGCCGGCACGCGCCTTGTCGAGCTCGTCGCGCAGCATCATCTCGTTGAGCCTCATCTCCTGCAGCTGTAACGCCATTTCGCGCATGCGCAGCGAGTCGCGCAGCTGCCGCATCTCGGGCGTGAGCCGCGTGGAAGCCGTGTCACTCTGTGCGTCGCTAAAAGCGGTTTGAATCAGCTCGCCGGCTTTCTTGATCAGCTGGGCGCGGGCCGGGATGGCGAGCGCCAGCATCCCCAGGCATATAAGCGCGATGGCCGTAATCCTTTTCATGGCAATCTTTAATCTCTGTCAGAGGCATTAAACGAATGCAAAAATAGAAATTATTCCCGAAAAATCATTCATTCATCGCTTAAAGGAGCAGGCCGGCGCGTAAACGCTGCCCCTCAATGGCGGTTCGCAAGGCGGTCGAGCCACTCCTGGTTGTCGAGATACCAGCGCACGGTGCGCTCCAGCCCCTCCTCGAACTGCAGCGACGGCTCCCAGCCAAGCTCGCGTTGCAGCTTCCGCGAGTCGATGGCATAGCGCTGGTCATGGCCAAGGCGGTCGGTCACATAGGTGATCAGGTGGTCGCTGTGCCCTTCGGGGTTCCCCAGCAGGCGGTCGACGGTGCGCACAATCACCTTCACCAAGTCGATGTTCTTCCACTCGTTGAAGCCGCCGATGTTGTAGGTCTCGGCCACCTTGCCGCGGTGGAATATCAGGTCGATGGCGCGGGCGTGGTCCTCGACAAACAGCCAGTCGCGCACATTCTCCCCCTTGCCGTAGACAGGAAGCGGCTTCCCCTGCCTTATGTTGTTGATGAACAGGGGTATCAGTTTCTCCGGGAACTGGTAGGGCCCGTAGTTGTTCGAGCAGTTGGTCACCAGCGTCGGCATGCCGTAGGTGTCGTGATAGGCGCGCACGAAGTGGTCTGACGACGCTTTCGACGCCGAATAGGGCGAGTGGGGGGCATATTTCGTGCCCTCGGTGAAAAACACCTCGCCGTAGGCCTCGTGGCCTTTGGCCGACGCCTTGGTCGCGAAAGGCGCTTCAACCCCCTCGGGGTGGGTGATTTCCAGCGCGCCGTAAACCTCGTCGGTCGATATGTGGTAGAAGAGCTTCCCGGCATACTTCTCCGGGGTCGACTCCCAATACTCCTTCGCCGCCTGCAGAAGCGCCAGGGTGCCCATCACGTTGGTGCGGGCAAATGTAAACGGGTCTTTGATCGAGCGGTCGACGTGGCTCTCGGCCGCCAAGTGTATGATGCCCGTGATTTCGTTGCCGGCTATGATGCCGCGCACCGCGTCGAGGTCGGCAATGTCGGCTTTAACAAACTTGTAGTTAGGCTTGTCGGCAATGTCGGCCAGGTTGTCGAGGTTCCCCGCGTATGTCAGCTTGTCGAGGTTTACGATGTTGTATTCGGGATATTTATTGACGAAAAGGCGCACGACATGCGAGCCGATAAAGCCCGCCCCGCCGGTGATCAGTATGTTGTGCTTCATTTTGCGTATGGGTCGATGTTAATGTCAAATGGCGTGTCGAAGTCGGCCAGCAGCGGGTGGTGGCAGTCCTTTTCCGAGGTGACGGCCTCCGCCGGGTCTATTAGCCAGTCAATCCCCAGCGAAGCGTCGTTAATTGAAATGCCCCCCTCGGCCTCAAGGTGATAGAAGTTGTCGCATTTGTACTGGAACACCGCAGTGGCCGACAGCACGGCGAAGCCGTGGGCGAATCCGCGGGGGATGAAAAACTGCCGGTGGTTCTCGTCCGAGAGTTCGGCAGCCACATGCCGCCCGTAGGTCGGCGACCCGCGGCGCAGGTCGACCGCCACGTCGAGCACTCGCCCCTGAACGCATCTCACCAGTTTGGCCTGAGCGAACGGCGGCCGTTGGAAATGCAGCCCGCGGATCACACCACGGGTTGACATCGACTCATTGTCCTGCACAAAGTCCACGGGCCCCACCTTCGCGTCGAACTCGCCCTTGTTGTAACTCTCGAAAAAGTAGCCCCGCGAGTCGCGGAATATCCGGGGCTCGATTATCAGCACGCCATCGATGGCGGTTTTGATCACTTCCATCTCTCTCTTTGGCTTAGTCGGTTAGTCGAGATTGGCAAAACCCGTGCGCCCCACCTCGTCGGCAACCTTCATCAGGTAGCGCCCATACTGGTTTTTGAGCATTGGCCGCGCGATTGCTTCCAGCCTCTCGCGCGAAATCCATCCCTGGCGGAACGCGATTCCTTCAAGGCAGGCAATCTTCAATCCCTGGCGCTTTTCAAGCACCTCCACATAAATCGATGCCTCGGCGAGCGAGTCGTGGGTGCCTGTGTCGAGCCACGCGAAGCCCCGGGGCAACGTCTGCACCTTCAGCTCCCCTTCGGCCAGAAAGGCCTGGTTCACCGAGGTAATCTCCAGCTCGCCGCGCGCCGAGGGCTTGATGCCGGCCGCGATGTCAACCACCTTGTTGGGGTAGAAATAGAGCCCCACCACGGCGTAGTTGCTCTTCGGGTGCTCAGGCTTCTCCTCGATTGAGAGGCAGTTGCCGCGGGAGTCGAACTCCGCCACGCCATAGCGCGACGGGTCGTCAACCCAGTAGCCGAACACCGAGGCCTTCCCGTCGTGTTCGGCGGCATCCACCGAGCTTTTCAGCATTTGCGAAAAGCCCGCCCCATGGAATATATTGTCGCCAAGAACCAGGCACACAGAGTCGTCGCCGATAAATTCCCGGCCTATGATGAATGCCTGCGCAAGGCCGTCGGGGCTCGGCTGCTCGGCGTAGGTGAAGCTCACTCCGTAGTCCGACCCATCGCCCAGCAGACGGCGGAAACTCGGAAGGTCGTCCGGCGTGGAAATCACCAGAATCTCCCGTATCCCCGCCAGCATCAGCGTCGATATCGGGTAATATACCATCGGCTTGTCGTAGATTGGCAGCAACTGCTTGCTCACCCCCTTCGTAATAGGGTACAACCTCGTGCCGGAGCCCCCGGCGAGCACAATTCCTTTCATCGCTCTATTCTCCTGTCTATAAATAAGCCGCTTGTCAAAAAACAAGCCGTGCATAAATAAGCTGCATGGTTTCCCCGAGTCCTTCCTTGAAACAGGGATTTTCCACAATCGTTTCATCCGCCATATCAACATCGCTTTCCCTGTTGAAACGTGGATCCAAGATGGACACGAAGGCATATAGTTTGCTCACCTAATACTTTCGGAATAAAGCAAACGGCTTTTTGTGTTGTTTATAGGCGCATAAATGCTTATCTATCTGACTGCAAAATTACTGTTTTTTATCTGAACCCAAAAATCCACACCCAAATTCTTCCCCCGCAGGGGATGGTAGATTTTAGTATCCTCCATTTCGCACGTCTTACTCGGAAATTCTATCGGTTATGAAATTTCCACAATGGTTTAAGTATCTCAGGCTTGCGTTTTAGGTCCTCTCTGATTTCTTTCATGTATGTCTGCTCTTTGGTTTCAATATTGATTATTGGATATGGAAATGTTTCATAATCTGTCAATGGCCTACCCATATATGAAATAGTATTGTTCCCATCAATGAAACCAAACGGCAGTACATTCATAAACGGATATATCTTTACCATTTGAGGATTTCCCCCAATACAGCTAATTTGAGGATCTTTTATATAATCCATTAAAACATCAAATGGTTGCATATCCACCTCACCGCCATTAACAACCCCGTCATTCTCCAATTTCAAGAATATTTTTCGCCTTGCCTCCCGAGTGTAATCACCTATAAGGGCGAATTGTGTTCGCTTGAGAGTAGGTTGGGTCACAGCCTGCATTAATTTGGCTTGACGATTGTATCTTATTTCGCGAATGATTGGTTTACGCCATCTCCATGAATAGCCTGCGATAATCATACTGAAATCAGGGCCATCTGTTGCTGTTTGTTTTTCAGTTTCTTGAAATAAGACCTTGTTGGTAATGTCGACAATAGAGTGGGTCAGGTCGGTTAAATCTATGGACCGATCTAACAAACCTTGATTGAGAAATATCGACTACCGTATGTGCTCTATAACAGGAAAAGAGTATGTAGTGGCCCCGGCGCAAGCTATGGCGCAATCATTCCGCTCCAAACGGAAAATTTTTGGAGCGGCCAAAAAACGTTGGCCGCCGCTAAAACAACTGTCTGCGACCATACATATTTCATCAGAATCGCGCTTTTTGCGTACCCATGCGATGCATAGTGTCATTGTGGTTGAAAATTGTAGTCGGTTCAGGTCTTGACCCTGAATCTCCACTAAATTCTTAATTGCGACATCTCGTATGCTGTATTGAAAGGTGGCGTTTTCACAATTAAACTAACCGACTGATGAAATGCGACTTTGCTTATATTGGCGATCTGCCCTTGTGATACGGGTTAGTTCTATATTCCTAACATTGCTGCCGGGGCGATGCCGAGAATGAGGCAGATCGCGCGGGCAATTCGCAGGGTCGGTTCCGCGCGGCCCGAAATATAGTCGCTGACGCGCGAGGGGCTCACGCCAAGCTCATAGGCTAACTGCTTTTGCGTCATGCCTTTCTCCTCGATAGAGAGGCTTATGAGCTCGCCGATGGTTGGCTTCCCGATAGGGTAGTGGGTCTTTTCGTAGGCTTCAACCACGTCTGAAACGATGGTGAGCTCAACGGCGTTTTTGTCGCTTGCCGGAGTCTCGTCTGTGACCAGCGGCAACAATTCTTCGATGCGGTTCAGTGCGAACTCATATTGCTGTTTGGTAATCTCCATTTTTGTTACGGCTTAGACGGTTGAACAATCAATTTTGTCATATTCAGCGTGGGTACCTACAAATCTGATGAAGATTCGTCCTATCGTGAATTTGACAACCACTACAAGTCGGTAATTGTTCCCTTTGATGTTGAATACATAGTGCTGGTTGCCAACGTAGTCGGCTGTTGGGAAATCTAAGCGTATCTCCGCAAGATTATGCCATTCGGCATTCTGCGCGATGTTATACCACCGCTCCAGCGCTATTCTTGAATCCTCTTTGCCAGGCGATTCGTAGAATTCTTTGAGTTTTCTGTGTGATATGATGTGCATAGACCTTCCGCAATGCAAAGTTAATATATGTGTTTTGAATTACAAAAGTTTTAGTTCTAAAAATTTTGAAATGCAAATTAGCTTTTCCCTTAGAGTAAATCCCTACTCACTTCGGTTATTCAATAAAAAAACAGTCGTATATATCTGCTGACGAGGGATATATACGACTGTGAGCGGTTGTTGGTGTTGCTGTGTGGAGCTTGATAGAGATTACTCCCATTCGATGGTGGCTGGCGGTTTGGAGGAGATGTCGTAGGTGACGCGGTTGACGCCGCGCACGCGGTTGATGATTTTGTTGGAAACGTCGGCCAGGAAATCGTAGGGGAGGCGCGCCCAGTCGGCTGTCATGGCGTCGGTGGAGGTCACCGCGCGGAGTGCCACGGCGCGCTCGTAGGTGCGTTCGTCGCCCATCACGCCCACGCTCTGCACGGGCAGCAGTATGGCGCCCGCCTGCCAAACCTGGTCGTAGAGGCCGTTCTCGCGAAGCCCGTTGATGAAGATCGCGTCGGCTTCCTGGAGCACGGCAACCTTTTCGCGGGTCACCTCGCCAAGCACGCGCACCGCCAGGCCGGGGCCGGGGAACGGGTGGCGCTTAATCAGGTGCTCGGGCATCCCCAGTTCGCGGCCAACGGCGCGCACCTCGTCCTTGAACAGCAGGCGCAGGGGCTCGCAGAGCCGCAGATTCATCTTTTCGGGGAGGCCGCCTACGTTGTGGTGGCTCTTGATGGTGGTGCCGGTGATCGAAAGCGACTCGATGCAGTCGGGGTAGATGGTGCCCTGCGCGAGCCATTTCACGTCCTTAACCTTGTGGGCCTCTTCGTCGAACACGTCGATGAAGCCCTTGCCGATTATTTTGCGTTTCTTCTCGGGGTCGGTCACTCCTGCCAGCTCGCCGAAGAATTTTTCCGATGCGTCAACTCCGATCACGTTGAGCCCCAGTCCCTCGTAGTCGCGGAGAACGTCGGCAAACTCGTTCTTGCGAAGCATGCCGTGGTCCACGAATATGCAGGTGAGGTTCTTGCCGATGGCGCGGTTGAGCAGCACGGCGGCCACCGACGAGTCAACGCCCCCGGAGAGGCCCAGAACAACCTTGTCGTCGCCCAACTGCTCGCGAAGCTGCGCCACCGTCGTGTCGATGAACGAGGCCGCGCTCCAGTCCTGCTTGCCGCCGCAGATGCCAACGACGAAATTCCTCAGCAGGTCGGTGCCGATCGTCGAGTGGTAAACCTCGGGATGGAACTGCACGCCCCAGGTCGGCTCCCCTTCGACGCGGTAGGCCGCGATGGCCACCTTGTCGGTCGAGGCGATGGGGCGGAAAGTGTCGGGAACAGAGGTGATGGTGTCGCCGTGGCTCATCCACACCTGCGCGCCCGGCTCGATGGCCGCCATCAGCGGGTCAGCCTGGTCGACCTTCTCGAGGATGGCGCGGCCATATTCGCGCGACGAGGCCGGTTCTACCGTGCCGCCGTCGACGTAGGCCATGAACTGCGCTCCGTAGCAAATGCCCAGCACGGGGACGCGGCCGCGGATGCCGGCGAGCTCGGTTTTGAACGCCTTTTCGTCGTAAACCGAGAAGGGCGAGCCCGAGAGAATCACGCCTATTACCGACTCGTCGCCCTCGGGGAATTTGTTGTAGGGAACGATTTCGCAATACATGTTGAGTTCGCGCACGCGCCGCCCTATGAGCTGGGTGGTTTGCGAGCCGAAGTCAAGGATGATGATTTTTTCCTGCATAGCGTAGGGGAGGGGTGTTATTTGTTTCTTTGCGCGAAGATAGCGATTTTTTTCGGCAAACCCCTGCTGCTCCCGCCGTTATTTCCAGCCCATGTCGCCCCGGCTCATAAAAAACCAACGACTTCGGCGCGCCCCGGCATCAGCGGGAGCGGTTATAGCTACTCCGATCGCAGCGATTTGAAGCTCGCAGCGATTTCTTTGCGGAGTTCCTCCGCGGTCGGCAGGTAAAGTTTGTATTTGGAGGCGAATATTTGGTTGTTCTCTTTAGGGAGCGTATACTCAACAATCGCGTCGCATTTGTCGGCGCAGAGCACTATGCCGATTGGTGGATTGTCGCCTTCGTTCATCAGTTCGCGCTCGTAGTAGTTGACGTACATCTGCATTTGCCCGAGGTCGCTGTGTGTGAGGTCGCCTATTTTGAGGTCAATCAGCACAAAGCACTTCATAATGTAATTATAGAAAACGAGGTCAATGTAGAAGTGGCGTCCATCGAACGTGAATCGCT
>CAYTBH010000004.1:0-52771 GCA_964435935.1 uncultured Alistipes sp.
TATATGATAACGCAATTCCATACCTTAATATATTATAAGGTGTATTGCTTTGCCATTTTGGCGGGATGTCGTAATTTTGCACTATGATTCAAGAAAGCAATAAACCCGAAGAAGTCGACTTTCTCGTTGGCGGAGTGAAACTCCACGCCGAAGTCAGCGGCAACGGCGCGCCCCTGATACTCATGCATGGGTGGGGGTGCGACCACACTACGGTTAGGTCCATTGCGGCGACAGCCGCCCAGGCTTGCAGGGTATACAATATTGATTTCCCGGGATTTGGCGAATCGCCCGAGCCGGATGATGTTTGGGATGTTGAGCGTTACACCAAGCTGATTGAGGATTTCGCCCGGCAGGAGGTGCTTGATAAACCAGTGCTTATCGGTCATTCTTTCGGAGGGCGCGTCGCAATACTGATGGCTTCAAGGACCCCCGTTTCGAAGGTTGTGCTTGTCGATGCCGCCGGAATCAAGCCCCGCCGCACGCTTTCGTACTATTGCCGCGTCTATTCCTTTAAAGCCGCGAAAATGTTTGTCAAGCTCGTTTATGGCAAGGAGCGCGCCCAGAAGCGAATCGACGCCATGCGTGCCCGCAAAGGCTCGAGCGATTATGCCCAGGCTTCGCCTAAGATGCGCGCGATTATGAGCAAGGTCGTCAATCAGGACCTTAGCTCGCGACTACCTCTGATCAAAGCTCCCACCTTGCTTATCTGGGGCGAAAACGACACTGCGACCCCGGTTGCCGATGCGAGGAAGATGGCAAAGCTCATTCCCGATGCCGGCCTTGTTTCTTTCACAGGGTGCGGCCATTACAGCTTTCTTGACAATCCTGCCCAGTTTCGGGCCGTGTTGTCGTCGTTCCTAAATTCTTGATGCCGACTATTATGATCGATTTGAATAGCATTGTGGGTTGCGCTGTTGTCGCGACTGCCATTGTTGACATGACCAAAGTTTTCGCCCGCGACCTGATGATGTTCCAGCAGAACTCCTATCGCGACGACCGCTATTTGCGCTGGTTCGAGCAGTCGGGTGAAAGCACCTCGTTGGGGCGCATCTTTTGCTGCGTGGCGCTGATGTTTATGCTGGTCAACCATCTGCCTCTCTTTGCCGGGGGCACGGTGGCCTGCGTCATCACCTTGTGGCAATTCTTCGCGCTCCTTAAGAAAAAATACAAGAAGCCGCTGGTTTGGACTCCGCGTGCGAAGCGCATCTATTCCGTTATGTGGTCGCTTGCCGCAGTGGTCGCTGCCATTTTCGCCCTGACTTTGGGACTGAAGGGGTTGGCGTGCTCGCTTGTCGGTATGCTCATCGTTTCGCCAATTATTCTGCTTGCGGCCAATGGCATTCTGCGCCCGGTTGAAAAGGCTATCAACAGGAAATACTACAATGAGGCGGCTTCGATTCTCGCCTCGATGCCGCAACTTAAGGTTATCGGCATCACTGGTAGTTACGGCAAGACCTCGACAAAGCACTATCTCACAAGGATTCTCGAAGAGCAGTTCGCTGTGACGATGACTCCCGGAAGTTTCAACACCACTATGGGCGTTATCCGCACAATTCGCGAGCACCTGCGCCCATACGACGAGGTATTCGTCTGCGAAATGGGCGCCAAGCAGTTAGGCGACATTAAAGAGATTTGCGACCTCGTGCACCCGTCGATTGGCATTGTCACCGCGGTGGGCGAGCAGCATCTTGAATCGTTCAAATCGATTGAAAATGTGCAGCGCACCAAGTTCGAGCTCATCGACTCGCTTCCTGCCGATGGTTTGGCCGTTGTTAACGACGATTTTCCTTGGGCCGCCTCGCGAACCGTCGACAATGTCGAGTGCGTACGCTATGCTGTTTCCAATGCCGATGCCGCCCAGTATGTGGCGACAGACATCGAATATACCCCCGAAGGCACATCGTTTAAGCTCAATGGCCCCGGACTTGGGGAGCCTTTATCGCTGCAAACCAAGCTCGTAGGGGAGTGCAATATTTCAAATCTTATGGCGGCTGTCATCGTGGCGCTCCGCCTCGGCGTGCCTGTTGAGAAAATCCGCTATGCCGTTGGCCAGATTGAGCAGGTTGAGCATCGCCTGAATATGAAACGCACTCCCGGCGGAGTGACCATCATCGACGACGCGTTCAACTCCAATCCCTCCGGCTCGAAAATGGCCCTCGACGTGTTGTCGCGTATGAAAGGGGGGCGGCGCATCGTGGTCACTCCCGGCATGATCGAGCTCGGTTCCATCCAAGAGACTGCTAACGAAGAGTTTGGCCGCCATGCGGCCAAGTGTGCCGACATCGCGATTGTCGTAGGCCATTATAATCGCGACGCGATACTTGCAGGCCTCGCCGCCGGACCGATAAAGGAGGCTGACATCCACGCGGTCGACAGCTTCGCCCAGGCCCAGCAATTGCTTGGCTCGCTGCTGCGTCCCGGCGACACGGTTCTCTACGAGAATGACCTCCCTGACACTTTCAAATGAAAATAAGATAATTACATCATAATATGGCAAAGACAAACATCGGTGTGTTCTTTGGCGGACGTTCAACCGAACATGAGATTTCCGTTATTTCAGCCAACCAGGCTATCGCCGCGATTGACCGCTCGAAATTCGACGTAACTCCGATCTATATATCCAAAGATGGGCGCTGGTACACTGGCGACGCGCTTCTCAATCTCCAAAACTACCGCGACATCCCCGGGTTGCTCAAGCAGGTCGAGGAGGTGTATATGCGCCCTGTTTATGGCGATTATAACCTATATGCGGCCAAACCGAAGGGATTCTTCTCGAAAAAAGATAAATTGGGCAAGCTCGATGTTGTGATACCCGTGCTCCACGGCGCTAACGGCGAGGATGGTACCTTCGAGGGTGTACTCGAGGCAATCGGTATCCCGTTTGCCGGATGCGACACCCTGTCGTCGGCCAACGGTATGGATAAAATCACCATGAAGATGATTCTCCGCGAAAACGACATCCCGGTAGTCGACTATGTTTGGTTCACCGACCGTCAGTGGTTTGCGCAGAAAGACTCGCTCGCCGCTAAAATCGAGGAGAAACTCGGCTATCCCGTGATTGTGAAACCCGCCAACCTTGGCTCGTCGATTGGCATTAGCTGCGCCCACGACCGCGCAGCCCTTGAGCATGCCGTTGAGGACGCTTCGCGCTATGCTTCCCGAATTATTGTTGAGAAAATGCTCGAGGATATGCAGGAAATCAACTGCTCGGTTCTCGGCGATTGCGACGAGTTTGAGACCTCAATTCTCGAGGAGCCGATTAAAAGCTCGGAGATTCTCTCATACGAGGCCAAGTATATGGGCGGCGACAAGGGGGCGAAAGGAATGCAGGCTTCGGCCAAGAAGATTCCCGCCGATCTCCCGGCTGACGAAACTGCCGAGATTCGCCGCTTGGCCGGTGAGACATTCCGCGTGCTTGGATGCCACGGCGTGAGCCGCGTCGACGTAATGATCGACCGCAAAACGCGCAAGATTTATGTAAATGAAATCAACACTATCCCCGGCTCGCTCTCATTCTATCTTTGGGAAGCGACAGGAATCAAGTTTGACAAGCTTATGGAACGCCTTGTGCAGCTCGCTGTGAAGCGCTCCACCCGACGCTCGCAGAAAACTTTCTCTTTCTCGCAGAATATCTTCGCGATGGGTGGGGGCACAAAAGGTGGCGTCAAGGGTGCTAAAGGAATAAAGGCCTAATCGGCCGATGCGTCACATAGGAAGGGCCTCCCTGCAGAGTGATGAGCTCGAAGGGTGGCCCTTGCTTTGTGCTTTCTCTCCAATCGGCAGTATCTACTCGCCCTTGCGGAGTCCGTGTTGACTCGTGTGCGACTCTTGATTCTGGTCGCTTGGCAGGACTGAGCTAAGGCAGTCACCGATGGATAAAATGAAGCGGGCCGCGATTCACATCGTGGCCCGCCTCTAATTGGCATTTGTATATGAAACAAACTTATCAATCAATCATTCAATTCGATGCGTATGTCGGATTTTCTAATCCGTAGAGGTTTTACTTATCCAATCTTCCCGTAACAATTGTTTTGTTTTAGACAAACAATGTACCAATTATCACATAAATTCATTAGTCAATTCGCAAACAAAATTAGCGTAATTTCCTGGTTGATAAATCAATCGATAATTCAATCTCCAATATTCAATATCTAATCAATCAATATGCAATCTTATCTGTTTTTGCCGCCCATTTTTCGAATGCGCGGATTGTGGCCTTGTTCTCGATTCTTATGCAGGGGAGTGCGCGTTGGCCGCGGGGCTTTTCAAGTTCTTTGTAGATGAACTTGTCTGAGAAGTCAATCGCGGCAGCGTCCTCCTGGGTGTTGCCGAAAAAAATCCGGCTCACCCCGGCCCAGTATAAGGCTGAGAGGCACATTGGGCATGGCTCACAAGAGCTGTAGACTGTGCATCCGGCAAGCGAAAAAGTCGCGAGCGAAGCGCAGGCTTCACGAATGGCATTCACTTCGGCGTGGGCGGTAGGGTCGTTTATCAGAGTGACGGTGTTGGCTCCGGTGGCTACGACTTTTCCGTCGCGGTCTACGATTACGGCACCGAATGGGCCTCCTCCGCGGTCGATATTCTCTTCCGCGATTTTGGCAGCCATTTCCATAAACCGCTTATCCTTTTCTGTAATCGGGTAAGATTCTGTTTTCACGGCTAAATGGTTTTGGGCGGTTCCTCAGCGGGTTAAACGCTGAGCACTACTCGATGCGTATGCCATCATTCGAAATGCGACTGCAAATATACGAATATTTTGCGGCTGTTTGTGTATATTATACATTAAAATATCCAAAAACAGCTAAAACGGCTCTTTGCGGTCGCCAATTCCCCTTTTCCACGCTTGCTGAGAAGCTCGGCAAGCGGTGGTGTGAGTCACGGCATTGCTCAGTTGAAAGGTCGAAATTTCAATTGGCTGTGGTCTGCTTCGCTAAGTAGACGCACAAAATTACGCATTTTTTGTAATTACTTTTCTTAAAAGTTATTAATTTTAGGCTGAAAATAGCCCTTTATGCTGTAAAACATATTTTGAAATATAAGCGGCGGCATCGTTGGCTCTTAGCTTGCGATGCCGCCGGATTCTCTATCGAGGAGTTTTTGTATAGTCTATTTTTGGGCAATCATCGTCAACACGCCCGCCGACTGGTATGAAATATGGTCGAAAACGGGGTCTGCGATGTCGAGGCGATATCCCGCGCGATCGCGGTGCATGGCCGAAACACTCTCCTTGAAGCCGTTATGGTCGAGCAGATGGAAGAGTTTGCCTGGAACAACCGCTTTCAGAAGATTGGGCGCGAGGCAGTAGCCTTCGGGTGCTTCAATCGCGGTGACATTCCCCTTGGAGTCGAAGTTAATGTCGATGCCATCGGCGAGGAGCAGATTGTAGCTCCCTGAAGCATATTGCTTGTCGAGCTTGACAACGGCGTGGCCGTCGCAATTGCGTTCAAGGAATTTCCGAGCTTTGGAAGGAAGGTCGTTGTAGGTGACCGACCCTGCCACTACGGGGCCAATTCCGGCGAATCCGGTCGTGGTTTCCGAAAGTGGTGCCTCGGGCACGATTGAGTCGCGGGTGTCTGAGCCGGGGGCTGCTGAAGCAAACATCGGAGCGAGTGCGATTATGCTGAGCCCTAAGAGTGCGCGGAAGCGTTCGGCAGCAAACCGCATCCCTACTTTACCTATATTCTTGGCCGCCGATTTCACTTTGGTGTTGATTCGTCGAATTGCCTTCATTTTCGTTGGAGTTAAATTGTTTCTATACCATATCAACGAATTAATCCCCTCGATGGTTCGCTCGAGAGGGCGGATATGTGGCAATTCGAGGTTTCGGCGATGTGCGATTACTATGCCAGTCCGTCGGGATACTCGCGCAGATACAGCTCGCAGTTTGCCTTCAGCTCGGCATACCATTCTGCTCCAAAACGCTCAGTCAGAGGTCCTTCGAGGAACTGGTAAAGGCGTATCCCCTTTTGTCGCCCCAGCTTACGAGCCGGCTCGCAAATCTTCCAGCTGTGGTAGTTTACCGCCGTGAATGTGGGGTATTCTTTGAGCCTGAGGGGATAGAGCGCGCAAGAAGCCGGTTTTCGGAAACTTCCTTTCACACGCCCCTCGCGGTAGGCCTTTTCAAGGGCGCATAGGCAGATGCCCCCCTTGCCATAGCATGAGAACGCGCAGTTGCGCCCGTCGAGAATGGTGGTAACCAGCTCGCCGTCGGGGTCGCGATAAGCGACGCCATTCTCCCTTACCTCTTCAACAGCTCTCGGAAGCATGTCGGGCTCAATGACAGGCACGATTCTTTCTATTTCTTTAACTTCGTCTTCGGTGACAGGGGCACCGGCATCGCCTTCGATGCAGCACGCTCCGAGGCACGCGTCGAGGTCGCAGCAAAAGAATTGTTCGGCGAGGTCAAGGCTCACCAGTGTATTTTGAATTTGAAACATCTTGTGCGATTTAGTGTGGGTACATGGTCAGGTCCCTGAATAGAGGATGCCCGAACCAATCAATCGGTCGTACCGCTCTCCGGGAGCGCGGTAGTAAACGAGTATCAGGTATTCATTCACCGTCTGATAGAAGTTCCCTTCGATGTCGTAGACAGGTGGCACCACTCTGTATTGATAGTTGTAAGCGCCCTGTTTAAGCAGCAGGGTTTTCTCGTATTTAGCGGTAGCGGGGTTGAATTCCATCCGTGAAGAGCCGTCGAAAGCCCGCTGAGTGAAGTCGCCGTCGAGATACACCTCGGCATCTGGCACGGGAAGCATGTCGAGTGAAAAATGAACCGGCACATAGTCGGCCTCGATGTCGGAGTTGGAGGAATTGTATTCCCTTACGAAGAACCGCCCGTGTTGCGTGTTGTCGAAGCGATATGGCGTCGCGGCCCGCGGCATGTCAGTAGTGAGCCAAACGTTGTAATATGGCTCCTCAAAGCTGATATAGTCCACCCCCATGCCTGGATAGGTTGTCGAAACAGCCTCCATGCGTCGGTATTCGTTGCCAGCCGGGAAAATCAGATTAGGAAAATGCTCGTAGACAAGCGTTGTGCCCGCCACGCGCGTGGGGTGTGCGATCGAAGCGATATTGTCGAGTCTGCCGTTCTGTATTATTTTGAGACTGAGGTCGCCGTAAGGGTCGCGAACGGGATATTTACCCAGGTTTACGTTAACAGCCACTTGCTGATGGCTGCTATTATAGTCGATGTCGGTTCTTGAACTTACGCTCCCTCCGACCGCCACTGCTCCTTCTGAAACCATGAATCTTGTTTGCAGGAGCACTTTTTCTGGTTCTGTCTCGGGGTACACTCTCAGCAGATAGTTGCCCGACAATCTGAAATTAAACGCTTGGTTTGGGAGTGTGATAGAGTAGTGGACATAGTGCGTGATCGTACCCCTTGAGAAAGCATAATCCTCGACATCGGCATAATTGAATCCATCGAACACTTCTGAATCAACCAGGTCAGACAACTGCCAATCGGCGTCGCAATGATAAATAGAGTATCGCAGATACTCCCTTTCGTCGCCAATGCCGTCAAATCCGATTATCAGGCGGTCGTCAACGCCGTTGACAAGAATCGCAGGTGCGAGTCGGTTCCCCTCCATCTCCATCGTTAGGGTGCGGAAGTCGGACGAGAATATGGCTGTGTTTGTGTTCGCCGGGTTAAAGTGTGCGGCTTCCGCATGGATGCCGCACGCAATGGCTGCGAAAATCAGAGCTATTCGTGTCAACTTGAGGAGCATGCTTTGAAAATTCTTCCCTTGGGAAAAGGATTGTTTAGCTACCATCTGATAGGCTCATTGCCATGGGCGGCGAGATAGGAGTTCGCTTTTGAAAAGTGGGCGTTGCCAAAGAATCCGCGATGGGCCGACAGTGGAGAAGGGTGGGGCGACGTCAGCACAAGATGACGCGATTGATCAATCAGCCGGGCCTTTGAAATGGCGTAACTCCCCCAAAGCAAGAACACCAGATTCCCGCGTTTGGCCGAGAGCGTTTCAATCACCGCGTCGGTGAATGTTTCCCAGCCTTGGCGCTGGTGAGAACCGGCGGCGTGGCAGCGAACCGTCAACGTGGCGTTGAGCAAGAAAACACCCTGCTCGGCCCAACGGCTAAGGTCTCCGCTGGGTGGTATCGGGCTGCCGGTGTCATTGGCGACTTCCTGAAAAATGTTGCGCAGCGATGGCGGGAAGGGCACTCCGGGTGCCACTGAGAAGCATAGTCCGTTAGCTTGGCCCGGTCCGTGATATGGGTCCTGTCCGAGTATCACAACCTTGACCTTGTCGAAGGGGCACGCGTCAAATGCCGCGAATATCTTCCCGGCGGGAGGGAATACGGCCGTTGTGGCATACTCTCGTTTGACGAAGTCGGTCAGCTGCCTGAAATAGGGCTTTTCCCATTCCGTTTTCAGAGCCTCTTTCCAAGATTGTTCTATTCGTACATCCATAGTGCGCTAAAAGAATCGGTGGTGCGAACGATTCCTACTGCAAATTTAGCTATTGACCCAAACAATCACAAATTCTATACTTGTTATTCCCAAACCTGAAGCCTTCTTTCTAAAACAACCAAGTAATAATGAGAGCCCTCACCACGATAAGGTCAAATGCCAATGACTAATAAATGCCAATTGCCAACATCTATAAGAAGAGCCGCAAAAGAAGAGCCGCAGCTCGGAAACGAGATGCGGCTCAAATATTCGCGTGCCCTAACGGGCTGCTTTATCGAATCGGGAATTAGTCCTCAACGATGGTTACGCAGCGGTCGAGGGTCAGGCACTTGTCACCGAGGTCAACGCGGTTGCCGTTGTTGGTGGTGGTGGTGAACTGGCTTTCTTCAACGCCGTAGCGAACGAGCTGTTTAGCAACGGTGTTGGCGCGGTTTTCGCGGAGGCGCTTGTTGACAGCGTCGGTGCCGGTGTAGTTGTCGGCCCAGCCGGTAACGGTGTACTTCTTGTTGGTGTCACCCTTCATCACGTTGGCAACAGACTGGAGGACCTTGCGGTCAACAGAAGTCAGACGATAAGAACCGATGGGGTAGTAGATGGTTGCCAGGGGAGCTGCGGGAACCTTTTCAACAACCTTTTCAACGGGGCGGTTGAGGCAAGCCTTGAGCTGGGCTTCGAGGTCGGCGATGCGAGCGTCAGCAGCCTGGAGGCGTGCGCGGTATTCGTCGCAGTTCTCGGGTTCGGGGCAAACGGGAACGATGGGAGCGGTCCAAGCAACCTTGCCAAGCTTGATGGTTGCGGTGAGGAGGGCCGATGCGTAGATGGCAGTGCCGTTGTTGTTGTCAACGTGGTTGTCAAGAGCGGTAGCGCGGAGGTCGAGACCGAGAGCGAAGCGCTTGCTGATGTTGAATTCCTGAACGAGGCCGCCACGGATAGCGATTGTGCGGTCGCCGCCACGACGCCATTTAGCTTCTTTGTCGCCGTCTTCGAGGGTTTTGATGTAGTCCCAGTAAAGACCGCCACCAGCATAGATGTAGGCGTTGTAGACGCGGTTGGGGTTGTAGCCGCACCACCAGTTGGAGAGGTTCAGCATCACGTCGAATGTTGCGCCGAAGTAGTTGACTTTCGACTTATTGTAGTCCTTAACCTGGTTTGCGCCGGGGATGATGCCGTAGCCATTCTCATGGGTGAGGCCCTTGATGGACATGAAGTCGCCACCGATGCGGCCGCCTAACAGCGGAGAGAACCATTTGCCGATTTCGAGAGACGCGGTGGGAGCAAAGCGGTCGCCGAACTTGCGCTCTTTGTCATAGTTGGTGAAGCCTACGCCTGCGCCACCTTCGAGCTGGATGAACCAGTTGTCTTTGAAACGGTTGAAGGTGTAGCCCTGTGCGGGATCCTCTACATAGGTCACCTCCTGCGCATTCTGTGCGGAAGCGCTGATGGCAACCATAGCGCAGCCGAATGCTAAGATAAAACTCTTCTTCATAGAAAATCTGTAAAAAAGTGATGATTAATTGTTTTCTTCGTTGTTTGTTGAGAGAGTCGTAATTCGCACGTTTATAGGGGGATAACGTGCCTTAGCCATGCATCAGAATCGCTGTCGCTACGCTTTTGCGAGGGCCTTGTTGGAAATTTTGCGCTAAGTTAAGCATATTTTTTCAAATATTTCACATTTCCGTTTTCTTTTTAACGCTGCCCTGCGAATTTTTGTTTAGCTGAATAAGTGGATTTTAGTCGATGGGATAGTTAAATTGTGTTAACTTTCTGCGTGGAGTTACTGAGTGGTGGCTATTACGTTGATATACATGCAACACGGGCCCGGCGTAACGGCTCCCGAGAGCCATTATGCCGAACCCGCGATTTGTGTGGTTTGACGCGTTAGCGGATGCCTTTATGCGCGGCCAAGGAATTTGAGCACCTGCTCGAGAATGTTTTGAGCTGTAAAGCCAAACTTTTCGTCGAGAACTTTGTAGGGAGCGGAAGCGCCGAAGTGGTCGAGGCCGAACACTTTGCCGTGAGCGCCCACAACGCCCTGGAGGGTCGAGGGGAGGCCGGCTGTGAGGCCGAATACCGGGGTGCCTTCGGGGATGACGCTGTCGCGGTACTCCTTGCTCTGCTCTTCAAAGAGGCCGATTGAAGGAATCGATACCACGCGGCAGGGAACCTCGCCGGCTTCGAGCAGGGTGGCTACCTCGCAGAGCAGCGACACCTCAGAGCCGTTAGCGACGAGTGTAACCTGGGGGTGTGGGGTATCCATCACCACATAGCCGCCCATTCGGGCGCCTTTTGCTTCCTCAAAACGGTCGCCGGTAGCGGCGGGGAGGTCGGGGATATTCTGGCGCGAGAGGATGAGCGCGGTGGGTGTCTCGTTATTTTCCATAGCCATCTGCCAGCAAATCGAGGTCTCGATGGCATCGGCGGGGCGGAGCACCAGCACGGAGGGCTTCCCGGCGAAGTTCTTGAGCTGCTCCATAAGGCGGATCTGGGCTTCCTGCTCGACGGGCTCGTGGGTGGGACCATCCTCGCCTACGCGGAATGCGTCGTGAGTCCAGATGTACTTGACGGGGAGCTCCATGAGGGCTGCCATGCGCACAGCGGGTTTCATGTAGTCAGAGAAAACGAAGAAGGTGCCGCAAGCGCCAATCACGCCGCCATGAAGCACGATGCCGTTCATGATGGCTGCCATTGTGAGCTCCGAAACGCCGGCGTGAAGGAACGCGCCGGTGAAGTCGCCGTTGGTGAAGGGGTGGGTGTTTTTGAGGAACGCGTCGGTTTTGTCGGAGTTGGCAAGGTCGGCCGACGACACAATCATGTTGCCAACTTCCTTGGCGAGCACTGCGAGCACTGCTCCCGAGGCGGCGCGGGTGGCGCTCCCGGGCTTCTGAGCGATGGCGCGGTAGTCGATTTTGGGAAGAACGCCGTTCAGGTAGTCGTCGAGTTCTTTCGCGAGCTCGGGGTTGGCCTTGGCCCATTCAGCCTCGGCAGCCTTGCGGGCGGCGCAGATTTTGCGGAGTTCCTCTTTGCGGTCGGCATAGAGCTTTTCAACCTCGGCGGGAATCTTCCACGGGTCAGCGGGGTCGGCGCCAAGGTTGGCGAGGGTCTTGTCGAGGTCGGCTCCGGCAGCGGTGAGGGGCTGGCCGTGGGTCGAGCACTGGCCCTCGTAGTTTGAGCCGTCGGCTTTCACGGCGCCGCGGCCCATAACTGTGTTGCCGATGATGATTGTGGGGCGCTTATCCTCCTTGATGGCTGCCTCAAGCGCGTTGGAGATGGCCACGGGGTCGCAGCCGTCGATTTCAATCACATTCCAGTTCCAGGCGCGATATTTCATGGCCACGTCCTCGCGGTCAACAGCGTCGACGTAGGTCGAGAGCTGCACCCGGTTGCTGTCGTAGAACATGATGAGGTTGCTCAGCCCGAGGTAGCCGGCGATGCGGCCAGCGCCCTGGGAAATCTCCTCCTGGATGCCGCCGTCAGAGATGAAGGCGTAGGTCTTGTGCGACACGACATCGCCAAAACGGGCTTGCAGGAAACGCTCGGCGATGGCGCAGCCAACTGCCATAGTGTGGCCCTGGCCGAGGGGGCCGGAGGTGTTTTCAACGCCGCGGGTAGGGTCGAGTTCGGGGTGACCCGGGCAGGCGCTGCCCCACTGGCGGAGCTGCTTGAGCTCGTCGACGGTGTATTTGCCGGTGAGGGCGAGAACGGAGTAGAGCATCGGCGACATGTGGCCCGGATCGAGGAAGAAGCGGTCGCGGGCGAACCATGTGGGGTCGTCGGGGTCGGTTACAAGGAATTTCGAATATAGCACATTGGCGAAGTCGGCACCGCCCATGGCGCCACCGGGGTGACCCGATTTGGCCTTTTCTACCATCATGGCCGCAAGCACTCTGACGGTGTCAGCCGCGCGGTTCATTACAGAGGTTTCCATATAGTTTTAAGTGTTAGTTGTAAGATTCGTTTGATGTATTTTCGGCAAACTTAGGCAAAAAACGCGACAACAGGGGTCAAAATTAGATTAAATGGGGGGAAATATTGAAAAAAGGCGCTCTTTCATTAAAAAGTAGCGCGTCATCCGACGAAAAGAGCACTGCCGCCCCATGAGCCGCCATGCGAAGTTGGCGCGTCAAAGTTGGCGCGACAAATAAAGAATCGGGCGCTGTGACGACTCGATTCGTCGCAGCGCCCGAAATGGGTTTATCGAAGTGGTGGATTAGATAGCGTTGAGCACCTCGTTGGCCTCTTCGGTGGTCTTGATGTCGGTGTTGACATTCTTCGAACCGATGAGAGCGTAGAAGAGGATGTAGGCAGCGCAGCCGAGAACCACGAAGTAGCTGGTGAGGTAAGAGCCGGCGATGTCGGCAACCCAGCCCTGGAGGGCAACCATCACGGCGCAACCGAATACCATGGTCATGAATGCGCCGGAAGCGATCGAGGTGTATTTGCCGAGGCCTTCAACAGCCATATTGAAGATGCCGCCCCACATTACCGAGGTGCAGAGGCCCACGAGGATGAAGCCGAGGATGCCAACGGGAACCTCAGCCCAGATCATAGAAACGTTGGCCCAGTCGATACCCGGCATGTTGATAGTCCAATTGTCGGGAGCGAGCATGCCGAAGAGCACAAGCGCGAGAGTGGCGGTGGCTACAGTGGCAATCATGGCGCGCGAAGACACCTTGCCGCCAATCGAGCCGCCAATGAAGCGGCCAACGAGCATCAGCAGCCAGTAGATTGCCACAATCTGGCCTACGATGTTGGCTTCCATGCCCAGGCCCGGGGTTGCGCCGGTGGGGTCGCCGGTGAGGTACTGGAGCACATAGGTGGGGGTGCCAACCTCGATGCCCATGTAAAGGAAGATGGCGAGGATGCCGAGTTTGAAGTGGGTGAAGGAGAAAGCGCTGTGCTTGTCCTTGACAGTTTTTTTCTTTGCGACAGCTTTCTTGCCAACATCTTCGGGCTCTTCGATTTTGCTGAACAGAATCACAACGAAGGCCACGATGAAGATGGCGCCGGCGATGAAGAGGGCCGGGGTGGCGTCAGAAACTTTTGCCTTGGCGGCATCGCCGATGAGGGCGCCCATGAGAATGTAGACTGCCACAGCCGCGGCGCTGTTGAACACGCCGCCAAGTTGCAGCAGCTTGTTGCCCTCGTTGCCGCCACCGCCGAGGGTGTTGAGCATGGGGTTCACAACCGTGTTAAGCATGCACATGCAGAAACCAGAGATGAAAGCGCCGGCGAGGTAAACGGCGAAAGCGCATGACTGCATGCTTTCCCAGCCGCTCATCCACTGAACGAAAATGCCGACGATGCCGACAACGAGCGCCATGAGGGCGGTTGCCTTGTAGCCATACCTTTTGATGAGCATGCCCGAGGGGATACCCATTACGAGGTAGGCGATGAAGTTGCCGTAGTTGCCGATTTGCGATTCAAAGTTGGTCGCGCCGAATTGGTTCTTCACAATCACCGCCATGGGGGAGCAGAGATTGGTTACGAACGCAATCATCGCGAACAGGGCCATCATAATAATGATCGCGCCCCACTGTTTGTGCTGATTACTCATGATAATCTAAAAGAAAATGTTGGTTTATTAGGTTTTGTGAAATGTAGGCTGAGTTTTCGACCATGGCATTAGCTATGGCTTTTCATGATATTCGGGCATAAAGTTAGCGCTTTTTCGCGGAATAGCCGCGGAAAAGCGCTGATTTTTTTATCTCAGGCACGATAACGAGTGGCGAGGGTGGGCGCCACTCGCGCTATCAGGGTGGTGAGTCAATAGAATCGCTCGCCAAAAATCGCCGAGCCCACGCGCACCATTGTCGCGCCCTCTTCAACCGCGAGGGGATAGTCGCCGCTCATTCCCATCGAAACTTCCGAAAAGCCGCGCAGGTCGGGGCACTCGGTGAGGGCGAAGTCGAAAAGCGACCTTATCTCGCGGAAATCGGCCCTGACTCTTTCGCAATCGTCGGTGTTCGATGCCATGCCCATTATGCCGCATATATGGGTTGCCTTTAGCGTTTCAAACCGGCGGTCGCGGAAAAAGGCCTTGAACTCGTCGGCCGAAAGCCCGGTCTTGGTTTCCTCGCGCGCCACATGCACCTGCAGAAGCACTGGCTGGACGAACCCCTGCGCGGCGGCCTCTTTGTCGATAGCGGCCAAGAGGCGTTCGGAATCGACGCTTTCAATCAGGGCCGGGCGGAGGCGCAGCAGCTGGCGCACCTTGTTGGTTTGCAGGTGCCCGATGAAATGCCAACGAAGGTCGGTGTATCCATCGGCGGGAAGGGAGGCGATTTTAGCTTGCAACTCTTGCACGCGGCTTTCGCCGAATAGCCGTTGGCCCCCCTGATAAGCTTCCAAAATAGATTCCAATGGGTGGAATTTCGACACGGCAACAAGCTCCACACCTTCAGGGAGGGTGGCTTTGATCGCGTCAATTTTGGCCGCTATGTCGTTGGTCGGTGCCATCAGTTATTCTGGTCGGGCTGGGGTTATGCGTTCTCTTTGGGGGTTGAAGCGCTTTCGCCAAGGTTAACCTTGAACACGTCCATATAGGGGGTCTCGTTGATGGAGACGATGTCGAAGTCGGCCATAGTTCCTTTCATGCCCTCCATGAAGTTGTCGTAGGCGCCTTTGAAATTGCTGGCCGAAACGAGAATCTGGGATACGGTTTTCTTCTCGGCGGCTGTCTTTTCGTCAATGGTGATGAAGGCGACTTTCACGAGGTACCATTTGTCGGCTGAATCGTCCCAGAAAATTTCAGAAATCTTGGTTGACTTTGCCGAGCTGATTGTGAGCTCGCCCGACACGAAGGGGGTGAGTTCCTGGGTGGTGCGGGCCACGGCCTCTGTGATTGACAGCGCGTCGACGAGGTAGGGCTCGGTTACTTTCTTTATCGCTCCGTTTTCCATTGTTTTGTCGAAACGGGCTTTGCATTCTATCCAGTTTGCCATTGCGGTTTGTCTTGTGGAGTTGTGAGTTTTGATTGAAAAGCGTAAATTTGCGGAGCTCCGCTAAACGCGGGGCAAAATTACAAAAAAATCCCGCAAACCTTGCCTTCCAAAAGCCAAAAACGGCAGCGGATGTCAACAAATCATTTTTCGTAACTATGCCCGATAGAAATAACGCAGTGCGGAATCGATGTGAAGCTGTGACGCCGGTCGATGACGCCGGAAAACGTCCCCTCGGTTTTTGGGCGCGGGTGTGGGACCTCTATGCCGGCGGTTTCCGAGAGATGACGGTTGGCCGGAGGCTGTGGGCCATTATAATAATAAAGCTGGCAATTATGTTTTTGGTGTTCAAGCTCTTCTTTTTCCCGAACAAGCTCCAGGAAGAGTACGACACCGATGCCGAGCGTGCCGCGGCGGTGCGCTCGGCGCTTACTGATACTTCGCGGCGCTGATTATGGCGCCGGGTGTTTAGCCGAATTTTGAAATTTTACGCAACATTGGCTCGTTGAGGAGCTTGATTTGGCGGCCATCGACCGTGATGAGCTTCTCGGCCACGAAGCCCGAGAGGGTCCGGATGGCGTTGGAGGTGGTCATGTTCGACAGGTTTGCCAAATCTTCGCGCGCCATATATATGCGCAGGGTCATATTGTCCTCCTCGAAGCCATAGTGGTCGCGGAGCACTATGAGCGCCTCCGCAAGGCGGCCGCGGATGTGTTTCTGAGTGAGGTTCACGATTTTTCGGTCTGAGCCGCCGAGGTCGAGCGAGAGCTGGTGGATGAAGAACCAGGCCAGTTTCACGTTGTCGTTAATCATCTCCTCGACGAGTTTCATTGGCAGGGTGCCAACCACCGAGGGTTCGATGGCGGCTGCCGACGAGTTGTAGACCTCGTTGGCGAAATATGCCCTGTATCCGAAATATTGCACGGGGCGCACGAGGCGCAAAATCTGGACTCGGCCTCCGATGCCGTCCTTGAATTTTTTGACTTTGCCCGACAGCAGGCACCAGATGAATTCCGGTTCCTCCCCCTCGGCGTAAATCATTTGGTTCTTCTTGTAGTTATGAACCACAAACGCGTCGATGATGCGGCGCTTCTCCTCGCTGTTCAGGATAGTCCAAATTTCGGAGAGGTCTTCGCTGATAACTTTCTCAAGAGCGCTCTTAATCATATCGGGGGTAGTTGTCGTGGGTTCGTATAAAGCCGCGGCTAATTTTAGGCCGCACAATTGTGTTTTATAACACAAAGTTATAACTTTTTAGTCGCAGCATCCAAATTTTTGCTATGTTTTTTCGCCGAAAGCCGTCGCTATGGCGCGTTCCCTGGGGTTATCTGAGGTTTTTGATAATTTTTGAGACTACTCCCCAGATTGTGAAATTGTCCTCGGGGGTTATTCTGAAGGGGGGGAAGTCGGGGTTGCCCGGGCGCAGCCATATCACCCCGCGGTCTTTCTCCGAAAGATCGAGGTATTTCATCGTGAACTCTCCGTCGATATAGGCCACCACGATGTCGTTTTGCTTAGGTTCGAGGGCTCGGTCAATCACTATGATATCCCCCTCGTCAATCCCGGCATCGATCATCGACGTGCCCATTACATTGGCATAGAACGTGGCGGCGGGGTGCGAAATCAGTTCTTTGTTGAAGTCGAGCGTGCGGTCGAGATAGTCCTGCGCCGGACTCGGGAATCCGGCCTTTATGCCCGAGTCGGCAAACGGCAGGTCGAGCTCCGAGGCAAACATGCCGCTCATTATTCTCAGTTCTTTCATTGCGTTAAGACAACCATTATTGGTATCGCGAATTTACCATTTATTCTTTAATTCGGCTACGAGCGCTATGTTAAAGTCGGTTGAGTTTTTTGCCTTGAAATATACGAAATGCGGCGCGGTTGCGTTAATAAGATTAAACGATGCAACGACGAAGCCGCGAAATGGCCGGCTTCATGGTTTCAAGGTACTATAGAATTGGCAAATATCGAAACAAAAGCTGGTGGCGGCAACAGATTCCGCCAACCCTCCGTGCCGCTCGCATTAATGCCTGTGGCAGTTTTGCTTTGCGCTATGGCGCTGTTGATTATTTTCGGCGGGGCCGGGGCTGTGCAGGACTACAGCCCCTGGTTGCTCCTCGGCTCGGGCATTGTAGCGGCTATCGCGGCTGTGGCTCGCTGTCACTGTCCCTGGCGCGAACTTTGGAACGGGCTGCGCGCGAGCGGACGCCAAATTGTCCCCTCCATTCCCATCCTGCTGCTCATCGGCACTGTGTCGGCCACTTGGATGTTGAGCGGCGTGGTGCCTGTGCTGATCGACTGCGGGCTCCATGTGCTCAATCCCGCTCTGTTCCTTTTCACGGCTTGCGCCATCAGCGCTATTATTTCGGTGCTGACGGGTAGCTCGTGGACCACCATCGCGACCATCGGCGTGGCTCTTATGGGCATCGGCACGGTCATGGGCTATTCTGCCGGATGGGTGGCTGGAGCCATTATTTCGGGCGCTTACTTCGGCGACAAGCTTTCGCCACTTTCCGACACCACGGTGCTTGCCTCCTCGTCGTGCGGGGTAGAGCTGTTCACCCACATACGCTACATGATGCTCACCTCGGCGCCAGCCATGCTGCTCGCATTGGGTGTGTACGCCCTTGTTGGTCTGCTTGGCGACTATGGTGCGGCTTCCGACCAAAACGCCCTTTCTGAAGGGCTCGCGGCCACCTTCAACCTCTCCCCCTGGCTGATGGTGATTCCGTTTGTAACCGGGCTGATGATCGCGATGCGCGTCAACTCCTACATCACCCTTAGCGTCAGCTCCCTTCTTGGCCTTGTCGCCATGATTGTTATGCAGCCGCAGGTTGTGGCCGCGCTCGGTGACGATGTGCTGGTTACAGCGCTGAAGGTGCTCGGCACATCAACGCAGCTTTCAACAGGCTCGGAGCTGCTCGACTCATTGGTGGCCACGGGCGGTATGGAAGGGATGCTCCCCACGGTTCTGCTCGTTGTCTGCGCCATGTGTTTTGGCGGGGTGATGATTGGCAGCGGTATGCTGCGCTCGATTACCGAGGCTCTGACAAAGCGCATTAAGAGCGCCCGCTCCACTGTGTCGGCCACGGTGGCGAGCGGCTTGGCCCTGAATGGCTACACCGGCGACCAATATCTCTCAATCATTCTGTCATCCAATATGTTCCGCCCGATGTACGAACGCAACTCCCTGGAACGGCGGTTGCTGAGTCGCACCGTTGAGGATTCCGTTTCGGTCACCTCGGTGCTCATCCCTTGGAATTCTTGCGGTCTCACCCAGGCCACCGTGCTGGGAGTCGCGACCCTCACCTATCTTCCCTTCTGCGTGTTCAACATCGTCAGCCCCCTCATGTCGCTTGCCATGGCATGGTCGGGCATAAAAATACGCACTGCCGTCGCTACCCAGGCGTGAAAATAGCGTCACGCTTCACACTTTTTTTATTTCCTATGTCGGGGAAACTCCGTAATTTTGTGAAAAGTTAGTTCCTATGTCAGCCACCCCGACTGTGCGCCCGGAGTTTGCCGAAGTGCTGCTTCCGCTTCCGCTACACACCACCTTTACCTATCGCATCCCCGAGGAATTCCGGGGCACGGTGGGGGTGGGCTTCCGCGTGGTTGTGCCCTTTGGCCAAAATAAATTCTACACTGGCATAGTTGTGGGTTTCCCCTCCGCCCCCAACGATGATTTCGAAATAAAGGAGATCGCGGTGGTGCCCGACAATGCGCCAATAGTGCGCCATCCGCAGGTGAAGTTCTGGGAATGGCTGGCCGACTACTATCTATGCGCAACCGGCGAGGTTTTCAAGGCCGCTGTGCCCGCCGGACTCAAAGTTGAGAGCGAAACGTTTGTCGAAGTGAATCCCGACTATGACATCGCCGAGATGCCGCTTGCCGACGACCGCGAAGCCGCCATATATCAGTTGCTCGACCACGAGGGGCACCTCAAAATCGAGCGCATGGCTAAGGAGCTGAAGGACTTTAAAGGGATTCCAGCGGCGGTCAACCGCATGATAAGCCGCGGGGTGCTCATTATATCAGAGAAACTCGTAGAGCGTTACCGCACCAGCCGGGTGACGCATGTGAGGATTGTCGGTGGCAGCGACGGTCTACCTGCCGCATTCGAGGCTGTGAAAGGGGCTCCCAAGCAGGAGGCCCTGCTGCTGGCGCTCGTTGAATTGACCGGCTCGCGGCGTGGCAACCCCTCAGAGGTGTCGAAAGCCGCCCTTTTGGAGCGTTCAGGCGTGTCGGCCGCCGTGCTTTCCGCGGTCGAGAAAAAAGGGGTTATCGAGACATATAAAAAAGAGGTCAACCGATTCAGATACGAGGGAAAGGCCTCGGGCAAGCTCCCGCGCCTTTCCGAGGCGCAGGCCGAGGCGCTCGATGCCATCCATCGTTCGTGGCTCGAAAAGGAGGTCACCCTGCTGCGCGGTGTCACCTCGTCGGGCAAAACCGAAATCTACATCCACATAATAAACTTCGTGCTCAACCAAGGCAACCAGGTGCTTTATCTCGTGCCCGAAATTGCCCTGACAACGCAGCTTACCCGTCGGTTGCAAGAGGTGTTTGGCCAACGCGTGGTCATCTACCATTCCAAGTTCTCCGACAACGAGAGGGTCGACATCTGGAAGAAACTGCTCACCTCCTCGGAGCCTTGCGTAGTGATTGGTGCCCGTTCGGCTGTGTTCCTGCCGTTTTCCAAACTTGGGGCGGTGATAGTCGATGAGGAGCACGAGTCGAGTTTCAAGCAATATGACCCGGCTCCGCGCTACAATGCGAGGGACGCGGCAATGGTGCTTGCCCGCATGCACGGCGCCCGGACCCTTCTGGGCACGGCCACGCCCTCGATTGAAACCTATTGGAAAGCACTCGAAGGGAAATTCGGACTGGTCGAATTGCTGACGCGGTATGGCGAGGTGAGCCTGCCGCGCATCGAGATCGTCGACATGCTTGAAGCCCGCAAGGCCAAGGCCACGCGTGGCGCTTTGGGATTGCGCACGATAAAGCTCATCCGCGAGAGCATCGCGAAAGGTTCGCAGGCTATCCTGTTCCAGAACCGCCGTGGCTATGCCCCGGTGGCCAGATGCAAGCAGTGCGCGTGGACTCCCAGATGCTCGTCGTGTGACGTGGCCCTCACTTACCACCGCTCCATCCGCCAGTTGCAGTGTCATTATTGCGGTGCCTTGTATCCGCTGCCGCAAGTGTGCCCCCAGTGTAAGGAGCCGGCAATCGAGGTGTTGGGCTACGGCACCGAGCGCGTCGAAGAGGAGTTGGCCGAGGTTTTTCCCGAAGCCAAAACCTTGCGAATGGATCTCGACTCGACACGCAACAAGGACTCCTACGAGAAGATTATCGACGATTTCTCGCATCAAAAGGCCCAGTTGCTGGTGGGCACGCAGATGGTCACAAAGGGGCTCGATTTCGACGCGGTGGAAACCGTTGCCGTGGTGAGCGCCGACACCTTGATTAATTTCCCTGATTTCAGGGCAGCCGAGCGCTCGTTCAATATGCTGGAACAAGTGTCGGGCCGCGCTGGCCGACGGGAGGGCGCCCCGGGCCGCGTCGTCATCCAGACCTCGCAGCCATCCCACCCTGTGCTCGCCTTCGTGAAGGCCCACGACTATGAGGGTTTCTATCACCACGAAATCGAGGAGCGGCGTCGGTTCTTCTATCCCCCGTTCTCGAGGGTTGTCAACATCTACCTCAAACATCGCGACCCCGCGGCGCTTCGAGGCATAGCCCAGCGCTATGCCGACCACTTGCGCCACCTCCTTGGTTCGCGCGTCTATGGCCCCGAAGAGCCGCCAGTCGCAAGGGTGCAGAACCTTTATATACGAAAGGTGATGTTGAAAATCGAACCCACAGCATCAATGGTAAAGGTCAAAGAGCTGCTTCGCTCCACTTATATCGAGCTACATTCGTTGCCCGAAATGAAGTCGGCGATAGTCTATTACGATGTCGACCCGCAATAAAGTTACTTCTCTCTCCATTTTAATCAGTCTGATTCTATGTGGGCCGTTGTCGATTGTGATAACTTCTTTTGCTCGTGCGAGCGCGTGTTCCGTCCCGACCTTAACGGGCGCCCGGTTGTCGTGCTCAGCAATAACGATGGTTGCGTCATTGCCCGCTCGCGCGAGGCAAAGGAGATGGGCATACGCATGGGGCTTCCGTATTACCAAATGCTGCAACAGTTTCCGCCGCAGGCAGGCATCACGGCTTTCTCTTCGAACTATTCGCTCTACGGCGACATGTCGTCGCGGGTGATGGCTGTGCTCCGCGCCGAAGCCCCGGTTGTGTCGCAGTATTCAATCGATGAGGCGTTTCTCGACCTTGAAGGAATGGAGGAGCGGATCAATCTCAAAGAGTGGGGCGAGCAGCTGGCAAAAAAGGTGTGCCGGTGGACCGGCGTGCCGGTCAGCATCGGCATCGCCGCTACCAAAACCCTCGCCAAGGCTGCCAGCCGGTTTGCGAAAAAGTATCCGGCCTATAACAAATGCTGCCTCATAGCCACCGAGGAGCAGCGACTGACCGCGCTGAGTCTGCTCGAAGTGGGCGATGTATGGGGCATTGGCCGACGGCTCACGAAGAGCCTGGCCGCCAACGGCATCCGAACGGCGCTCGATTTCACGCGCCGCTCGCGCAACTGGGTGCGCTCGAAATATCACGTCACCGGCGAACGCACCTGGACCGAGCTGCGAGGGGAGAACGCCATCGAAGTCGACGCGATGGAAACCACCAAGAAGAGCATTATGACGAGCCGGTCGTTTCCCGATATGATTTCCGATCTTTCGGAGTTGCGCAGCCATGTGGCCAACTACGCTGCCCGGTGCGCGATGAAGCTGAGAAAGCAAAATTCGGTTTGCTCCAAGATTGGCGTGTTCGTTCAGTCAAACCATTTTCGCGACGACCTTGCGCAGTACGACGGCTCAGCCTCCTACACATTCACCACACCCACCTCTACGACTACCGAAATCGTTGCCGCGGCGCTTTGCGTGCTGGCCTCGATTTTCCATCCCGGCATCCGTTATAAGCGCGCCGGTGTGCTCGTGAGCGACATTTGCTCGGCCGAGGCGGTGCAACCCGACCTTTTCGAATTCGACCCCGACAAAAGTCGCCGTTATCGTTCTGTCTCGCAGGCAATCGACGAAATAAATAACCGCCTTGGAGCCGACACAGTGGTGCTCGCTGCGCAGCAGTATGCCCAAAAGGATGCCTCGGGCAAAAGCGTGAAGTTCACCCAGGCGATACGCAGAGCTATGAAGTCGCCCGACTATTCGACGCGCCCCGATGATTTCCCTATTAAGTGATGCCCCTGATTTTGGCCTTTTTTGCGCCGATGATGGTTAAAGTTGTGGATGTAAGGGTGGAAATTGATAACTGAAAGGGTAGGGATGAGGATTTTTTCGTATCTTTGGGCAATTTTTTGGTTAAAGTGAGAACCAGTGTGCTGAAATATGTCCGTGATTTGGCGAAGTCGCTGCGTGGCCGAGGCGTTAAAACCGCGGCAGCGCTTGTTTTTTGCGCGGCTTCGGCGTTCGCGGCTTCGGCGAGGAATTTCGTCGTAGTGCTCGATCCGGGTCACGGAGGCAAAGACTATGGCGCAATTGGAAACATCACAAACGAAAAAACCATTGTCCTGGATGTCGCAAAGCAGGTTGGCGCGTTGATTGATAAAAACCTTGGCGACCACGTCAACACCGTCTTCACCCGGTCGACCGACGTGTTCATTCCCCTGAGCGAACGCG
Source organism: uncultured Alistipes sp. (assembly GCA_964435935.1). Lineage (GTDB taxonomy): Bacteria > Bacteroidota > Bacteroidia > Bacteroidales > Muribaculaceae > UBA7173. Next base: position 23,109 of record CAYTBH010000004.1, read on the forward strand.
CGTCGATCGCCAACCGTGCCCAGGCCGACCTGTTTATCTCCATCCACGTCAACTCTGTGGATAAGCGCAATCGCAACCGCGCCAACATCCAGGGGTGCCAGGTCTACACGCTCGGGCTGCACAAAACTGCTGAAAACCTCGCGGTGGCAAAGCGCGAAAACGCCGTTATGGAGCTTGAGGCCGACCACACGGTGAAGTATGCTGGGTTCGATCCCAACTCCCTCGAAAGCGACATAATATTCGAACTGTCGCAGAACAAGCGCCTCGACCAGAGCATCGAATTTGCCGACGCCGTGCACACCGAGCTCTCCACGAGTGCCGGACGCGCGCCAAAGGGGGTGCGCCAGGCCGGGTTCTGGGTGCTCTGGGCCACATCTATGCCCTCGGTGCTCGTCGAGCTTGATTTCATCTGCAATCCCAATGCCGAGCGCTATCTCGCGTCCGAAGAGGGGAAGCAGGCGCTCGCCGCATCGATATACAATGCGTTCTGCTCCTATCTTAACACCTATGGCGAGAGTGTGACAGGCGAAAGCCACGCGCCGGCCAAGTGCGTGGCCGTCGGTGGCAAAAGCAACAAAACCGGGGCCGCGGCTCCCGCGTTGAAGCATGCCGCCGGTGTAGTTACCCCAGAAGTGTGCCCCCAGGAGCAATCGCCGACAGAAGCGCTCACTGCCGACGAGGCGGGTAAGAAATTTTGGAAAATACAGATTCTTGCAGCCGGTTCGCCGATTCCCGCCGGTTCGCCGCAACTAAAAGGCTTGCCCGATGTTACTTATTATAAGGAGGGGGGACTGCTGAAATACACCACTGGCAGCTACACCTCGGCCAAAGATGCCCGCAAGGCGCTCGCAAAGGTGCGCAAATCATTCCCGGAAGCGTTCATCGTCATTATGCAGGATGGCAAGCGAGTGGGCATGGAGAAATAAACACAATGAAAACGAATCCACATCATAGATTATGAAAACTCCCAAAAAAGAAGTGCTCATCGGCCTATATGCCGTAATTGCCCTCGTAGTTCTGTTTTTCGGCATTGAGTTCCTCAAAGGCGTGAATGTGTTCAAGCCTGCCAATTTCTATTATGCGAGCTACACTAATGTTGCCGGCATACAGCAATCAGCTCCCGTGACCCTCAATGGTTTCAAGGTGGGCCAAGTGCGCGAGATCACCTACGAGTACGACAATCCGGGCCATGTGCGCGTGGAGATGAGTCTTGACCGCGCTCTCCGTCTCCCCGTGGGCACGAAAGCCGTCATTGAACAGGACCTTCTGGGCACCTCCTCGGTAGTGCTGAAAATGAGCGATTCCAAAGACTTCCACCTCGTAGGCGACAAACTTGTCGGCGAAACTTCACAGGGCCTGATGGGTACAGTATCAGACCAGCTTATGCCGAGCGTGAGCGCGATTTTCCCGAAAATCGACTCGCTCGTTTCGGCCCTGAACGTGCTTGTGCGCGACCCGGCTCTCGCCCAGTCGGTGCAACGCCTCGACGACATAACCCTCAGCCTGAGCCAGACTATGAAGAAGCTCAACGCGACAGCCGGGCAACTTGACCCTGTGATGAAAAATGTGAAGGAAATCACCGGCAACGTCAACGGCCTCACCGCCAACCTTTCGCAGGTTTCCGACAAGATTGCCGCCCTTCCCGTTGACTCTCTCATGAACAACATCATGGCTGTTTCGAGCAACCTGCGCACACTTTCCGAGGAACTCGACAACCCCGACTCAACCCTGGGAGCCCTCACCCACGACCGGGCGCTCTACAACAACCTCAACGCCGCGGCCGCGTCGCTTGATTCCCTGCTGATCGACGTTAAGAAGAATCCCAAGCGCTACATCTCGATCAAGCTGCTTTGATCGGTAGTTGGTTTAATATGCTTTAAAACATACGCCCGCCGGGCGTATGTTTTTCTTTTTATGACTACCTTTGCCAATTAGTCAGACTTACTTACACATCAATTTCAAGCAAAATCAGATGGTTCTTTCATTCAGCATCGATTACCGCACCAATTGGGGCGAATCGCTATATCTCAAAGCCTTCATTCCATCGCCCGAAGGCATTTCCGAAAGAGTTGTAAAGCTCGACATTTACGGAAACCGGACGTGGAAAACGCAATTAGAGCTCCCCGACGACACCCCCGACTTCACATACCGCTATTTTGTGCGCCGCAGTGATGGGTCGGAGCGCCATGAATGGGGCAAAGGGCACCAATTCCGCGCCGGAGCGCGCTCCTACGAGATTTTCGATTTTTGGTCGGACCTCCCTTGGAATAAACCATACTATTCGGTGGTGTTCACCGATTGTGTTTGCAAGCGCCAGCAAAAAGCCCTCCCCCCGGTGGTTGAAGCTGGCCGGTTGTTGCTCAGCGTCGAGGCTCCGATGATTGCTCCCGACGAGGTGCTCGCTGTTGCCGGAAGCGGCGATTCGTTTGGCAATTGGGATGTTGAGAAAGCCATTTTGCTCTCCGACGCGTTTTTCCCTACATGGAGCTGCTCGGTGCCCCTTGAAGGCGTTAATGAGCACACCGAATTCAAGTTCCTTATTCTCAAAAAAGATGAAACCGGTGGCCGGAAGGTTGTCGGTTGGGAGGCTCGCGAGAACCGCCGCCTGGACCATGCTCCCGCCACGCAAGGCGAGCTGATGGCTATCAACGGCCTCCGTTTTGTGAATCCCCGCCAGCTTTGGCGCGGAGCCGGGGTAGCGATTCCCGTTTTCTCGCTCCGCTCAGAAGAAGACTTTGGTGTCGGCGAGTTCTTCGACCTCAAACTGATGGTCGACTGGGCTGCCGCGACCGGGCAGTCGTTCATCCAGGTGCTCCCCGTCAACGACACCACGATGACCAACACCTGGACCGACTCGTATCCCTACAACGCCAACTCCTGCTTCGCCCTTCATCCCATGTATCTGCGATTGTCGGCTGTGGGAAAACTTTCTGACCCGGAACGCCAGGCCCACTACGACGCTCTTGCCGCGGAATTAAACAAGCTTCCTGAAATCGACTATGTGAAGGTCAATGAGGCCAAGAACGCATATACCCGCGAGCTATTTGCCGAGGTTGGTGCGAAAGCGGTGGCCACGAAGAAGTTCAAGGAGTTCGTCAAGGCTAACGACTCGTGGTTGACACCCTACGCTGCCTACTGCGTGCTGCGCGACATGAACGGAACAGCCGACTTTGCAAAGTGGGGTGAATATGCCGAATACGACGAGGCACGCATCGCCGCATTTATTAAGGCGAACAAGAAGGAATTCAACTATCATTGCTGGCTGCAGATGCACCTCGCGGAGCAGATGAGCGAGGTTCGCGCATACGCCCACTTGCGCAAGGTGGCTTTAAAAGGCGACATCCCCATTGGCATTTCGCGTCTTAGCGTCGACGCGTGGATTTCGCCCAGGCTCTTCAACCTTGGCTGCCAGGCCGGTGCTCCGCCCGATGATTTTTCTGTCCTGGGTCAAAACTGGGGCTTCCCGACCTACAACTGGGAGGAGATGGGCCGCGACGGCTTCGCGTGGTGGAAAGCCCGTTTCCGCAAGATGGCCGAATATTTTGATGTTTACCGCATAGACCACGTCCTCGGCTTCTTCCGCATTTGGGAGATTCCGATGGAACAGCTCCACGGCCTCCTCGGCACCTTCAACCCGGCGCTCCCTTTCACCTCTGAAGAGCTCCGAAATTCCTACGATTTCTACATTGAGCCGGATGTGCACACCAAACCATTCATCCGCGACTCGATGCTTGCCGATTTCTTCGGCGATTATGCCGACGAAGCCCGCGAACGCTTCCTCGTCGACGAAGGCGATGGCCGTTACAGCCTCCGACCCGACTTTGCCACCCAGCGTCAGATTGCCGACTACTTCGCGACGCAGGAGATTTGCGAAAAGAACAGCCGTTTCTCCGACGCGCTGATGGGGCTTGTCGACCAGGTGCTGTTCATTGAGGATAGCCGCGAACCGGGCAAATATCACCCGCGCATCTCAGCGCAGTTCACCTACGTCTATCGTTCGTTGAACGACTACCAGCGCTGGTGCTTCGACCGCCTTTACAACGACTTCTTCTATCATCGCCACAACGATTTCTGGTATGACAAGGCGATGTGGAAACTGCCACCTGTGATTGATGCCACCGACATGCTCACCTGCGCCGAGGACCTCGGCATGATTCCGGCCTGTGTGCCCGCCGTGATGAACGAGCTGGAGATTCTGACACTCGACATTCAGCGCATGCCCAAAAATCCCCGCGAAGAGTTTGGCAATCCCGCCAACTATCCCTACTACACTGTGTGCACCACCTCGACCCACGATATGGGTGGCATCCGCGCATGGTGGGAAGCCAACCGGGCAAACACACAGCGGTTCTATAACCACATCCTTCACGAGCAGGGCGATGCTCCTTATTTTGCCGAGCCATGGGTGTGCGAGAAAATCGTTGATTCCAATCTCAAGTCGCCGGCTATGCTTTGCATCCTCCCGTTGCAGGACTGGCTATCGATCGATGGAAAGCTCCGGCGCGAGAATCCCGCCGACGAGCAAATCAACGAACCTTCGATATGCCCCTACTACTGGCGTTACCGCATGCACCTGACACTCGAACATCTCCTCGGCGAAAAACTTTTCACAAAGCGCGTGGCCGGGCTGATTGCCGAATCGGGTCGATAATTTCCACTCGCATAGCGTACTAAGAGTACACCCTCAAACGTTTCCTTATAGAGCGCTTCGAGGGTGTACACTTTATTTTTTCGATAAAAAACAAAGCCTCTGCAACTTTGGCGTGAGAATGCGCGTCTATGTAATAAATGGCGAATAATTCAATGCTTAAACTCACCAACATCAACAAGACATATCCCGGAGCAGTGCCTCTCCACGTTTTGAAAGATATCAATCTCGAAATCCGTAAAGGGGAACTGGTGTCGATAATGGGCGCCTCGGGCTCTGGCAAATCAACCTTGCTGAATATTCTTGGAATTCTTGACAATTACGACTCGGGAGAATACATCCTCGACGGGACTCTGATTCGCAATCTCAGCGAGAATAAGGCAGCCGACTATCGCAACCGGCTCATTGGGTTCGTATTCCAGTCGTTCAACCTCATTAATTATAAGAACGCGCTCGAAAATGTGGCGCTCCCCCTTTTCTATCGCGGTGTCGGGCGCCGCAAGCGCAATCTCCTCGCCATGGAGCAACTCGAGCGCATGGGGCTGGCCGACAGGGCCCATCATCTTCCAGGCGAGCTATCGGGCGGCCAGAAGCAGCGTGTTGCTATTGCGAGGGCGATGATCACAAATCCTGCAGTGATTCTGGCCGACGAGCCTACGGGCGCCCTCGACTCCAAAACTTCGGCCGAGGTGATGCAGCTTTTCCGCCAACTCAACCGCGAAGAGGGCAAAACTATCGCCATAGTCACCCACGACCCCGGGGTGGGAGAGCAGACGGATCGAATCATACGCATTTCCGACGGGCGCATCGTCACTCCCGACCCTTTTGTCATTCCCGAAAAAGAAATTATAGCGTAGAGGGCTGAAGGTTATGTTCGATTTAATCAGCGAAATACTCCAGACACTGCGCCACAATAAGCTGCGCACAGCTCTCACCGGGTTTTCGGTGGCGTGGGGCGTGTTCATGCTCATAGTGTTGCTGAGCATGGCCCGCGGGCTCACGAACTCGTTCCAGGAAGATGTCATGTCGAGCGGAACGAAGCAGATCTCTGTGTGGGGTGGGCGCACGTCGCGTGCCTATCACGGCTACAAAGAGGGGCGCCGCATCAAACTACGCGACGACGATATGGCGGCGATAGAGGACGCGCAGCCTGGTGACATCGTGGAGGTGACATCGGAAATCTATGGCTCATCGCCGGCCATTTCGACGGGGACCCGCAAAATCAGCGGAAGTTACATGGGGGTGTATCCCAGCTACATGGCACGCGAGGGGCACACAATGCTTGAAGGTCGTTCAATCAATGAGCGTGACATTCAGCAACAGGCCAAGGTGATGGTGCTCCCGATTGAGTATGCCGAGCAACTGTTTCCTCCCGATGGCAAATCGGCCATTGGCAGCAGGGTGACGTGCAACGGACTCTCTTTCCTCGTTGTTGGCATATACAAGGGGCATTGGCGCCGCGACAACCTCATTCCCTATACCACCGCGAAGATGATGCAGGCCAAGAAAGATGAAACTGGCGGCCTCAGCGTTCTTCTCTCCGACAATGTGGTGAACGAGGCCGAAGGAAACGATGTTGAAAAGGGTGTGCGCCAGACTCTTGCCGCGACCCATGATTTTGACCCCGACGACGACACCTCTATCTGGATTTTCAATAAGTTTGTCAACGCGTTGCAGATGGAGAACGGTATGAACATACTCAACATAAGTGTGTGGATTCTCGGCCTGATGACGCTTCTCAGCGGCGTGGTCGGCATTAGCAATATCATGTTTGTGTCGGTCAAGGAGCGTACCCACGAAATAGGCATTCGCCGCGCTATCGGCGCCCGCCCGTTGCGCATCGTCACTCAAATTATTTCTGAAGGTGTGGCCATAACAACAATTTTCGGCTATATAGGCATAGTGCTCGGAACTGTTGTGGCGCAGATAATCGCCATGGCTATGGCCGACCAGCCGTTCATGAAGAATCCCACGGTGAGCATCGCCATCGCTGTTGAGGTGACAGTGGTGCTTGTGTTGGCAGGCGCGCTTGCCGCGCTGTTCCCGGCGCTGAAGGCCCTGAAAGTTAAACCGGTCGAAGCCCTGCGCGACGAGTGATTAAACCCCGAATGGTTATGAAAATTCAGCTTTTCGACATAGAGAACTGGAAGGAAATAGGCTCGACCCTCGCCCGCAACAAAACGCGTACATTCCTCACCGGGTTCGGCATTTTCTGGGGCGTGGCGATGCTGGCGCTCCTTATGGGTGGCGTGCGCGGCGCCGAGGACATGCTGCGGCGCAACTTCAACGGTTTCTCAACAAATGCCGCGTTCATGGCGCCTGAAAACACAACGGAGCCCTATCTTGGGCACGAAAAAGGGCGCGAATGGAATCTCAGGCTCCGCGACATTGAGATCCTACGCCAGGCGTTTCCCGAACTTAGCACCGTCACGCCGTTTTTAACCTCCGGCGCGGCGAGTTACCGCAACGGCCGGTATTCCTACTCAACGTCGACGATGGGCGCGGAGCCCGAGTTTGTCGATATGATGGAGCCTGTGATTTATGAAGGCCGTTTCATTAACGCCGCGGATATAGCCCAGGAACGCAAAGTGGTTGTGATTGGGAAGAAGCTCGCGTCAGAAATTTTCCCCAACGAGCCTTCGGTAATCGGCAAGAGTGTCGAAATCAATGGTGTTAACTATCGAATCATCGGAGTGGCCGGACAGACCAGCATGATCCGTCTGAATGGTAGCTTGATTGATGAGCAGGGTATCCTTCCGGCATCAACGTTCCGCCGCTCATATAACCTTGGCGACAACGTGGGCGCGATTCTGATAGTTGGAAAACGAGGAACCAATATCAGCGAAATCGAACCCCGGATTAGGGGAACACTCTACCGAAACCACGATGTTTCCCCCACGGATAAGGGCGCGATGTGGTTCATGGATGTTTCCGCCGAGTTTGAAAAGGTCGACACGCTATTCGACGGTCTTTCGGTTCTTGCCCTGTTCATCGGGCTGAGCACCCTTTTAGCCGGAATAATCGGCATTGGAAACATCATGTGGGTCATCGTCAAGGAACGCACAAAGGAGATAGGCATCCGCCGTGCAATCGGTGCCAAGCCGCGCGACATCATCGCGCAGATTCTTTCCGAGGGGATTGCCCTCACCGCTGTGGCCGGCATCGCTGGTATATCTTTCGCTACAATAGCGCTCGCGATTGCCCAAATGCTCACGGCCAACGAGGTTTCAACGCCCCGGTTCCAAATGACGCTTTCGCAGGCCATGGTGATTTTCGGGCTGTTCACAGTGCTCGGCACAATCGCGGGGCTCATCCCCTCGATTAAGGCAATGCGCATCAAGCCCGTCGAGGCGATGAATGATAAATAACCAAGCAACAAAAATTGACACAACGCTATATGAAGAAGTTTTTTAAAATCATCCTGTGGTCGCTTGTCGGTCTGGTGTTCGTAGGCACGTTTGTCTACCTCTATTATAATTCCACCACAAAAGAGGCTACCTACGAACTTGTGAGCCCTTCGAAAGGAACAATCGAGCGCACCACCGTGCTCACCGGCAAAATCGAGCCGCGCGACGAAATTGAAATCAAGCCGCAAATCTCTGGCATCATCAGCGAGATTCTCGTCGAGGCGGGCGACCAGGTGAAGGATGGCGACATCATTGCCCGCATCAGGGTAATCCCCGAGCAAACCCAGCTCTCTTCGGCTGAAAACAGAGTGGAGGTGGCCCGCATCTCGCTTGAGGAAGCTAAACTAACCTTCGAGCGCACGAAAGCTCTTTATGAAAAGAAATATGAGAGCCGCGAGCGCTTTGAGGCTGACCGCGCCGCCTACGAGCGAGCGCAAAAGGAACTGGAGCAGGCCCGCGACCAGCTGACCATCGTGCGCGACGGCGTGTCGGCTCTCAATGCCCAGAACTCCAACACCCTTGTCCGCTCTACGGTGACCGGGCTCGTGCTCGAAGTGCCCGTGAAGGTTGGTTCGTCGGTCATCCAGGCCAACACATTCAACGACGGCACCACTATTGCCAAGGTAGCCGACATGACAGACCTCATTTTCAAGGGAAAGGTCGATGAAACAGAGGTAGACCTCCTTAAAGAAGGGATGCCGGTGCGCATTTCGGTTGGCGCTGTCAGTGGTTCAGACTTCGCAGCGGTGATTGAGAAAATTGCTCCCATCGCCACTGAGGATAACGGCACAAACACCTTTGAAATCAAGGCTGCTCTTGACGCTGCCAACGCTGAGCGCCTTCGCGCCGGCTATTCGGCCAACGCGTCGGTGATTCTGGAAAAGGCCGAAGATATTTTGACCATCCCTGAACGCGTGATAGAATACTCCTCCGACTCAACTTTCGTATATGTGCTGAAAGGCGACCCGGATAAAAAGCCGTTGGAATTCGAACGCGTAAACATCACCACCGGCATCTCCGACGGGTTGTCGGTAGAAGTCAAGTCGGGAGATGTGGATACTAAAACACAATTGCGCGGTAACAAAATCGAGGAGAAATGAACGTGCGTAGAATTCTGATTATCGCTTCCGCGCTTCCGGCTATCATTGCCGTCGCGCAGACTCCATGGACATTGGAACAATGCGTGGACTATGCCGTAAGCCACAACCTCACGGTCAAAGCACGCGAGCTGGAAACCGAAGCCGGAAAGCTCACCCTCACCGAGGCCCGCGACCGAGTGCTCCCGACGGTTGATGCCGGTGCGTCGCAGACCTGGAATTTCGGGCGCGGACTGACAGCCGCGAATACATACGCCGACCGTAATACGTCGAACTTCCAGTGGAGTGTGGGGCTGAATCTGCCACTATTCCAGGGACTTTCGACAGTGAGGCGCGTCAAGGCTTCAGAATCATCGCTCGAACAGACGTTGATGGAAACCGCTGCAGCCAAGGACGACATCACGCTGAACGTCATTGCCCAATACCTGCAAGTGCTCTATGCCCGGGAGGTTGAGCAGAGCGCCGCCTCGCAGGTGGCCTACACAGCCTACGAGGTTGACAGGCAGCAAGCCCTCGTGGAGCAAGGGAAAGTGCCCGAAGCTGACCTTTATGACGCGCAGGCACAATATGCCCAGGATAAGCTGCAACTCGTCACCGCGCAGAACGACACCCGCACCGCTTTGGTGCAGCTCGCCAATCTGCTGCGGCTCCCCACGGTCGAGGGGTTCGATGTCGCGGTGCTCGATAATGCAGAGCCGGCGATTCCAGGCCCTGATGAGGTCTATAACGATGCCTTGACAAGCAACAATTCCTTGCGGGCCGCGCGCCAGAGTATCGTCGTGGCAAAGGATAATATATCCCTGGCAAAGACTGGTTACATCCCCCGGCTCGATTTTAACGCCGGCATAGGTTCAAGCTACTATAAGCTCAGCAATTTCTCTAACGAGGGTTTCGGCGACCAGATGCGCCACAATTATGCCACATATCTTGGTGTGAGGCTCACTGTGCCGATTTTCGACGGTCTGTCGACCCGCAACTCGCTGCGCCGGGCGCGCCTCTCCAAGCTTCAGGCCGAACTTGAAGTAGACCGCCGCGAGTCCGAACTCTACAAGGATATCCAGCTGGCATACTATCAGGCTAAAGGGGCCCGCGAACGCTATCTTGCCTCTGGCGAAACCCTTGAAAAAATGAAACTCTCTTTCGACGCGACCCGCGAAAAATACAATCTCGGGCGTTCGACCCCGGCAGAGTTCGAGCAGGCAAAAAACAATCTGTTCCGCACGGAGGTTGCCTCAATACAAGCTCGTTATGAATATCTGTTGCGTTGCCGCATCCTCGATTTCTACCGCTCAAATCATCTCTGAGCCACAAAAAATTTGAGTTTCCCTATTGCATATTTAAACGATATGGTTTAAATTTGCGTTATATAATCAAAGCGACCTCCAAGAGAGGGGGCGGGGAAGCCGGTTTCGAGCGCTTCCGTTCCCAACGACATAAGCCACACCAAAGTTGACTGGGAAACTCATCAAACATATATGAAATGCCGAGACAATTCAACATGTCCAATGGCGGGCCCCATCCCTCTTTGAGGGAGCATCCTTCGGGGTGCCAGGCGGATTACAAAGGAGTGCTGAACCTCAAAACCTGTCATTCGGAGTTTCATCACATCCTTTGATGTGGCATCTACACAGCGAGGCGGTTCCTGCAAGGTTCCGCCTCGTTTGTTTTGTAAGCCTCCGCCTCGTTTATCAACCCTACGCAATGTTTGTTGCGCAAACGGCTACGTTTCGCACGTTTACACACCACTTATCCTTTTGCTGATTCCGTTTTTCATTCCTCCGGGAAATCCTTGTCGGAATTTTTCAATATTTGCGAGCGCTTGAAGTCGCGCCAGTTTTTTTCATTCTTCCTGTTGGATCTTATCTTGGAAATGCCAGTGATGGTTTTCAGGATGTTAAACGCACGCCCGAACAGGTCTTGCCGTTTGGGAGCGTACTTTCGCATCATTAGCATGTCGGGTTGTGTTTCCACGCGTATCTTGTCGGTGTCGATGTTGTTGACCCGGTAGACGAGCCGCAGTATGTCGGGCTGCAATTCAGGCGCTTCCGTTGGCACAAGCAGCCCGATTGACTCGCTGTCGATTTTCTTGCGCTCCCACTTCTTAGCCTCTTTTACCGTGATATACTCCTTGTCGACGATATATACCTCGCCGTAGGTATCGACGAAATACGGGTCGCCGACGCGGTTGAATTTGAACATCTGGTAGCCGCGGCCATTCGATGCGATATTGAACGAGTAGCCCGTCAGGTCGATGGGCTTGACACTGTTCCCGGCCACATTTCCGTAGTTTAGTCTGAGGCGGAAGTTGTCAAATTCCATATCGCGTTTGCGAAAGAATCCTGCCATGTCGGGTATCCAGTGGCGGCTTGCCGTGTCGGCCAGAATGTTGACATCGATGGTGACGCGGTCGTTGTTCTTTGCCCACGATTCAGCCGCGCTGTATTTTCCGCGCAGAGTGTCCGAAGCGACGTCGGTGGTCTGGAGCGCGAACGGCATCTCTGTTTCCGGGGCAATCCCCATCCAGTCGGACCATGAGAAATGGTTGTTTGACCTGTCGCTCACGCTATCGAGCCCCGCGGAATTTGTGAAGCGGTAGTATGACTTGCTCGACAACACTCTCGGGCGGGTCCAACCACGAAACTTCACATGGGGGTTATCTTTCAGCATATAGTCGACCATCTTCTCGCGGAAGAGGAACACCGTGTCGGTGTATGTCGTAAGCATCGAGTACTCTCGCACATAGCCAAGCACATGCAGCACTTTATGACTCTTTGTTTCTGCTACTACCTCGGGGAGCTCTGCAATATTTTCTTTCAAGAAAATAGTGTCGCTACAGGCTTTAGCCACCCTTGTTTCCTCGAAACCGATATAGCGGATGGTGATAGGGTAGTTTGCTTCGTCAATTCTTGGGAGCCGCCCTTTAGAGCTACTCAAGCCGATCATTTTTCCATTGCTGTCGAATATCGAAGCGCCGGGCAACGGGGCGCGCGTTGCTGAGTCGGCAACGATGGTGAACCGTTCCTGGCCCGCCATTTGAAATGATGCGGCTGCGATAATCGTTGCTATGATGGCGGCATGGCGCATGGAGTTGTGCTTGACTTATTAGAGCTACTTGATTGTCAAGCGCTAAGGTAGCGATATTTCACGAATCAACGCGCTCACGTTATCTAACTTTAAGGCGGTTTAACTACATTTGGCCAAACGGCTTCCAAATGTTAAAGGCGGCGCCTCGGGCTTAACACCCGGACGCCGCCTTTTCAAGGGGTTGCTATCAATTATGATTAATTCTTGATATACTTGTAGACCTCGGTGCCTGCCGCGCTCTTGACTGCTACAAGATACACGCCGGGAGCGACGCGTTCCATCAGCTCTGCAACGCAGTCGCCGTTGCCTTCGCACACTACTACGCCGGAGAATGCGTCGACAACCATGCAGGCGAGAATAGCGTCGCTGTCAATGGCTGCGATGCCGATGCCGCTTTCAGCGAGAGCGTTGTAGGTTGCCATGATGTCGTCGGCCGACATTGCCACGGGGGTGATGATAAACTCGTCGAGGAGTCCTTCGTAGGGACGGTTGATTTCGTCGCTGATGCCGAGGCGAAGCGGTTCGTTGTTGTCGGCGATAGCCCCGGTATTAACGGCGGCGTTGCGGGCAACTTCCTTGCCGTCGACATAGAGGAGAGTCATGCCCTGCTCGACGTCGCGCACGCAGGCAACGTGGTGCCACTTGTCGTTGAACACGCCCGAAGCGTCGGCCAGTTTGCAATCGCTCTTGACAACGTCGTCGTCAATCGAGAAACAGAGGTAGCCGTTGCGGCGTTCAAGACCGATCCAGTTGCCGGTGGTGCCGGTGGTGGCATTAGCCGAGTGGCTCCCCTTGAAGAAGATGTAAGCGTCGTCGTCGGTCGACTTCATCCACAGATGGGCTGTGAAGCTCGAGTTGCCGAGCTGAATCGCGTCGTAGGCTTCCTGGGTGTAGCACGAACCGTTGCCGAATGCGGCGGCGCCACCCTTTATGCCGCTCGCGGCCGCGGGTTGCGACTCACCGGCGGTAGCCGCGCCATATACGAGGTTGGGAGTGGTGGCCCCGACTTCGTCAAATGGGAAGTAGGCGAGGTCCTTACCGGTGGTGGCATAGCGTTCGGCGACTTTCTCGGGAGTCATCGCGCCTTCAAAGATAGTCAGTTCGTCGATTGTGCCGGCAAAGTTGTTGTTGAAGCTAACGTTTACATTGCCGATCACGAGCGGCTCGTTGTTATCGGCGATAGCGCCGGTGTTGTCAGCCCCGGAAGCGACCTGCGCGCCGTCGACATAGATGTACAGCTGCCCGTTGAAATGGTCGCGCACCATCACGACGTGGTGCCATTCGTTGTTCATCCACTTGTCGGCCTCTTTGACGTAAGCCTGGCTCTTGTTCACATCGTCGTCAATTGCGAAATAGAGCACGGCGTTCTTAAGCTCGATGCCAATCCAGTGGCCCGAAGTGCCAGCCGCTTCATCGCGGGTGTTGGAGCCTTTGTGCAGGATGTAGGCGGCATCGTCGGCCGACTTCATCCAGAACTCAATCGAGAAGTCGCGGTCGCCGAGTTGCAGCTCGGGATAGGTAGGTTGCATATAGTAGGCTGTGCCGTCGAGTTGGAGGGCATTGCCTCGCTTGCCTTCCACCGCGGCGGGAGCGGTTCCGGCAGCCAGAGTCGCGAATCCGTTGATGTGGTTGGTGATTTGGTCGCCAACTTCGTCAAACGAATAGTAGGCGAGCGGGGTGAGTTTCGAAATCTTTGCGACTTTAACCTTGATAGTCATGCTGGCGTTTTTGTCGTCGGCAGCGCCGGTGGTTGTCAGCGTGATTTCATAGTCGCCGGCCACCGTGGGGGTGCCGCTGAGGGTGCCTTTGAGGGTCTGCTGGTCAAATGTCCAAGTCAACCCTTCGGGAACGCCGTTGGCCTCGATGCCTGTCGCACGCATAGCCTTGACAACCACTGGTTCGATAGCATCGCCGAGATTGATGAGCTGGGCTGCGGCGCCTTCGCTCAGGAGGAGGGCTGCGTTTGTTTCAAACATATCCTCGGGGCTGTAGCTCAGATGAGGGGGCTGGTTGTAGGCTGTGTTCTGCCATGCGATGGCCATGCGGTACTGATGGTCCTGCATCAGGCAGTTGAGCTTGTAATCAGTCGGGATGGTGGTAGTGAAAATCAGCAGGTCGCTGTTGGTTGAACCGTCGTGGAGAATCACCTCTTCGCGCCAGTCGCCGAAAAGGTCGGCCTGAAGGTTGGGGGTTGCCTTGGTGCCGTTGCACGAGGCGGCGTTGCTCCACTGGTTGAAATTCACCACGGTGTTGATGCGCGAGAAGTCGGGCTCGGGTTTCGAGATTGTCGTGCCGTCGAGCAGCTCGTCGAGCAGGTCGCCATCCCAGTAAATGCGGAAGTTGATTGGCGGGCGGTTATTTGAAATTACCTGCCCATAGCTGTAAACCGACGCGTCGCTGGCTGCCCAGTATTCATAGCCAGGGAAGTTTGGCGAAACGTTGGCGGCGATGCCGCGGCCGATATCCTTGCCGCTCTGCGGCTTCATGAAGATGATTTCGCCGGTGCGAGCGTCGCGCATCTCGGTGTCAAAGGGATAGGTTGACGTAGTTTCTTCGTGGGGCATGAACACCTGCAAACCTTCGCGGTCGGGGAGCATCTTGGCGAGGTGGAGCGCGTCGCCATGCCCCTCGTTACCTCCGGGGTTAGTGCGGTAGAGCAGGGTACCGTTGTGGTCGAGCGCGGCTGCGCCGTAAATGATTTCGTCCTTTCCGTCGAAGTCAACGTCGCCAACCGTCAGAGCGTGGGCGCCTTCGCCCCACAGACCCTTGTCTTTCACCTTCGATTCGTGGAACCATACCTCTTCGAGCTTGCCATTGCGGAAGTTGACCGCCCAAACAAACGCGCAACGATAGTAGCCGCGGCAGAAGATGGCCGATGGGCGCTCGCCGTCGAGATATGCCACTCCGGCCAGGTAGCGGTCCGAGCGGTTGCAATAGTTGTCACCCCAGATCGAAGTGCTCACATATTCGTAAGCCGGTTTGTAGGGAATTGTGCTCAAGGCTTCGCCGGTGCGACCGCTGAACACGGTGAGATACTCCGAGCCGCCGCGCACATGGCCGAAAATCTTCGTGGGGTTATCCTCGTACATTCGATAGTCGTCGGTTTCCTTATCGTCGCCAAGGAGCACCCAGTTGCCTTTGCCGTCCTTCGTGCCGGGAGCTGTTTTGCACATAAGCTCGGCTGAGCCGTCGCCGTCGAAGTCATAGACCATGAACTGGGTGTAGTGGTTGCCCGAGCGAATGTTATGACCGAGGTTGATGCGCCACAGCATAGTGCCGTCGAGCTTGTAGCAATCGATGATTGTCGCGCCAGTGAAGCCCTTAGACGCGCTGTCTTTGGCATCGGTGGGCATCCATTTCACAAACAGCTCGTAAACGCCGTCGCCGTCGACATCGCCAACTGAAATGTCGTCGGGGGTGTAGTCGTGGTAGCTCGCGTTGCCAACGGGGCCCTCTTTGCCGCCGCCCGGGCGGTTGAGGTGCACTTTGAAGTAGGGGGTCTCCCAGGCAGTGCAGCTCCCTTTGTCAAATTCTTTGCCACCGGCTATGGCGCGCACCTCGTAGGTCGAGGCGGCGGTAGCGTTGGCATCGGTGAAGTTTGTCACCCGCGAGATCGGTTCTTCGTTGATTTTAACACCGTCGCGGTAGATGTCAAATGTTGTGGAAGGGTCGTCGCTTGTTAGCGAGCGCCATGAAACGAACACTCCGTTATCCGTTTTTACCGCCACGACACCTCGATTGAGGTATTCGGCTTGCGGCGTGCCAAAGGCGTTGAGGCCCATGGCGGACACGAGTGCCAGGCTAAGAAAACTTTTTTTCATTGCGTGAATACAGGAATCAGATTCTTTGAGTTAACTATCGCGAAATTAGCAAATTTCTTCCAATTTCCTCCAAATTGCCGCCGCGCATTTTGTCGACGGGGCAAAACAAAAAATGTGCCGCAAGTAGCTTGCGACACATTTTGTTGCGTTTCGGAATGGGTGGCTTACATGTTCATGCCGCCGTCGACCTGGATAACCTGGCCGGTGACGTAGCTCGACATGTCGGATGCCAGGAAGGTGGCAACGTTGGCGATGTCGTCGACTGTGCCGCCGCGACGCAGGGGAATCTTCTGAATCCAGTCCTTGCGGATTTCTTCGGGAAGGGCGGCGGTCATCGCTGTGTCGATGAAGCCCGGAGCGATGGCGTTGGCGCGGATGTTGCGCGAGCCAACCTCCTGCGCGATGCTCTTGGCGAGGGCGATCATGCCGGCTTTCGATGCGGCATAGTTCGACTGACCTGCATTGCCGTGAACGCCGACAACCGATGCCATGTTGATGATTGAGCCGTGCTTCTGGCGGAGCATGATGGGGAGGACGGCGTGGATGAAGTTGAACGCGCCTTTGAGGTTAACGGCAATGACAGCGTCCCACTGGGCCTCGGTCATGCGCATCATCAGGCCGTCTTTTGTGATGCCGGCGTTGTTGACGAGGATGTCGATTGAGCCGAAATCCTTGTGAATCTCTTTTACAACCTCTTCGGTCTGGGCGAAGTCGGCGGCGTTTGAAGCGTAGCCTTTGGCCTTAACGCCGAGGGCCGCGATTTCCTCTTCGGTTTTCTTGCCGTTCTCGTCAATGGCGAGGTCGGTGAACGCTATGTTGGCCCCTTCGGCGGCGAAGCGCAGGGCGATTTCCTTGCCGATGCCGCGGGCGGCGCCGGTGATAAGGGCTGTTTTTCCTTCGAGAAGTTTCATGATTTCTTGTTTATGAAATGTATGTTGAATTTTCTGTGGATTGTCTCAGCGGGGTTCATGGCTTCCGCAAGCCTTCGAGCACGAAGTCGATTGTCTCGTTCTGCACCTTTTGGCGGTCAAGCCCGAGGTTGTCGAGCGCGTGCTGGGTCAGCGGGCTTTCGATGCCCAAAAGCAGAACAACGGCCGCGCTTTCTGCCCGGCGTGCCTGCTCGCGGCTGAATTCGCCCGACCGCACGCCTTCGTCGAGCAGTTCGCGCAGAATCTGCATCTCCTTGCGGGCGGCAAGACGCTTGGTTTTGCCCGAACGGCGGAAATCGAGCCTCAGCAGGTCGGGTATCGATTCAGAGAGCTGCCATCCGGCCTGTCCGGCTACTATGTCGGCGCGGGTGTGCAGCAACTCGGCCAGGCGTTCTGTGGCCGAGGCACCGTTGGTGATGATGTTGCGTTCGCGGCTCACCAGCTGATCGCTCTCCCGCTCGATTACTGCCTGCTGGATTTCCTTTTTATTTTTAAAATAGGTGTAGATGGTGCGCCGTCCCTTTTCCGAAGCGTTGGCGATGTCGAGCATAGTGGTGTTCTCCACCCCGTTGCGGGCGAAGAGCTGGCGTGCGACATCGATGAGCTTATCGCGGGTTTTGCTTCCCATAACCTATTGTCACCTATTGTGAAAAATTTGTGCGAAGATAGTAAAAAAAGTTCATACCCACATAGTTTTGAGCCAAAAAGGGGTATTTGTGTCAATTTTCGGCACTATTCTTTGGCTATGGGCGGCGGTTTTGCTAATTTCGTTGTGAAATAATTATGAAAATAGAAAACAAGAGATATTCGTTTTTCCCCGCGTTTAGGGCGGCTTTGCTGGTGGTTGTGGCCGTCGGCTGTGCGATGGCCGCCAGTGGTCGCGACCTGTCGTTTAGTTCGCGCGAGGCAGCCCAGGTAGCCATCGTGGTGCGCGAGTTGGCAACTGGTCGCGAAACGGTGGCTGTCAATCCCGACGTTGCGCTGACTCCCGCCTCGATCACAAAATGCGTTACTTCTGCGGCTGTTTTTGCCGCCGGGATGGTTGACAACCGATTTGAGACCCCGGCATATATCACTGGCGACATTAAAAACGGTGTTCTCGAAGGTTCTATAGTCATTGCCGGCAAAGGAGACCCTACTACCGGCTTGCGCTCCTTCGCGAGGGGTGTCGGTCTGACTGACAGCATTGTTTCGGCGCTCGCAGCTCGCGGCGTTAGGCAAATAGCGGGCTCGATTTTCATCGACAGCTCATTTTTGCCGGCCCAGGGTCCGAATTCGCGCTGGGAGATTGGCGATGCGGAGTGGAGCTACGGCGCCGGGCTATACGCCGTTAATTACAATGGCAATACCCGTGGCACCGACCTTGCGCTTCCCGACCCTCCCGAGGCTTTCATTTCCGAGCTTGAAAACGCCCTCGCTGCAGCCAATATCACGGTGGAGTGGGGCGAGGACGATCTCCCCGCCGCTGACAAGCGCACCCCGCTCACATCCCACACTTCCGCGGATTTTGAGGAAATCCTTAACGCAATGATGGTCAACAGCGACAACCTCTTTGCCGAGGCGATGCTGAGAGCACTCGCTCCCGGCTCGACTTTGAAGGACGCACTCGCCCGAGAGAAGAATCTGCTCGGTGGCCTGGGCATCAGCACGGCGAATGTCGGATTGTTTGACGGCAGCGGCCTTTCGCGCAACGACCGTTTCTCGGCCCGGTTTCTCTCGCGCCTTTTGGCCGCGATGGCTTCGAGACCTGACGCGGCACGCTATGTCGCGCTTTTCCCTTTGGCCGGGTGCGACGGAACGGTGAAGAAGTTACTGCGCTCCACGAGGCTCGCTGGAAAGTTGGCGCTCAAAAGCGGCAGCATGATGGGGGTGCTATGTTACGCCGGCTACAAACTCGACGCAAACAATAAGCCCACCCATGCGGTTGTGATTATGGTGAACGGATTCTTCTGCCCCGCCGCGGAAGTGCGCAAATCAATACAGAATTATTTATTGCAGACATTCCCCTAAACTGATTATCGCTTATGGTATTGACTGAAATGATTAACCTTACTGCGGAAATTGCCGAGCAGCTTCTTGTGGCAAAGGATAACGATAGCGAAGGGCTCGCCCCGAAAACGAAACTCGACATTATAAAGTTGGCCGAGCTCGCCGCCACTCTTCCCGACATTGAGGACGTCGCTGAGCCCGTGGCTGATTCCGAACCAGTGGCTGTGCCGCTCCCTGAGCCAGAGCCCGATGATGAGGTCGCACCCGCATTAGAGTCTGAACCCGAGCCGGTTGTTGAACCTGTGGTCGAAGCTCCTGCCCCCCAACCTGCCACCGGGCTGGTTGCAGCCGAGCTGCGCCGCATGTTTTCGCTCAACGACCTGTTCCTGTTCCGCCGCGAATTGTTCCAAGGTTCGCAGGTGCTTTTCGACCAGGCACTTGAAGATGTTGGCACATGTTCCTCTGCCGACGAGGCGCGCGCCGTGCTTGTCGAGCGCTATGCCCTCGATTCCAAGCGTCCCGAGGCCAAGGAATTCATGGCGGTGATAAGCGGCTTGTTTGAACTTTAACAGCGACATTAAATATGAGTGGAAAACTTTTCGTGGTGCCGACCCCTGTTGGAAACCTTGCAGACATGGCTCCCCGGGCAATTGAAACTTTGCGGCAGGCATCGCTCATACTCGCCGAAGATACCCGCACATCATCGGTGGTGACGCGCCACTTCGGCATAAACACCCCGATGCAGTCCTACCACAAATTCAACGAACATGCTGCCACCGCTCCCTTCCTCGAGAAACTGAAGGCGGGCGAAACAATAGCCCTTGTGTCTGATGCCGGTACGCCGGCCATTTCCGATCCGGGCTTTCTGCTGGTGCGTGCATGTCGAGAAAACGGCATCGAGGTGGAAACGCTTCCCGGCCCCACGGCTTTTGTGCCGGCATTGGTGAACTCCGGCCTGCCGTGCGACCGGTTTACCTTTGAAGGATTCCTGCCTCCGAAAAAGGGTAGGGCGACGCGACTCGGGGAGCTCGCCCAGGAGCCGCGCACGTTTATCATATATGAATCGCCGCTGCGGCTCGCACGCACGCTTGCCGAACTCGCCGAGGTCTGCGGGGGCGACAGGGCCGCGTCGGTTTCTCGCGAGATTTCCAAATTGCATAACACGACCCACAACGGCACCCTTGCCGAGCTTGCCGAATATTTTTCCGTGAACAATCCGAAAGGTGAAATTGTTATTGTTGTATCGGGTAGGACGGACAAAGCCGACGGCCCGAAAATCCACAAAAACAAATACCGACAAAACGACGATTAAAACAAAATTCAAACATTCAAACCCAGCACATCCATCACAATTATGAAGAAGCTCACATACTCAATGATCGCGGCCCTTGTTCTTGGCGCTACCGCTTGCGATTCCAAAAAGGAATCTCAGAACTACGATGGTTACCCCACGACTGCCGACTCGCTTAAGATGGCGCTCGCCAACCAGGATTCACTCTTGAATCTCGTCAACGACATCTCCGAAGGTATGGCCCAGATTAAGCAGCTCGAGAACATTCTTGCTTCAACGAGCGATCTCACCTCTGAATCGAAGGACCGCCGCCAGCAGATCCGCGACGATATGATGGCCATACAGCAGACACTTCAGCAGCGTCGCGACCGCCTGGCAGAACTCGAGAAGAAACTCAAAGCCTCCGACGGTAACAACAAAACCCTTCAGCGCACCATTGAAACGCTTAAGCAGCAGATTGCCGAGCAGGAGGGCACTATCGAATCGCTCCGCGGGGAACTCGCCCAGGCCAATATCAACATTGAGCGCCTCACTGCTACCGCCGACTCGCTCAACACTGCCGTCAAGGATGTGACCGAGGCCAAGGATATCGCTCAGGAAGAAGCTACCAAGCTCACCAATGAGCTCAACACTTGCTACTATGTTGTCGGCTCGAGCAAGGAACTCAAGGAGGCTAAGATTGTCGAAGGCGGTTTCCTCCGCAAGACGAAAGTGCTTCCCGAGGACTTCCAGATGAGCGCCTTCCTCAAGGCTGACAAGCGAACCCTCACCTCGATTCCCCTCCACTCGAAGAAGGCCAAGGTGATGACCCAGCAACCCAAGAGCTCCTACGAGATTGTCGAGGATGCTTCCGGCCAGAAGATTCTAAAGATTGTTGATCCCACTTCTTTCTGGAACAAGTCTAACTATCTCGTGATTGAGATTGACTAAGTGACAGTTTAAAAGGATATAAAAATTACCGGCGGTGTGTTGATTATGCTAATCGACACACCGCCCTGCTTTTGTCGCATATATGAGTGGTTTTGCATAATTATGGGATTTTTTGGATGGGTGTGGGGAACGGCGTAATTTTGTGTTATGAAACTGTCATACGTTTGTCTCGCGGTGGCTTTGTTTGCCCTCCCGCTCTGTTCCTGTCATTCCGATTCTGGTAGGGAGGAACTTGCCCATCACCACGACCATGGTCACGACCACGAAGCCGAGGACCACGATTACGAGGCCGAGGAACCCGGCCATTCCCACGAACAGCACGATGGAGAAATCCTCTTGTCTGAAGAGAAGGGGGAGCGGTTCGGGGTCCGTGTCGACGATGCGAAGGAGAGTCCCTTTTCCGAAGTGATTGTTGTTTCGGGCCAAATTCTCCCGTCGCCGGCAGAGACTTCGATTGTCGCTGCCCGCTCGGCTGGAATTGTGCGCCTCGCGGCTGGGATTACCCCCGGAGCCAAGGTCGCCAAGGGGGCGGTTGTGGCCACCATCTCGGCCCGCGGTATTGCCGGAGGCGATGCCAACGAGAGCGCGATGGTTGCCCTTAGTGCCGCAAAGCGCGAACTCGACCGCCTGACACCGCTTCACGAGGAGGGCATCGTTTCCACTCGCGACTATAACGCCGCCAAGCAGAATTACGAAGCGGCCAAGGTTGCCGCCGGAGGCGCGACCTCGGGGTCCGGGAGCTCGGCGGTAGCGGCTACATCCGGGGTAGTGACCAACATTCTCGTCGGCCAAGGGCAGTTTGTCGAGGTAGGTGAGCCGATTGCCGAGATTTCATCGGCTAAGCGGCTTATGCTCCGAGCTGACATACCTGAAGGGAATGCGGCTGCCTCGTCGCGGGTGACGGCTGCCTCCATTCGCCTCTCATATAGCGAGGAGGTTATTGACCTGGCGTCGCTCAATGGTAAAAGGACCGCGGGCGATCCCTACGCCACAGCCTTGCGAGGCTACATCCCCGTTTATTTCGAATTCGACAACAACGGCTCGGTGGTCAACGGCTCGATGTGCGAAGTATTCCTCCGTGGGGCAGAGCGCGGTAACGTACTCACCGTGCCTGTTTCCGCCCTTAGCGAGCAACAGGGGCAAATGTTCGTGTATGTCGAGGCTCACAAGGGTGCCTACGAGAAACGCCCGGTGACAATTGGCAGTTCCGATGGGAAAAATGTTGAAATCATCTCCGGGCTTGCCCCCGGGGAGCGTTTTGTGGCCGAGGGTGTTACCTTTGTGCGCCTCGCTGAAACCGCCGATGTGAAACCCGAAGGTCACACGCATTCCCACTAAGCCATGCTCAACAAGATTATCAAGCTGTCGCTTTACAACCGGCTGATTACCCTGGTGGTCGCCGGACTGATTCTTGTGGCGGGGGTGATTGCCCTGCTGCGTACCGAGGTCGACATCTTCCCCGACCTGAATGCTCCGACTGTGGTAGTGATGACCGAGGCTCCGGGGCTCGCGCCTGAAGAGGTCGAAAAGTTAGTGACATTCCCCATAGAAACAGCCGTCAATGGCGCGACTGGTGTGCGCCGCGTGCGTTCATCCTCAGCTCCCGGTTTCTCGGTGGTGTCAATCGAGTTTGATTGGGACACGGACATATACCGCGCCCGTCAGATTGTTTCGGAGCATCTCGATGGCTTGGAGGCGCAGCTCCCTCCGGGTGTTGAGGCACCGGTTCTCGGACCACAGTCGTCCATCATGGGCGAAATCCTCATCATCGGCCTCACATCCGATTCAATTTCGCAAGAACGGTTGCGCACGCTGGCCGACCGCGTAATCAGGCCTCAGCTGCTCGCACTCGGCGGCGTTTCGCAGGTTTCTGTAATTGGTGGCGATGTGCGCGAATACCAGGTTCTGCTTTCGCCCGAGAAGATGCGCCGCTATGGAATAACCCTCGACGAGGCTCTTGCCGCTGCTACCGACGTTAATCGCAACGCTGCCGGTGGAGTACTCTATGAATACGGCAATGAGTACATTATTAAAGGAACGGTCAACACTTCCGATGAAAAGGAACTCGCCGCGGCGGTTGTGCGTTCCGATGAAAACGGAGTGGTGACGCTCGCTGACATTGCCACCGTAACCACCGGGAGCAAAGCGCCGAAAATCGGTGCCGCGTCGGTCAAAACCAAACCGGCGGTGCTCCTGACAGTCACCAAACAACCAGCTGTGGGCACCATTGAGTTGACCGAGCGCATCGATGTCGAGCTCGACAAGCTGCGTCGCACGCTCCCTGCCGGAGTCGAGGTGACCACCGATTTATTCCGCCAAAGCGACTTTATCGACAATTCCATCTCAAATCTTCAGGAATCGTTGCTCGAAGGGGCGTTGATGGTTATCATCGTGCTCTTTTTCTTCTTGATGAATCTGCGCACAACGTTGATTTCGCTCGTAGCTCTACCGATGTCGATTCTCGTGGCAGTGATAATTCTCCATCTGCTAGGTGTAAGCATCAACACCATGAGTCTTGGCGGCATCGCGATCGCGATAGGGTCGCTTGTCGACGACGCCATCGTGGATGTTGAGAACGTGTATAAACGCTTGCGCGCTAACCGCGCTCTTCCCGAAGCGGAGCGCGAGCCGGTTGTGAAGGTGGTTTTTGAGGCTTCGAAGGAGGTCAGAATGCCAATATTCAACTCGTCGCTGATAATCGTGGCAAGTTTTATGCCCCTGTTCTTCCTCAGCGGCATGGAGGGGCGCATGCTCATACCGCTCGGAGTTTCGTTCATCGTGGCGTTGGCGGCTTCCACGATAGTGGCTCTCACGCTCACCCCTGTGCTTTGTTCCTATCTTCTCGGTTCAGGGAAGGCGCTTGGCGTGCTCGACAAGGAACCGCCGTTCACCGCGTGGTTGAAACGCCATTACGCCCGCGGGCTCGCTTGGTGTCTGCGTCACGGACGCCCGGTGTTCATTGCGACGGGGGTGCTGTTCCTCATCTCCGTGGGGCTCTTTTTCACGCTTGGCCGCGGATTTTTGCCGCCATTCAATGAGGGCTCGATGACCATAAACATCGCGGCTCTTCCCGGCATTTCGCTCGAAGAGAGCGACCGCATTGGCCGCATCGCCGAGGAGACTCTGCTTTCGGTGCCCGAGGTGCGCACTGTGGCCCGCAAAACCGGGCGAGCCGAGCTCGACGAGCATTCGCAGGGCGTAAACTCCTCTGAGATGGAGGTGCCCTACGAGCTGAAAGACCGCCCGCGAGGCGCGATGGTGCGCGACATTCGTGCGCGACTCACTGAGATTCCCGGCATTATGGTGGAAATCGGGCAGCCTATTTCCCACCGCATGGATGCGATGCTGTCGGGCACTGAGGCGCAAATCGCGATTAAAATTTTTGGAGACGACTTGAACAACCTCTATGCCATAGGGCGTCGCATTCGCGAGATTGCCAAAGAGGTGCCCGGGATGGCCGATGTGAACATCGAGCAGCAAACCGAGCGCCCGGAGCTTGAAATTGTGCCGCGGCGCGCCCTGCTTGCCCGCTATGGCATAACGATGAGCGAGTTTTCGCACTTTGTCAATGTGGCGCTCGCTGGCGAAACGGTTTCGCAAGTCTATGAGGAAGGGCTGCCGTATGACATTACTGTGAAGTTTGACGATGCCTCCCGCGGTTCGCGGGAGCGAATCGCCTCGATGATGATTGACTCGAACGAAGGGAAAATTCCGCTATCCTATGTTGCTGACATTCGCTCTGTCACAGGTCCCAACACCATCAATCGCGAAAATGTGAGCCGAAGGTTGGTAGTTTCGGCCAATGTGGAGGGGCGCGACTTGCGAGGCGCGGTCAACGAGCTGTCGGAAAGGGTCGCGCGCGAGGTTGAAATGCCCGAGGGATATTTCGTGACATACGGCGGGCAGTTTGAAAGCGAGGCCGCAGCTTCGCGAACACTCGGTCTGACTTCATTGCTCGCCTTGCTGATTATTTTCCTCCTCCTCTATGGTGAGTTCCGCGATTTCCGCGAGTCGATGGTGATATTGGTGAATATGCCATTGGCGATGATTGGCGGAGTGCTGATTCTCGTCATCACCGGTGGCGAGCTTAACATCCCCGCCATAATCGGTTTCATATCACTTTTGGGAATCGCCACCCGCAACGGTATGCTCCTTATTTCGCGTTATAACCAGCTCGAAGCCGAGGGAATGTCGGTTGAAAGCCGCATCGCCGCCGGTTCGGCTGACCGCCTCACGCCCATTATTATGACCGCGCTCACTTCGGCGCTCGCCTTGATTCCGCTCGCACTGCGCTCGCAGGTGCCCGGCAACGAGATTCAGAGCCCGCTGGCGGTGGTTATTCTCGGCGGTCTCCTCTCCTCCACAACGTTGAACATTTTCGTTGTTCCCGTTCTATATCGCATTATTGCCAAGAAACACAACACGAAAGTTGCTGAAAAGAAATGAAGTTTTTATTTCCCGTAATTATATCCACAGCTATCGCTCTCCCCTTTGACTCTGTCGCGGTTGACATCGAGCCCGCGGTCAACCTGATTGTGAAATATGACCACGCCCTCGCTGCCGAAAGCTATCGCTTGCAGGCAGAACTGGCAGAGGCACGCGACGCAAACATGCTTGCCGACCCTGAAGCCGAAGGTGAATTCCTTTTCCCGGAGAGTGGCAACGAGAGGAGGTGGAGTGTCGGAATATCCCAAAGCTTTGACTGGCCGGGAGCCTACAAAGCGCGCGGAAAGGCTGCCGACGCGCTGGCCGAGCTTAACGACGCGCTTTATGACGAGCAACTCCACGATGCCCGCTACGAAGCCCGTTGCAAACTGATCAGATTGATTTCGGCCAACAAGGATGCCTTGATGTTTGCCGAAATATCGGCTACGATGGACGAGCTTCTGGCGAAGTACAAACGCGCTTGGGAGCGAGGGGAGACAACGATTCTTGACCTCAACAAACTGGGCGTTGAAGCCGCGCGGGCCAAAGCGGCATCGCGGGCGGCCTCTGCCGAGGTCGAGCAACTTTCGGCAGAGATTTTCACCTCTGTACCCTCCGAGCTGCGCCCGAATGTCGACGAATTCGCAGACTACCCCCTTTGGACGCTTGAACCATTCGAGGTCTATCACGCCGAGGCTATGCGCTGTTCACACGCAAGGATTATCGCCGGGCAGAGAAAGCTTGCCCAAGCTCAGGCCTCGGTGACGCGGTCAGGGCGCTACCCATCGTTCTCCCTTGGCTATCGCCACGCGTTTGAAGAGGGAACCCATTTTGACGGATTTTCGGTAGGCATCGGTCTGCCGATATACTCGCGTAGGCATGCCAACGCCGCTTCCAAGGCCTCGCTCCTTGCTGCTGAAAACACAGCTCTGCAGCTCGAAAACGATTTGATGGCGGGCATGCGGGCCGATTATGCCGCGGCCCTCTCCTTGAGCGCCCAGCTCGACGACATGGGGCCGGCTGTTGAAAACGCCGACAATCTGCGCCTGCTGCGCCGCGCTCTCGATGGCGGAGAACTTTCGTTGCTCGACTACCTTGGCGAGGTCAACTTCTTCCGCGAGGCGTTGCTCGAATACAATTCGCTCCGCTCGGCCTATATGCTCCGCCTGGCATCCCTCTCGCGCCACTGATAAGCCACTTCATAAATTAAACGGGCCGGTTCCTGTCTGGAGCCGGCCCGTTTAAGTCTATTAAGGGTGGGTTAAAGCGCTATCTTTGTGGTGCCCTCAGCGGTGGCCACGATATAGATGCCGGGCGTGAGGGTCGGAGTGGCGAATGTTTCGGAGTCACCGCGGGCAACGAGAGTGCCGTCGGCGGTGTACACGGCAATTTCTTTCCGCGAGGGATTGGTGGCGAGTATGCGGCTTCCGCTGGTCGTTATGGTAATTCCGGCCTCGGTATCGATGTTACCAATACCTACCGTGGGGCTTACGGTGATTTCGCAGGTGGCTGTCAAGCCAGAGCCGTCCTCGGGGTCGTAGGTTATGATAGCTGAGCCTGGGCCGAGCGGTATTACGGCTATCTCTTTGGCGTAAGGGGCGTAATATATGGTGTAGTGGTAATAATCTAAGTAGTTTTGTATGATGGGATAAATTCGGGCGACGCTCTCATCTGAGATGCTCCAGTATCGCGGTACATCGACGATGGTCTCGCTGAAACCGACTTGGTTGTAGCCAGGGAAGAAGCCCGCGCTTGCCGCTGCTGCGAGTTTTTCGCCGTATTCGGCTGGTTCAGTGCTTTGAACGCTTAGGCGATATCCAGATTTGATGTTGTCGCTGATTTCGTATGAGCTGCTTGCATTTTGCAGCGGCAGTCCGGGCTTGGTGCATACACTTGCGTACGGCAGCGGTTCACCAGTGATGTTTTTGAGGTCGGAGTCGAATCGCATCTCCGTGGCCGAGAGGTTGACGGCATATTCCCCGCAGGGGTTGACTGTGACCTTAGTCGTCGCGGTTATGTTACCGGCAGCGTTGGTGGCAGTGATGGTCGCCTCGCCAGCCGCGAGGCCGATGATGTTGCCTTTGTAATTGACATCGACAATGCGCGGATTGTCAGATGTGAGTTGCACGGATTGGCTGGCGAGGGCCGGTTCGACCGTGGTTTCAATTTTCATGATCTCGAGGTGGTCGAGAGTGATGCTCTCAGGCATGATGATTCTCTCAGCGGGAGCGTAATCTATGTTATAATACGTTCGTGCCTTGAGGCCGTCGGGTGTGCGGGCCATGACGTAGCCGAAGCCAGGCTTCAGCGGGGTAAGGAGCCCGTCGCGGCTGATGGTGAAGCAGTCGGTATCGCTGTCAACCGACCACATAACAACCTCCCGTGATGAGGCCTCGGGGCGCACTTCGGCACTCAGCTGTACCGACTGGCCACCGGCGACGGGATTCTCTGCGATAGGGTTGATGACGAGTTCGGTAGCAGTCGGAACCACGGTCACGTCGAGTGTGCGCGTCTCACCCCCGAAGATGGCGGTGCCGGTGATCACGCAGCTGCCACGGCGTATGGCTTTCACGGTGCCGTTGGGGTCGACCGTGGCAATGTCGGTGTCCGACGATGTGAAAAGCAGTCCTTCAGAGCAGACTTCTGGCTTATAGGCCGGGGTGAGAGTGTATTCACCGCCGATGCCGATAACCAGCGGGTCGGCGTAGCGGTCGAGGGAGAAGTCGGTGGGCGAAATGTTTGCCACGGTCATGCGGAATGGCTCCGACTTGGCACCGCTGAATGGTGATTCGGCATAGATATTCGCTGTTCCCACTTCGACACCCGTCACGCGTCCGTTCCCGTCGACAGTGGCCACCGAAGTGTTGTCTGAGCTCCATATGAGCTGGCACAGGTTGGTGTTGGCCGGGAGGAATTCGGCTGTTAGTTGGCCCGGGGTGGTAGTAGTGATCACGTTCTGGCCGGAGATGGTTATTGTTTCAGGCACTATAATGCCCCCTTCGAATGTGTCAATATGCTTGAACCGGGCATTTTGTGCCGAGGGGCGGTAAGGCGCGATCCACAAGTTTTGGTTGATGTCATACGGTGCGCGAGTTTGCATAACCCTGCCAAGATGATAGGTGTATGAGTTGTATTGTTCAGTGGCTGAGGTAGGTATATGCAGTGTGATATCCTTATTGGTCGTTGTCAACTTTGCGTTAAAGAAAATATTACGGTAATCGAAATAGTCCGTATACCAGTCCATATACCAGGTCGGGGGTGTGGTGTTTTCTATGTACACGTCGGTCAAGGGGGAGTCCTTGAACGCTTCCTCGCATTCGAGATAGCCGGACCACTGCCACCCGTCTCCATATTTTGATGTTACTGCCGCTTTGCCAATGCTTGCCACGTTTTCGCCGAGACGAAGCACCCGTAGATTTGCGCACCCCTCGAAGAGGTCGGGAGTTATCGCGCCGTTCTGCGCGTTGTATGACACCATTTTCACCGGTGTATTGGAAAATGCATAGCTGCCGACCGCCGTTACTTCGGCGGGGACATCGATGAAGGCAAGTGAGCTGTTGGCGAAGGCATAGCTTCCTATCGAGCTCAACGCATTGGGAAACTCGATGGAGAGTATCCCGGTGTGGTAAAAGGCGTAATCGCCTATCGCGGTTAGTGTTGCCGGAAGGGTTACGCTTTTGAGGTTAACGTGGTCGTAGAAGCGGGAGTACGGAATTTCTGTCAGGGGCATCTCGATTACGAGTTGCTCGACCTGGCTAAGGTCGCACCCCTCCCATTCAGTCACGGGGTGTTCGGTTCCATCGACCATGATGCTGGCCGGAATCGTCACTTCGCGTGTGTTGGCCGCGACGCTGTAGAGCGCCGCATCGCCGTTTGAAAAGATGTGGTATGTGAGCCCTTGTCCGTCGTTCCATTCGGTATAGGCTTCTGCCGCGAGTGCGCACGATGCGGCTAAAGTTAGTGATAATAAAGGTTTTAAACTCTTCATTTGTTGTGAATGTTTATAATGTGAGAGCTCCGGCAAAAAGGGTTGCCGGAGCTC
>CAYTBH010000005.1:0-29016 GCA_964435935.1 uncultured Alistipes sp.
TTAAACCAATCTCCGTCAGCATGGGAGTCTTTTTCGACTTATTCTCGAGCGGCATTTCGGCCCTTTTCTACGGCTTTTTGTTGGCCGTGGCTATCACCGCCGGTTTATTCCTCATTCTCAAAGCATTCTGCGGCACCCCGTCGCGCCCCCTCCCCGTGGCGGCCTCTTTCGCGCTGCTGTTCGTGGTGGCCCTCGTCAACATGTCGGTGATGATGGGCGCTTTCAAAATCAAGGGCATCACCGCCGACGCCATCGAGCTGCTCGAATATGCCGAGAGGAGGGTCGACTCGTTTGACATGGGCGACTTCCTCGGCGACCTCGCCGGCGGCGACTACGCCCAGATGATTGCCGACGGCATGGAGCTGGCCGACGGAACCGAGCTCGCCCGCGCATCGGAGCTGATGGACGAGCTCAAGGACAACGGACGGCTGCTCCAGTACTATTTCCAGCAAAACGACATGAGCACCCTCTCGCTGGTGCTCTCGCCAATCCAGACCCTGCAAAAATTCAACGACAAGATGAACTCGGCAATCTGGCACAGCATCCTTTGGACCCTCGCCTTCATGGCGTTGGCCGCCATAGTGATGGCCCGCTCGCAGCCGAAACCACGGAGCTCGGCCGGCTTCTACGACGGCACGTCGATTGGCGGCGGCAACCCGGGCGGTGGCTGCGACCTTAATTTCTGATCCGCGCACATCAATCAAAACACAAATAAAACCTTTCACAATGTCACACATCCTTATTGGTATCGGAGGTACCGGGGGCAAAATCCTCAAAGCCTTCCGCCAGCGTCTTTGGAACGAGTACACCGAAGAGGAGCGCAAGCACCTCCCCATCGGCTTCATCTACGTCGACACCGACCGCTCCATGCTCAACCCCACGGACCCATCCTACCAGACGATCCACGGCAACTGCTGCTTCACCGCCAGCGACTTCGTCGACATCAAGACGAACTCCAATATCGATGACATTTTCAACAACCCCAAGGGCTTCACGCGCCTGATGGGCGTGCTTGGCAACGTCAGCGAGACGCAGACGGCCACCTGCCCCGTCGGAGCCGCCGCCGACCAGAAACGCCGCGCGGGCCGACTCCTCTTCGGCGCAAACATCGACGCCTACCTCCACAAGCTGCGCACCGAGCTCACCGAGATGAACAAGCGCGAGATGGGGCAGCCGGTGAACATCCACATCTTCTGCGGCCTGGCCGGAGGCACCGGCTCGGGCGCCATTATCGACGCCGTGGTGCAGACCCGCAAACTGATGTTCGACCAGACCAAGGCCGAGGGCACCGGGTTCAACCTCACGGTGTTCTGCCAGCTGCCCGAGACCCAGCCCAACCCCTCGTGGGACAATGGGCGCTACCACGCCAACGGCTACGGCGCGCTGCTGGAGCTGAACAACCTCTTCACCTCGCACCACAACCAGGCTTGGGCCGGAAAAGGCGCGGTGCCCCCCTACGACATCACCTCCAACGTCGAGAAGGGGCGCGCCTACCTCTCGTTCGACAACCCCACGGCTGAAAACGTCAAGGCCGGAGCCATCCCCCAGCAGCTCAAAATCGCCAACGGCATGATGCTCTACAGCTCCACAAACTCGTTCGGCTTCACAATCACCGACCCCGAGGAGCTGGCACGGATGGTGTCGGACTTCATCTACACCTACATCTTCTGCCCCGGCGGCCCGATCGACAACGAGTTCCGCCGCTTCTACACCTACGAGAACCTCGCCAACTCCCGCGACGAATACGACGAGACAGCCGACCCCGCCGACGGCGCACCAGTGCCCGTCAGAACCCGCGCCATCGGCTCCTTCGGCATCAAGCGCGTCATGGTGCCCGAGCAGGAAATCTCGGAGCACATCACCTACACCCTCGGCACCGCCGCAATGCTCCAGCTGAAATATGACAACTGGAGCTCGGCTGCCGGCTTCCGCGACGAGCCCAAGAACTTCGACCCCCTGGGCTATCTGGCCCAGCCGGGGCGCCAGGACTCCTGGAACCTCGACCGCAAGCACCTGATGCTCAAAGAATACATCCTCCCAGGCGACTCGAAAGAGGGTTGGCGCAAAGGGGAGTTCAGCAGCTACTGGGGGCCGTGCGTGAGCAACTGGGCCACCGCCGCCAAAGGCGCCGACCAACCCTTCGACCAGCTCGTGAACCTCTGCCGCGGCGGCTTCGAGAGCGGCTTCCGCAACAAGGGTGTCGAGAACTTCTACACCGACAAGGCCTCGGCGCTCGACAGCTATGTGCGCCAAATCGCCGAAACCGTCGAGAAATATATCTTTAAAGAGTGGACCGAAGGACGCCTCAGCATCTCCGAGGCCCGCAAGGTGGTCGACCGCCTGGTGGTCTACATCGGCAACGAGGCCCTCTCGCTCCAGGAGAAGCTGCTGCCCGAGCTCGCCCAGAAGTGCGACGCCCTGATGAAGGACATCCAGCTCACCAAGAACGAGTATCTCGCCGCCGGCATGCTCAAGCGCCCCATCATCTTCGGCAACCGCTTCCAGCGCGTCACCGGCAACTGCGAGCAGCTCTACTGCCTCAAAACCGAGATGGAGGCCGTGCGCCTCTTCGCCGTGCCCCTGGCGCAGGCGCTCGAAAACGCCTTCAACGACCTGGCCCACCGCCTTGTGGGATTCGAGCAGGCAATCGACGACGTGATCAAGTTCAACAAGGAGCGCATGACCAACCTCCTGCCCGACCTCTACGAAACCACTGACGACGGCCTGGCCGACCTCACCGATCCCGTGGTCGACTTCTACCACCGCGGCCGCCTCAAGGACCTCGAGGAGCGCCTCCGCGGCAACGAGGGGAAGATGGACAAAATCTGCAAAACCATGCGCGGCGCCATCACCGAGCAGCTCGCCTCCGATGGCCGCTTCCTCAACGTCGGCGCCTTCAACCGCTCGTCGATCAGCCACATCCTCCTCGACAACGTGTACCCCGAAATCCTCGCCTTCCACAACGAGCTCTGCTCCGAGGAGAGCAAGCGCGTGCTCCAGGTGCCCATCATGGAACGCCTGATGAACAAATACCGCGGCAAGACCGAGGAGCTCAACGAGTTCGCCCGCCAGCTCATCACCGCCTCCGGCGTGTTCACGGAAATCAACATGAACGAAATCCGCCTCAACAACGCCAACACCGACGCGCCGCAAATCGGCACTAACATCCTCATCACCCGCATCCTGGTGATTCTGCCCAAAGTCAAGAGCCCCGAGCTGGTTTCCTTCGCTTCGGACCTCGAGAGCGCCCTCCGCGGAGCGATTCCCGGCGGCACCGGGGCCTCGATCACAGTGAGCACCGACGGCAAGGAGGCCGACGAAATCACCATCTCGATCATCGAGAACAACTTCCCCATGCGCGCCATCAACTCCGTGCCGATGCTCAAGGCCAAGTTCGACCAGCTCGTGGCCGCCAACCCCTCCAACGCCATCGTGCTCGTTTCCGAAGGCCGCGCGCAGGACTACCGCCCGCTCTTCGCCGTGCCCGCCAAGAAGCCCGACGAAATCCGCGACGACGTGATGCCCTACATGCTCCTCGACCTCGGCCTGGGACGCATCCTCCTCGACGAGGGCACCTCGGGCCAGTATGGCGCCTCGAGCGGCCTGGACATCCTCGGCAACGCCACAATCACGCCCTGGGGCCACACCAAGTTCATCGACATGCCCTTCGACGACGCCCTCATCGAAAGCCGCGCCCGCGAAATCAAGCGCCTCTACCGCGACGCCATGGAGGAGGAATTCAAGGAAATCGACCCCACCGCCCTGCTCGACATCAAAACCAAGCTCGACGAGCTCCAGAAGTCGGTCGTGGCCAACGTATCGGCTGTAATCAAAGCCGAAAACCCCACCCCCAAGCCCCGCTACCAGCAGTTTGTCAACTGGCTCACCCGCGGCATCGAAATCCTCAAAAGCTACAAACCCGAATAAACCATCAAAACATTCTAAACACCAATGGCAAAGACTAAAAAATACCGCTGCCTCAATTTCGGCAACTGCGACAAGGCCGGGAAAAAGGAACAATTCGAAATCCCCGAAGGGGGCGAGCTCAAATGCCCCGACTGCGGCTCTGAGATGATTCAGGAGGTGAAAGCCTCCAACGGCATGATGATCGGCATCATCGTCACCGCCGTCATCGCCATCGTGGTGGCCGCGATCGCCCTCTTCCGCGGCGACGATGAAAAAGCCGAGGCCCCCATCGACGATGTGAACGTCGAGGAAGTTGTCGACACCACCGAGGCCGACTCCATCGCCGCTGCCCAGGCTGCCGCTGCCGCTGCCGAACAGGCCAAGGCCGATTCTATAGCCGCCGTCGAGGCCGAAGCGCTCGCTATGGCCGAAGCCCAGGCAAAAGCCGACTCCATCGCCAAGGCCGAAGCCGAGGCTAAGGCCAAGAACGCCAAAGCTCCCGCGGCCGCCAACTACCTCACCAACGCCCGTTGCGAATACGGCCTCTACACCGGTCCGGCGGTCAACGGCAAGCCCGGTGGCGGCCTCGGCACCATCAAAGTGCAGGGCAACCACACCATCGACCTCCAGAACGCCCGCAAGGAAACCATCGACATCGCCAGCGGCGACGTAATCCTCAAGGCGAAATACACCGACGGCCGCCTCGTTTCCGGCCTCGTGAAGTTTGCCAACGGCCAGGCCAAGCATTTCAACATCGGCATCTGAACCGCCGCGGCAACGCGTTTTATCAATGTCCGCGAAGCATCTTATAATATTATCAGCATTAATGGTTCCGCAGCTTCTCACGCAGGCTGCGGAACCATCGGCTGCTGATGCCCCGCCCTCCGCGCCGGTGGTCGCGATTCCCGTTGTGATAGCCCGGGATGCCGATGCCGAGCCCCTGATGGCCGATTTCGCCGAAGAGTTTCTGGTCGAGGAGACGGCGACATCCGACACCCTCGCTGTCGCGCCCCTCTTCCCGGCTGAATTTTCGGGGCCCGTCTACCGCTTCATCGAAGTCTACGCCGCCGAAGCCGCCGCCGGGATTCCGGCCGACCGTACTCTCGACGAGAAGATGCGCCAGGACGGTGTGATTGCCGAGGGGGGCTCCCTCGCCAACCTCCAGGCCATCGTTGCCGCCAGCGGACCCCTCACCACGGCCACAGGCGCGCCGCTCAACGTCAGCGTGGCCTCGCGCATGGGCCGCCACTACCGCGTCGAATGGCGCGACACCCTCGGAAACCAGGTCTACGCCCTCGCCTTCCCGGTGGACCACCTCCTGCTCTCGCGCCAAACCCCTTCACAGCGCGAAGCGGCGATGCTCGACAACTTCGCCTCGCTGCAATGGGAGGAGGCCGACACCGCCCCCCGCCACGCCATAGGCCCGGTGCCCTACCCCGCCACTATCGCCGGCGAGAGGCTCTACATAAGCGCCATAAACACCGACCGCTACGTCGCCCTGCCCCACTCCTCCCCCATCGTCGAGCCCCGGCTCTTTCCCCTCGAGACCCTCTCGAACATCATCACCACCGCCGAAGTCCCCAACTCCCTCCTCCTCGAACTCTCCTACATCGGGCTCGACCGCGGCAAAAACCGCCTGACAGTCCCCCTCAACCCCCTGCTGCGCTACTTCCGCCAGCAAGGGTGCACCCTCTTTTTCGGCCTCTCGGAGTCGCGGCCCGACGGCAGCGTCACCTGCTTCCTCATGGCCAACAACCCCGCCGAAGGCTATTGCCACTCGATGCGCATGGCCATCGACCCCGAAACAATGCGAAATCTCTCAGGCACCATCCAGGCCCGCCTCACAGCATACATCCCCCTATCGCGCATCACCTCTCTCTTCGACGAAACAGCACAGTAAGACCACCCTGCCATGTCAAAATTGAGAATAGCCGCCTTCATCCTTGCCGCAGCGGCCATCGCCGGGCCACTCGCCGCCGACAACACCTCGCGCGAGTTCGCCGAAATGAAGCTCAACAAAGAGTACCTCTCCGAAGAGTCGACCACCCAGGACCCCAAGCAGGCCCTCGAAAACGCCGACCTTATGCTCATCAACCGCATCAACGAGTTCCTGGCCAACAACCACCCCGACGTGAGGCTCTCGCCCGCGGCGCTGGCCGGCATCCAGCACATGACCATGATGCGCGGCGACCACACCCGCGTCCTCTCCTACATCTCCATAGCCGAGGTCCTCGGCAAGCAAGCTCCGGCGCCGACTCCGGCACCAGCCCCGGCGCCCGTTCAGGAAGCGCCCGTTCAGGAAGCGCCCAAACCGGCCCCCGCTCCAGCCCAAGAGACCCCGGCCACACCCGCCGCGCCCGCCGTTTCAGCCGACCTCACCGCCTGGCAGCTCGAGGTGGTTCAGGAACTCCTCAAGGCCAAAGACATCGCCGAAGCATCGTCGCTCCTGAGCTTCTTCCAGCAAATCAAAAAGGTGAAGAGCTACGGCATCGTCACCGACTGCCCCGACCGCGCTGCCGTCTACTGGCTCGTAGGCAACCCCGCCGGGGGCATCAAGGCAGCCCTCTCGCCCGCCACCGGCGGCGACACGCGGGTCAACTACCTCGACAACACCTCCACCACCCTCGCGGCATTTTCGGGCAACCCCGCTATATGGTTTGCCTTCTGACTTCCGTTAACAAAATAGAACACGATATATGAAAAAGCTATTCAGCCTCCTGACCGCTTCATTCTGCGCGCTCGCCATCTCGGCGGGCGTGGTGGAGTTCCACTTCTCCGACGGCGTTGACTCCGAATCGCTGAAAACAAAAATGGAGCAGAACCTTTCGAAGCTCCTCACCGCGATCAACGCCGCGAAGGCCCAGAACGCCGACATCAACTTCTCGGGCATCGACATCAGCGACAACGCCATCGAAACCCTCGCCGCCTCCTGGAGCAACGTCCACTTCGCCACCGAGGACGACTTCATCGTCGAGCACTGCATCACCTCGCGCAAAGCCAGCGGCGGCGTGCGCGGCTTCAAGGTGCGCAACATCGGCGTCAACATGTTCCCCCTCGACGACAGCTACGACTCGGGCTCGCGCCGCGAACTCGTCATCGACTTCACCCCCGCCGGGCGCGTCGACGACATCAACTTCGCTATGGAGAACACCGAGTACGCCCGCATACTCACCGAGGCCAACGGCGTGGCCGACATCGACCGCCGCATGCAGATTATCGACTGGTGCGAGAAATTCAAAAACGCCTACAACACCAAGAACATCGCCTTCATGGAGGACATCTTCTCTGACTACGCACTCATCATCACCGGCAAGGTGATCACCGAGCGCCGCAAAGGCCCCGAATATCCCGCCACCTCGAAGGTTGTCTACACCCAGCAGAACAAGCGCCAGTATCTCGACGGCCTCCGCCGCGTGTTCAAGCGCAACTCCTACATCAACGTCGTCTTCGACGACTACCGCATCCTCCAGCACGCCGCCAAGCCCGACTACTACTATGTCACCCTCTCGCAGAAGTGGCACACCGCCGGCTACTCCGACGAAGGCATCGTGGTGCTCGTGTGGGACTTCACCAACGAAGACCATCCCCAGATCCTCGTGCGCACCTGGCAGCCCTACGGCGAAACCCCCTTCGGCCCCAAAGACATCCCCGTCCTCTAACATCATAACACCATCATGAAAAAGCATATCGCAGCAATCATCCTCGCCGCAGCGGCCATCCCCGCGCTCGGCGCCCAGGAACTCGAGATGATCGAGTTCGAAGAAACCCCCGAGCTCTCAGCGGCTCAGTTCAAGGAATACGACGCCAACGGCAACGCCTGCGCCCTGGTGAAACTCGGCCTGGTGGCCAACGACCCCGTGTTCGAAGGCGACGTCGTCAAGTCGGAGAACAAAGGGGGCGTCTACTGGCTCTACCTCCCTCAGGGCACCGACAAGCTCACCATCCAAACCTCCAACTACCTCCCCCTGCGCCTGCAGTTCGACCCCGTCAAGTCGCTCTTCACCTACCACATGACGGTGGCCCCCAAGGGTGCCGGCGACGGCGCTAACGACGGCGACCTCCCCGTGGAGACCCTCGTTGTCAACGTCCCCGACGACGCCACCGGCGTGCCCGTCACCCTGGTGAAAGTGCTCTCGGGCCGCTTCAAGATGGGCGCCACCGACGACCAGGGCAGCCAGGAAAAGGACGAGCTCCCCACCCGCTGGATCACCATCTCGAAAGACTTCTACATCGGCGAGACCGAGGTAACCCAGGCACTCTGGGAGCGCGTCATGGGCTCCAACCCCTCCCTCTTCAAGAACCCCGACAACCCCGTTGAGAACATCACCTGGATCGACGCCGCACGCTTCGTCAAGAACCTCAGCAACATGACCGGCCTCAAATTCCGCCTCCCCACAGAGGCCGAGTGGGAGTATGCCGCCCGCGGCGGACAGAACCTCAAGCCCACCAAGTTCTCCGGCTCCGACAACGCCGCCGAGGTGGGCTGGAACGCAAAGAACTCCAACTCGCGCCCCCACACCGTGAAGTCGAAGAAACCCAACGAAATCGGCCTCTACGACATGAGCGGCAACGTGTGGGAATACTGCCAGGACTACAAAGGCAACTACAAGGACCTCCCCAAAACCGACCCCGTCAACAACGACCGCTCCGGAAACCATGTGCGCCGCGGCGGCTCCTGGATGGACGGCGACGAATCGCTCCGCGTGGCCTACCGCCGTCGCGCCCCCGAGCGCGAAGCCGACTCCACCAACGGCCTCCGCATAGTCCTCGAACCATAATCATCCCACCCCCACCTCCCCTCCCATGAACATCCTCAAATCCCTGGCCCTCATCGGGGCGGCGATCCTGGGCGGCAGCGCTGCCGCCCGGGCCGAAGCCCCCCTGCGCTTCCATCCCGACGGCTCCTTCAAAATCCTCCAGGTCACCGACACCCACTACAAAACCGGCAAAGCCGCCTCCCGCGCCGCCGTCGACAACATCGCCGCCGCTCTCGACGGCGAGAAGCCCGACCTCGTGATCTTCACCGGCGACCAAGTCTACTCCGACGGCGTCGACCAGGCCCTCCGCGACCTCACGGCCCCGGTGGTCGAGCGCGGCATCCCCTTCGCCTTCGTCTTCGGCAACCACGACCACCGCTACGACCGCACCCTGGCCGAGAGCTACGACATCATGCGCTCCATCCCCGGATGCCTCGCCCCCGACCGCGGCAACGTCGAGTCGCCCGACTACCTGCTCGAAATCCGCTCCTCGGCCGACACCGCCAAGGTGGCCTCGGTGCTCTACCTCCTCGACTCCCACGAAGGGTCGCGCATCAAGAACACCGGCCGCTACGCATGGCTCACCACCCCGCAAATCGTCTGGTACAAAGCCAACTCCGCCAGCTACGCCGACAGTAACGGAGGCAAGCCCATCCCCTCGCTGATGTTCTTCCACATCCCCCTGCCCGAAATGGAGTACGCCTGGTCGCAGACCGACTCCTACATCGCCGGCACCCACGGCGAGGAAATCTGCTCGCCGAAAATGAACTCCGGCATGTTCACCGCCATCAAGGAGCAGGGCGACGTCTTCGGTGTCTTCTTCGGCCACGACCACGACAACGACTTCGCCACCACCTACTGGGACATCCTCCTGGCCTACGGCCGCTATTCCGGCGGCAAAACCGTCTACAACCACCTCGGCAAGCCCGGCGTGCGCGTCATCAACCTCCGCGAGGGCGAGCGCCGGCTCTCATCCTATGTGCGCCTCGCCGACGGCACCATCATCGACCCCGTCGACTACCCCGACTCCTTCGCCCAGAAACGCTCGAAAAAGAAAAAATAACCGGCCCGCTTGTGGGGGCGCACACTAAATTGGCTCTGTTTGCGTTATACATTCAGCGCCCCCACAAGCGTCCAGGCGGGGGTTATCCGTCTGGTTAACAGAAATTAACAATGGGGGGGGGTAAAAATCATAGCGGAAATTTGTAACTTTGCACGCTTGAACTAACTTATTTGGTTTTGATGACTCTGCCGATAGAGCCCGGGCAGAAGGCGCTCGACGCGCCGCGAAACCCCCGCGCCTATCACGCTAAAGCCGGCCCAAAGCGGCTAAGCCCGCCTCCCGAAGCCGGTTCCTCGCAGGCAACACACATACGGATGGATAACAGCTGAGCGTGGCAACACTTCTCGAAAACCTTCCCCGGCACACTACGCGGCCGGCATCTTAACCTAAATACATTAAGACACAGCCCAATGAACCGCCAGTCATTGCTCATAATCCTTGCAGCGTTCTTGCTCGCCTGCGCCGCCCCAAAGGCACAGGCGCAAAAAGCGGCCATAAAGTCGAACCTCGCCGCCGACGCGTTTCTCAACCCAAACATCGGCGCGGAGGTGGGGCTCGCGCCAAAATGGACCCTCGAAGCCGAAGGCCAGTTCAACCTCTGGACTCTCGACGGCGACAAACGATGGAAACACTGGGCCGTGCAACCCGAAATCCGCTACTGGCTCTGCGACCGCTTCTCGGGTCACTTCTTCGGAGCACACATCCACGGCGGCCAGTTCAACATCGGCGGCATCAACAACTCGCTCAACTTCCTCGGAACCGACTTCTCGAAGCTCTCCGACGCCCGGTTCCAAGGCTGGTTTGCAGGCGCCGGAATCGCCTACGGCTACGACTGGATCATCAACAAACACTGGAACTTCGAGGCCGAAATCGGAGTCGGATACTCCTATACCCGCTACGACCAGTTCCGCTGCTCCGGCTGCGGACGACGCGTGAAAACCGACGTGCCACACAACTACTGGGGCATCACACGCGTAGCGCTAAACCTCGTTTATCTCTTCTAACCCCAATTATTCAACATCCATTAACAGATCGAACAATGAAGAGATTAGCCTCAATAATGATATTGGCAGCGGCTTCAGCGGCATCAGCCTTCGCCGCCGCTCCAGCGCGCGGTCTCCGCGCCGACTCGCTCGCAATCGACCGCAACGGCGAGTTCCTCACGGTTGACCTCGACCTAAACCTCGAAAACCTCAAAGTGAACTCAAACCGCGCCAAGGTCATAACCCCCCGCCTGGTCAACGGCGACGACTCCGTCGAGCTCCGCCCACTCGGGCTCTATGGCCGCCGGCGCTACTTCTACTACGAGCGAAACTTCCCCAAAACCATGATCGCCGGCCCCGAAGAGCGCGTCTACCGCCGCTCCGAAGCCCCCGACACCATCGCCTACCGCGCCGTGCTCCCCTGGAAGGAGTGGATGAACGGCGCCAGCCTCACCCTCACCACCTGCGAATACGGCTGCTGCCACTCGCTGGTCAACAGCCAGGTCGACACCCTGGCCCTCTTCCGCGAATTCCGCTTCAACCCCCAGTGGCTATTCGTGCGCCCCAAAGAAGAGGGGCCAAAGGAGCGCCACCTCTCCGGCAGGGCCTACATCGACTTCCCCGTCGACCAGACCGTCATCTACCCCGAATATCGCCGCAACACCACCGAGCTCGGTAAAATCCAGGCCACGATCGACTCCGTGCGCTTCGACCGCGACGTCACCATCACCCGCCTATGGCTCAAAGGCTTCGCCTCGCCCGAGTCACCCTACAGCCACAACACCGACCTCTCGATCGGCCGCGTAAAAGCGCTCAAGGAGCACGTGCAGCGACTCTACAAATTCGAGCCCGGAATCATCGAGACAGATAACGAGCCTGAGGACTGGGAAGGCCTGCGCCGGTTCGTCACCGAGTCGAACCTCGAACACAAGGCCGAAATCCTCGCCCTCATCGACTCCGACATGGCTCCTGACCCCAAGGAAGCGCGGATCAAGAAACTCTATCCCGCCGAGTACAAATTCATGCTCGCGCAATATTATCCCGCGCTGCGCCACACCGACTACCGCGTCGACTACACCATCAAGCAGTTCACCGACCTTGAAGAAATCCGACGCGTCTTCGCAACAGAGCCCTCCAAGCTCTCGCTCAACGAGCTCTTCGTGCTCGCCAACAGCTACCAGCCCGGCTCCGAGCCCTTCAACGAAGTCTTCGCCACGGCTGTGAGAATGTACCCCGACAATCCCGTCGCCAACCTCAACGCCGCAACGACAGCAATGGAGAAA
The DNA here is from genome assembly GCA_964435935.1 of uncultured Alistipes sp. Lineage (GTDB taxonomy): Bacteria > Bacteroidota > Bacteroidia > Bacteroidales > Muribaculaceae > UBA7173. The sequence continues at coordinate 11,993 of CAYTBH010000005.1, forward strand.
GGCGACTATGCCCAGGCCGAGAAATATCTCGAAAAAGCCGGCGACGACCCCCAGGCTTCCTACGACCGAGGCGTGGTTCTCGCGCTCCAGGGACGCTACTCCGAAGCCTTGCCGCTGATCACCGCCGCCGCCGAGGCCGGCATACCACAGGCAATCGACGCCCTCGAGCAGCTCTCGAACGTCAACAACCACGGCTATGTGAAGCTCGACATCCGCCAGGACTGACACCCCTCAACGCCCGCCGGGGCAGACAAAACAGGACAAAACAAACATAAAACTAAATAATTATCCACTTTTCAAATCATTAACCGATGAAAAAACATCTCTTCTTAGGTTTCCTCGGAGCCCTCGCGCTCAGCGCTTGCTCCAATGACGAACCGATGGGTGCCGGTGCCGACGACAACAAACCCGGTGCCAACGAACCCGGCGAGGCCCAGTACCTCACCGTGAACATCGTGTCGACCCCCGCGTCGCGCGCTGCCGGCGACCAAATGACCGGCGACCCAGACAATGCCCTCTATGAGGAAGGAACCGCCACTGAAAACGCCGTTTCGAAAGTGCGCTTCTACTTCTTCAACGCCGACGGCTCGGCTGCCAACGTTCACCACAGCAACACCACCGCCAACTTCTACGACTGGACTCCCGAAGATGCCGGCCAGGACATGCCCAACGTTGAAAAGCAGCTCACCGCCACCATCGTGATCCACACCGGCACCGCCACCGACGAATATCCCACCGACGGCGGTGTTCCCGCCCAGATGATCGCCGTGCTCAACCCCGACGTTACCGTTCTTGGCAACAGCGCGAAGAGCATCGCCGACCTCCGCGAAATCAGCGAGGACTACGCCTCATACATCTATGGCGAGGATAAGTCGATTTTCGTGATGACAAACTCTGTTTACAAGTCGGGCACTCTCGAAGTCATGGCAACCCCCATCACCCAGACCAACTTCCAGGCAACCCCCGAACTCGCGAAGAACTATCCCGTCAACATCTATGTTGAGCGCAACGTGGCCAAAGTCCGCGTGAAGTTCGACCGCGAAGGCGACAAGGTCAATGACTGGGCAATGGACACAAAGATTGGCGAGGGCACCTACAACCTCCTCAAGCTCAAAGACAAGGATGGCAACGACATCAAAGTCACCGTAAACAACGTTGAGCGCCAGGTTTACGTTCGCTTCTTCGCTTGGAACGTCACCGCCACCACCGACAAGGCTTACCTGAGCAAGCACATCGACACCACCTGGGGCGACAACCTCTTCGGCACCGAAGCTTGGAACTACTCGCCCTACTTCCGCTCCTACTGGGCCCTCAATGCGGCCGATGCCAAGCAGTCGTGGATTTCGTTCGAAGACATCGCCTCCGACGCGAACCCCGGCCACGCTTTCGGCGATAAGGGTGTAGCCTACATCAACGAAAACGCTCCCCAGAAGGAAACCAACGCCACTTCCGAGGGTGCCGACATCGAGCCTTTCTCCAAGGTGATCATCAAGGCCCAGCTCATGTACTTCGACAACAGCAACGCAGCAAAATCTCTTGAGCTCTGCAAATACGCCGGCCTCAGCATCATTGGCCAGACCTCCCTTGAGCAGACCCTCTTCAAGCAGCTCGACCAGAACGGCATGATCTACCGCCACTGGGTTGACGAAGACGGCACCAAACACGTTCAGTCGCTCACCATTGACGACACCGCCTTCAAGACTGCAATCGCCTCCGGCGAAACCGGCCTTGAAACCGAGGCTAAAACCGGCCGCTACTACGTCTACCTGCAGACCTCCGATGCCTTCACCGTAAAAGAGGGCGAAGTTTGGAACACCTCTGCCGACGTTGAAAACCTGACCCCTGACGCAAAACTCGCCACCAAGGCCGGCATCAACACCTACCTCAAGAACCAGCTCGGCAACGCCCAGATTTACAACTCGGGCTACACCTACTACTACTTCCCCATCCAGCACCTCGGCGATGCCGACCACAAAGGCTACAACGGCGTTGTGCGCAACCACATCTACGACTGCGTGATCGAAGACCTCCGCGGCCTCGGCACCCCCGTGTTCGACCCCTACGAGGACATCTATCCCGAAAAGCCGAAAGAAGAAGACGTGTTCATCGGAGCCAAGATCAACATCCTCTCCTGGCGCGTTGTTCCCAACAAGATCAAGCTCGAATGGTAATGGGCCCCTCAGCGCCTGATCCACTCGCGTAATCCATAAACGGCGGCGGGCCCGAGGGCCCCGCCATCAGCGGCCCGCAGGCCCGCCGCCATTTTTTACACTTTACCTCCCACTCTCCGAATCTGTGTAACACACAACCTGCGATATGTTAACAAAGCTTCTGAATTTTCTAAGGTACACCCTCCCCGTCCTCCTTGCCGCGCCCCTGTTCACGGCGTGCGACTCGGCCATCTACGACGAGGAAGGCGACTGCGACATACACTACCGCCTGAAGTTCAGTTTCGACCACAATATGCTCTTCTCCGAGGCTTTCCCCTCGCAAGTGCACTCTGTGGCTGTCTACGCTTTCGACGCCGAAACCGGCCTTTTCGCGTGGCAACGCGAGGAGAGCGGCTTCCAGCTCGACAAGGACAACTACCTCATGGACCTCGACGGCGTGCCCCCGGGCAAATACCGCGTCACCACCTGGTGTGGCCTCGACAACGCCCATCTCGGCAACCAGCCCGAAGCTTTCACCCTCCCGCGGCTCGTTCCCGGCCAGTCGACCGAGAACGACCTCGTCTGCCGCCTCGAACGCGAACGCGACCATCTCGACGCGGCCCACTCAAGCTCAAACCTCTGGGACCTCTACCACGGCAAAGTGGTCGACCCCCTCTCTCTTGAACCAATCGTGGTCGAAATCCTCGACCCCAACTCAATCCAGGCCGACGGGCAGACTATCACCTATCTGGCCAAACTTAAAAAGAACACCAACCGAATCCGCGTGATTCTCCAGCAGCTCTCGGGCGAGGACATCGAAGCCGAGAACTTCACATACACCATCGAAGCCGCCAACGGCCTCATGGCCCATGACAACCAGCTCATCGCTGACGAAAAAATAACCTACCACCCCCACACCACCGGCTTCGCGCAGGCCGGCCTCGCCCTGGGAGGCACCCAACTCAACGCCCCCTCGCGCGACGGCGACTCGGAGTTCACGAGCGTGAAGGTGGCCCTGGCCGACCTCACCGTGGCCCGCCTGATCAAGGACCACCCAACGAACCTCACAGTCTTCGCCCCCGACGGCTCGGTGTCGGCCCGCATCCCCCTGGTGGACTACGCCCTGCTCGCGTCCCACTCAGAGCTCTTCTACAAAGATGGCCGGCCCTACAACATGGCCGACCAGGAATACCTCGACCGTGAGGACAAATACACCCTGACCTTCTTCCTCGACAAATCGAAAAACTGGAAGGCCGTCTCCGTGAAAATCCTCTCCTGGCGCGCCGTCCTCTCAGGCCAGACCATCGTCACCTCCCCCTCCCCCAACCCCTAAACTCCACTGTGCCGAGGCGTAAGCCGAGGTCCCCCAAAAAACCAACCCCCCTAAACCTTTAAACTAAAAACTCCTAAACCTCTAAACTCTTAAACTTCTAAACTAAAAAAACACCTAAACCAATCAATGACTTGCGATTTCCGACATATTAAAACAACAGTAGTCATGCTTGCGACATTTTTTATGTCGCTTGGGTGGCTGTCGTCGTGCAGCGATATGCCGGACGAACCACACACACCCGACATCGTCGACTCAGAGGCGGTGCAGGTGATGTTCACAATCAACCTGGGCGACAACCAGCTGCTCGCAAGCCGCGCCACCCCCACCGACGGCGAATACAACGCCGGAAGCGGCCTCGAAAACTACATCGACATCCCCAACGCCGACTACCGCTGCTATCTCTTCGGGAAGGACAACGTGCTGGTGTGCCCCCTCGACGACGTGAAAACGCTCAAAGTCGACGACTCGGGCGCGCACTCCTACGCCGTGCTCGCCATGGTCGAGAACGGCAACACGGCTGCCAACGACGCCCTGGCCACAGGTTGCCGCCTCGTATTTCTGGCCAACTGGAAGACTTACCCCGAGGTCGTCCCCGACAAAACCACCATCGCCGACCTCTGCGCCGCCGACGCCGCGGTGCTCGGCTACGACGACTCCCGCGCGGCCCTCTCGGCCGACAACCTCGTGCCGATGTACGGCGTGAAGGAGTTCCTCGACGGCGTGCCCGACTTCAAAGCCGGCAACAAGCGCTGCGACATAGGCAAGCTCCACCTCCTGCGGGCCTACGCCAAAATCGAGGTTAACGCCCATTTCGTCGACTTCGCCCCCAGCTCGAAAGCCAAATTGGTGTCGGCACGCCTCACCCGCGCCAACGACCTCGCATTCAAGGCCCCGGCCAACGTCGTGGCCGAGAAGGACTATGTGACCGGCTCGTGGTTCACCGACTACACCCACATCAACATCCCCGCCGAAGCCAGCGCGCTGCAGGTGGACCTCAGGCAGGTGGCCGAGAACAGCTTCATCGGCTATGTGCCCGAATATCAGAACCTCGATGCCTCGGGCCAACCCCTCGACGTCGACAGCCGCGCCAGGCTGGAAGTGACCTTCGAGTCGGACGGCGCGAAAGTGACGCGCTATGTCGATTTCGCTTACGATGTAACGCCACCCGCCAATATCGCCCCGGGGACCCATTTCGACATCGCCCGAAACAACTGGTACAGGTTCGACATCGAAATATCCTCCCACGACATCGACTGGAAGGTCGACATCCAGCCCTACGCCCTGGCCGAGCTCAACCCCAACTTCGGCCTCGAACGCGACCGCGAGGGAAACATCATCGTGCGCGACCAGACGGGTAAAATCGTGAAAGTTATAACCATCGACAACCGCGTGATCGGCTCGGAAGACTTCTCAATCGCCGGCGTGGGGAGCGGCTACTGCCTCAAATACAACGGCAAGGTGCTGTGTCGCTTCTTCGACGACGGTCGCCTGCAGAAGTTTGCCGACGACGGCTCCTGGGACCTCACCGACGCCAACGGCATCATCTCGGCGTCTTTCATCCCCGACACACCGGGCGGGAAGGTGGGCGCGCTCAGCAAGTTCGACCCCTACGAGGTGCTCGTCGAGCGATGGTCGGGCGCCACTCTCAACGACAACCTCTTCACAATCACCGGCGGCAATAAGGACATCCGCTACGAGGGCTCCCTCGACGACTCCAAAGAGGTCTACTATCTCGAAGGGGGCTTGTGGCAGCACAAGGTCCATGTCGAGGTCGTGCGCCATTTCGACGGCTCGGTGGCCAGGGTCTACAACTCCACCGCCACACAGAAATTCCGCCAAGTGGAGCAGACCGGCCTGGTGCGCAAGGACTATGACCTCTACGGCAATAAATTCGAGGACACATTGAAAGCCAAGGCCGTTTACATCGACGACGTGCTCACCTACCGCGTGTTCAACGACAAGTCGTTCCAGTATCTCTACGCCGACGGCTCCTTCGACACCTACAACGCCGAGGGGCTGCGCACCTCCTCGTATGTATCCAACGACATCAACTACGCCGGCGCGTCGACCTACACCCGCTACGACAAGTGGAAGCACGCCATCGAGCGCTGGAAAAACGCCACCCCCGATGCCGACAAAATGAATGTGACGCGCTCCGACGCCGACAAAAACATAAAATACCGCCTCCTCCCCGAGCCTGAGAACCCCCTCGATGCCTATATGGAAATCTCCTACAAGGAAGGCAGCTCATGGAAGGCGACCTACTACATCAACATGCTGGGCAACATCGTCTCGGCCCCGTAAAAGACACACACGCATCCGACTTTCCACCTATGAAATTTCTCATCCGACATATATTTCCCCTCATCGCGGCCCTGGCGTTCATGGCCGGCTCCGCGGCTTGCTCCGACGAGCTTGAGCCCGGCGGCGAGAACCTCGAAATCTCAGGCAAGGAGGTGCCCGTGAGGCTCACAGCCGACTTCATGCCCCTGGCCGAGAGCATGCTCCAGTCGCGCTCCGACGGCTCGGTGGCGTTCCCCGGCAACGCCATCAGCAACATCAACGACATCTGCCTGGTGATTTTCGACAGCCAGGGCAAGTTCTTCGACACCCGCGAAATCGGCTCCTTCAACGTGCAACCCCACGACCGCGTCCCCGCCGACGCCTCCAACGGCACCCTCGCCGGCGAGACGAGCACCCTACGGGCCACGTTCGACTGCGAGCTCCCCGTGGGCTCCTACTACCTCTACGCCCTGGCCAACATGGGCTCGACCGACAAGAACGGCGCCGCGACCTCCACAGCCGACTACCTCGCCGCCGCCGGTCTCGTAAAGGGCGTCACCACCCGCCAGCAGTTCATGAACCTGCGCAAACCCTGGGACATCGCCAACATCGGCAACGACTGCGGCCTCACCGGCTTTTTCACCGAGGGGGGCCCCGCCGGCGCGCCCTCGACCCCGAAGCTCAACGATGCCGAAGGAGCCGTGGTGGGCCAGCTAATCACCGTCAAGAAGTCGGGCACCACGCTCCACGCGTGGCTGCGGCGCATGGCCTCGAAACTCACCATCGGGTTCGACTCCTCGGGCCTGAGCGAGGACGTGTATGTCTACCTCCGCGACGTGCGCGTCTACAACATCGCCTCCTCCTGCAACCTCTTCGGCCCCAACTCCCCCGCGAGCGCCGACGAGCTCGTCAGCGAGGGCTCGGAGGCGCAGATGATGATGTTCTGCAACAAGGAGGACGCCGGAAAGGACGACCTCAGCGACATCCGCGAGAACTACACCAAATGGCCCTGCCTCACCCCCTACAACAACTCCCTCGAAAAGCTCGCGCCCTACTATCCCCACCTGGCCAAGATGACCCACGGCCAAAACGCCCCCGCGCTCTTCTTCTACGAGAACATGCGCGGCGTCGACACCTACAACAGCAAGCTCCAGGACGCGAACCTCGACGGCGTAATCGACTACCCCAACGGCAACGACCCCGCCGACAGCGACTACCGCGAGGGGAAGAAATTCGCCCTCGGCACCTTCATCGAGGTGTCGGCCTACTACGTTTCCCACAACGCAGCCCAGCCCGGCAGCGGAACAATCAAATACCGCTTCATGCTCGGCCAGAACGTGCTCAACGACTTCAACACCGAGCGAAACTTCCACTACAAGCTCACTCTGCGCCTCCTCGGCTACGCCAACGAGGTCGACTGGCACATCGACTACAACACCACGCAGGAGGACATCCTCGTGCCCAACCCCTGCTACATCTCCTACGGCTACAACGAAAAAGTCGACATGCCCGTGCTCGTCTATGGCGAGCTCGACTATGCCGAGGCCACCATCATACGCAACGACTGGGAACCCTCGATTCCCTGGACCGACGAGAAACCCAAGGGGCAGGACGTTTACTACGAAGGCTCCCTCCTCATCGAGGGCATCGACCCCTCGACCGGCCAGAACAAGCGCAACGCCGCCGGGTTCCTCTCGCTGCTCAAACCGCAATACGACGCCATCGGCAAGCACTCGGGAGCCGACATCAACTACCTCTGGAGCTACTGGACCGGCAACGGCACCACCGCAGGCGGCACCGGCGTATCGCCCCAGAACGAAAAGCGCGCCCCGCTCTACAAGCGCGTCTACGACTGCGCGCCCGGCACCCACGACGTCGGCTCGATCGACGGCGAATACCGCGTCACCTCCCGACCGCCCGACTACGCCACCCCCTACAAAACCACCCTCATTGAGATACCCCTCTACACCCGCGAGCGCAACCTCGTGAAAACCACCGGCCTCTCGGGCGCCAACCAGCACGAGGGCTACCAGCGCCGCGCCCAGGTGAAGCTCCACGTCAAATACAAACGCGACGGCGTGCCCTACGAAACCACCAAAATCATCGACGTCGTACAGGTCGAGCGCCTCACCAACCCCACCGGCGTGTGGCGCGAATGGAACAACTCCAAACCCTTCGACGTGTCGCTCACGACGCTCAACGGCATCAACTCTGTGTCGTTCCAGTCCCTTTACTCGCGAGGCTCCTGGAGCGCCGAGGTCGAGGTGGGCAATGACTGGCTGCTGCTCAACGGCTCGCGCTCGACAATCTATGGCGACACCGACTCGCCCATCGAGTTCCAGATCAAGCCCGTCGGCCTCCTCTCCAACGACAAGCAGGTGCGCTGCGGCATCGTGAAGGTGAAATATCACAACTACTCCTGCATCCACCGCATATTCGTGCGCCAGGGCTTCGCGCCCCTCGCTGTCAACGAGGGCGACGCGGCGTGGCACTCCTACAACCTCGTCACCGCCACCACCGAGGTCTCCTCGCCCCTCGACGAAGGCTCCATGTTCAAATTCAACAACCTCGGCCAGCCTATCGCGTCGAGCAACAACGCCTACGACAAATACCCCTGGACCCACGTCATCCCCGACGACATCAAGGACCATTCAAACGACAACCTGGCCCTCGCGACCGGCGGGACCGCCAAATGGGCCCAAATCACCTGCGATTATCCCGGCCCCGAAACAGTATATAACCAATCGAGCATCCCCTCGACCCTTGGCCGCATGATGGAGGTCGACGACATCGTAGCCCTGCGCGACAACCCCGACAACGCCTTCGGATGGGGCGTGTGCTACGGCGACGAGTCATACCGCACAGAATTCCATGTCGACAAAGTATACGGCTTCAAAAGCCACGACGCCCACACCGACTACGGCATGCGCGGATGCTTCGTCTACAACACCAAGACCGGCGCGCAGGTGTTCTTCCCCATAGGCATCACCGGCTTCGGACGCCGCATGCGCCGCATCAGTAACTGGGCCGGCACCGAATCAATCGCCGCGAAGCTCAGATACGCCACCCGCAGCGGCTACATGCCCGATGCCAACCTGCCGAAAATGCCCACCTTCAAGCACATCTTCCGCTCCAGCGGCGCCTGTTATTGGGCAGGGCGCGGCACAGGCACCCGCATCAGCAACATCACCGGCATGGATGAACCCGACAAGGGAGCAATCGCCCTCGACCTCAACTACACCTCCTACGACTTCAACACAATGCGCGGCGAAGGCAACCTCGACGACCGCGGTGTCGGCGCCACCGGCTACGGCACCGAAGGCACCGACGCCATCTACATCCGCCTCCTCACCGGCAAAATCCCCACCATCACCCGCCACTAACCCCCGCCCGTTCACCCATCCCCAGCTATCGCCCGCCCGTCCCCGCTATCGGCCGCCCGTCCCCGCTATCGGCCGTGCTCGGCCGATAACCGCCACCAGCAACCCCCAACCACCAGCAACCAACCCCCATCCCCTCAATGACCACCCCGCCAAAGCCCCCTGGAGCGCCCAAGCCGGCCTATTGGAAGGAGACCATCCACAACAGCAACCGCCGGGCCCCTTGGCACGACTACCGAAGCCGCTGCATCTATATGGTCACCTTCACCAAGCGGAAAGGGTGCCCGGCGTTCAGCGACGCGAGGCTCGCCGAAGGGGGAGCGGCCCAACTGACGCTCTACCCCGCCGGGGAAATAATCAACGAGGAGATAAGGAAGACACCCGCGTTCCATCCCCGGCTCGAAATCATGGAATCGGTTGTGATGCCCGACCACGTCCATTTCCTGGTATTCGTGAAAACGCGCGTCGAAAAGCATCTTGGGGAGATTGTGCAAGCGATAAAGGCGGCATCTACCCGCAGGATAAGAAACCTGTTGGGAGATGCCGCCCTCGCTGTATTCGATGAAGGCTTCAACGACCAGATTCTCAGACCGTCGCGCAGCCTCGACACCCTGATAGACTATATCAGGCAGAATCCATTCCGCTTAGCTGTCAGAAAAGCCTGCCCCGACTTCTTCACGCGGCGCGACGACATCGTGGTCGCCGGCACCCCTTGCCAGGCCTACGGCAACATACAGCTGCTCGACAACCCTTTCAAAGCCCAGGTGATTGTGCACCGCGCCGACACCCCCGAAGATTTCGAGCGCGCCAAAGCGGTGTGGCTCTACACGGCGGCCAACGGCGGAGTGCTCGTCTCCCCCTTCATCAGTAAGCGCGAAAAAGCGGTGCGCGACGAAGCCGGGAAGCTCGGGAGCCGCTTCATCATCATTAAGGAGCGGCCTTTCGCCGAGCGCGAGAAACCTTCGGCACGCGAGTTCGCCCTCTGTACCGCCGGCACGCTCCTGATCATCGCCCCTCGGCAGCCGCTCGAATTCTCGCGGGCGGCTTGCCGGCAAATGAACCTCCTGGCCGAAGCGGTGGCGGCGCTATGAGCGGGTGAAGCGCAGCAGCGAGCGGCAGAGCCCCTCGCCGTTGTGGGCCAGCTCGGCAAGATAGGCCTCCCCCTCGGCACACTCCTGCTTCTGGACGCGCACCTCCACCTCCTCGCCGTAGACAGCCTCGCGGATGTAGGCGATTTCGAAGCGCGTCAGGCGGTGGGAGTCGTGGAAGTCGAGGTCCCACTGGTTCAGGAGCAACTCAATGTAGCGCGAGCTGTTCACATGGCGGTTGAAGTCGAGGTCGCAGTAGGTGAAACGGTAGGGCGCGCTCTCAAACGCCGTCAGAGGCCGCAGGCGGCTCGGTTTCTCCACGGGGCATACCTTGTCAGGCACCACGCCGCGAATCCATTCTAAGCGGCTAATATCGGCCACCTGGCGCGTTTCGGTGTTCATCACAGCCCACACCGTGCGCGCATGGCCTATTACGGCCCCCTCGCCGTCGAGAATTTCGAAGTCGCGCTCCGAGAAGAGCCGGTTCACCGAGCTCACCCAGGTGACCACGGTGTAGTGCTCGTTCCACCGGGGGTAGCGGCGCATCTCGGTGGCCACGCGCGACAGCACCCACGTTTCGTGGCGCTCCACCAGCGACGCGAACCCTATGCCGAGCACGTTGGCGTGGAGCGTGGCGACCTCTATGAGGCGGTTGATGAGCAGGGTGACGGGCATGCGCCCCATAGGGTTACACTCGGCGGGGGTGAGGAAATAGCGCTCCTCGTAGAGTTTTGGCTTCCCCGCCGCCAGGTCTTCAAATGCGTTATTTTCCAATCTGTCAGCTTGGTTTTCCATAACAGTGGCTTTAAAAAAAGTGTCGCAGCCGGCCGCCGGGAATCCCCGTCAGCCGGCTGCGCTCAATTTTTATTCACTCGCGAGTGGTTAACGCTCGGAATAGAATTTCTGAATGCGGTTGTCAATCTTCTTGTTGCCCAGGAGCACGTTGAAGAGCTGGTTCTGGAAGGTCTGGATGCCCTCGCGCTGGTTGAACACCATGGCGTCGTTCTCGTAGTCGAAGGCGCGGCCCTGGTTGGCCACCGAAACCACGTCGAACACAACAACCGAGTTGTTGAGCGCGATGGGGCCGCGGAGCTCGCCCTGCTTGGCAACGGCCACGTTGGCCTGGAGAGCGCTCTCGTTCATGCCGAAGTTGCGGATGTAGCCCTGGCCGAAGGTCACCTGGGTGGTGTCGGCCTTCACGCCCATGGCGGCGGCATAGTCGGCCACGCTCTTGCCCTTGCCGGCATATTTGTCAACGAGGCTCTGGCCCTTCTTCTGATTGCGGATTTTGTTGGTGAGGTAGGCGCGCACCTCGGGGTTGGTCGCGGGAACGAAGTCGCCGGTGTAAACGTCCTTCACGGCGGCGGCCATGAGGCGGCTGTCCTTGTCGTCCTTGAACACGCCCGATACTGCGCCCTTCTTGGCACCGATGGCCCACTTGGAGCAGTTGCGGCTCTCAGGCAGCCCGTTCACCGAGAGGCTCGAGGGGGTAACGACGGCGGTCAGCGCGTTGTAGCCGGCCTTGGTGGCGTTCTCCTCGAAGGCGGTGGCGGTGGTGTTCTCGGCCAGGAACTTGCGGAGGTCCTCGTTGAGCTTGCTGACGGTGGCGTTGCTCGGAATCACGTCGTAGGTAACCTCGGCGATTTCATATACGGTGACGGGGGCTTTCTTCGAACGCACGCGCACTGCCATGTTGCGGTTGGCGCCGGCGCTCTTGGGGATAAAGAAGCGGCCTGTTTCAGCTTCCGAGATTTCGTCGCGCAGAATCACCATGCTGGGATCAGTGAGAGCGATCCACACACTGTCGTTCTTCTGCATCACCTCGGCGATGCTGTCGGCCTTCACGCCGTTGTTGAGGCAGCCGGCGATGCTGTCAACGTCGATGCCCTCGTTGAGGTAGGCGATGTCGAGAAGCACGGAGTCGACGGCGGTGGTGGTGCCGAGGAGCTTCGCGATGGTGTAGCGGTTGTCGTAGGTCGAAACGACTGTCACGGTGTCGGCCTCGATTTTCTCAAGGGCGTTCTTGAGGTTGGTGGCGAGCTTCGCCCCGGTGGCGCTCACGCGGTTTACATAGAACTTGGAGTCGCCGGCGATACCCTCGGTGCCCTCCTGCTCTTTGAGAGCGGCAATCGCGCCCTCGACATCCTTCTCGGCGGCGAGGCGGTCGGCCTCGGAGGGAACGATGTCAACGGTGAGGTAGGAAATCACTGTCTGGGGCTCCATGATGCGGTAGCGGTTCTTCTCCTGGTTGTAGAGGGTCGAAATCTCGCTGTCGCTCACGGGGAAGTCGTCGTCCTTGAGCTGGCCGAAGTCGGCTTTGGCGTAGGCGATGGTCGAGGTCGAGGCGTTGTCCTCGTAGACGGCGCGGGCGTCGAGCTTGTTGGCGGTGAGGGCGCCGGTGAACATGCTCATGAATTTCTGCTGGAGCAGGAGGCGCTCGGTGTCCTTTTCGAGGGCGAGCCACATCTGCTGCAGCTGCTGGGCCTGCTGCGCGTCAACGCCGTTCTTCGAGGGGTTGTAGGCGGCGTCGTAGAGCATCTGGGCCGAGGGAACACCCATCTGCTGCAACATCTGCATGACGTAGGGATGGGGGGTGTCGCCCATGAGGGCGGCAGTGAGCTCGGTGTCGGTCACCTTGAGGCCGAGGCGCTCGATTTCCTTGTTCATCAAGGTTTCGTTGACCATCTGCTGCAGGGTGTACTGCTGCACCTGGGCGGCGTCGAGGTTGGTGTAGCCCTGCTGGCGCAGCTGCTCCTGCTGCTCTTCCACACGGCGCTGGTAGTCCATGTAGTCGATTTTCTGGCCGTCTACCTTGACAACGGTATGGTTGTCGGTGAAAAGTTCCTGCGGGCGATCCACTGCCGTCAGGATAAACAGTAACAGAGCCACGCCCAGGATCGACGTGATCAGGACGGGCCGTTTCCGGATTTGTTCAAGTGTTGACATTTAATGACAAACGGTTTATTGTGTTTAATTTTTTTCTTTCGAGATGCTTCAAAACCCGCGTCGCGACGCACGCACGGAGCGCCTGTCGGCTCCCTTCCGCGGCATTATATCGTCAATATAAGGTTTTTAGCGCACAAAGATACGCTTTTCCATCCAAATCCGCAAACTTTTCATTCCAAACCGCTCATTTTGGCAAGGGCCGGCCCCGGTTTTTCGCGGGGTCGGCCCTTGGCTATGAGGGGGATATTTCTATGAGCGCGGATAATTCGCCGCGGGGAAGCGGGGGCCGCCTCCCGGGCTGGGAGGTCACTTCCGCAGAATCTGCCGGTAGCGGGCGGGCGAGCCGAGCACGGCGGCTGCCGAGTCGAGGTCCTGGTCGTGTTTCAGCGCCTCGATGGTCGCGCCGCAAGTGTTGTAGTAGCGCTGCAGGATGTCGCCGGCAAGATAGCGGCTGATGAGCTCGCGGTTGAGGTTGAGGTCGTGGTCGAGGTCGTGGCGCAGGGAGGCCTTGAGGGTGTCGAGCTGCGCCTGCACGCGGTCGTTCATGTAGCCCTCGGTCTTCACGGCCTTCTCGAGCTGCTCCATCACCACTTCGCAAAGGCGGTCGTACTCGAATTTCTGCGGGTCGATGAACGCCTTGAACTCGTTGAAGATGGTGTCGGTGATCTCGAAATCCTCTGGGGCGGGCACGCTGTCGTGGCGGGTGGCATAGCGGGTCGCGAAGTCAAAACTCCAGTTGTCGCGCACAATGTTGTAGACGAGCCGGTTCCCCTCGGGGTACTCCACCTTGATGTCGGGCGTGATGCCTCCGCCGTCGCGCACCTCGCGCCCGGCCTTGGTGTGCCACACGGTGGTCAGCGAGTCGGGGATGCGGGCCACGCTGCCGTCGGGGTTGCGCCGCGAATAGTCGATGGCCTGGATCAGTCGGCCCGAGGGTATGTAATATTTCGCGATGGTCACCTTCAGCAGCCCGTTGTAGGGCACCTTGGTCGACGACTGCACGAGCCCCTTGCCGTAGGAACGCTCGCCGACAATCACGGCGCGGTCGAGGTCCTGGAGCGCGCCGCTCACAATCTCGGCGGCCGAGGCCGACGAGCCGTTGACGAGCACCGCCAGCGGAATCTCGGTGTCGACCGGCTTGGTGGTGGTTTTGTAGATTTTCTCGTTCAGCAGGCCGCGGCCGCGGGTGCGCACGACCTCGGTGCCCTTGGGCACGAAGAGGCTCGCGACCTTCACGGCGCTCTCGAGCAGGCCGCCTCCGTTGCCGCGGAGGTCGAGCACGATCGATTTAACCCGCGGGTCGGCCTTCAGGGCCAGCAGCGCGTCGCGGGTTTTGTCGTAGGTCTTTTCGTTAAAGGTCACCAACTGGATGTAGCCGATGTCGCCGCGTTGCACGCCGTAGTAGGGAACGGGGTCAACCTCGATGCGCCCGCGGGTCACGTCGAAGGTCTTCACGGAGTCGACTCCGGCATAGGGGCGGATCACCGTCACCTTCACATCGGTGCCGGCCTGCCCCCGCAGCAGTTTCGACACTTTGTCGTGGCCGACGCCCTTGACGGTGTCGGCGTCGATCATCAGAATCTTGTCGCCCGGGCGGAGGCCGGCCTTCTCAGCAGGCGACCCCTCGCGGGGTTCGGAGATGATCACAAACGAGTCGCGCTGCTGGATCATCGACCCTATGCCGCCATATTCCCCGGTGGAGATGGTCAGGAGCTCCTCCTGGTCCTTCTCGGGGAAATACTCGGTGTAGGGGTCAATCTCGTCGAGCATCGCCGTGATGGCCGTGTTGATCGACTTCTCAGCGTCGATGGTGTCGACATAGTTGGTTTGCAGCGACTTATATATCGATGCGAAGATGTCGAGATTCCGCGAAATCTCGCCCTTGGGGCTACGCGTCGCGGCGGAGGCGAACAACGCCACCGCCGCTCCGGCTGCCAATGCGATTGGTAACTTTCTCATAAACAAATACTAAGCTTCGACAACGGCGATTATTTGCAACCGCCGTCACAGCCGCACGACGAGTCGCCCTCGCCGCAGCTGCCGCCGTCGCAACCACACGAACCGCAACCGCAGCCCCCGGCGGGGTGCAGCTCCTCGGCTGTAGCGTCGCGCACGGCGAGAATGCGGCCGCGGAAACGCACATCCTTCCCGGCGAGCGGGTGGTTGAAGTCGAGTTTCACATGGGTGGGGGTTACCTCCTTCACAACGCCGCTGATGCGGTAGCCGTCGGCGGTCATCATCGGGAGCACGGCGCCCGGCTTGATCACATCCTCGTCAAACTTGCCGTCGACAAGGAAGAGGTCGTGGTCGAGCTCAGCGATCTGCTCGGGGTCGTAGGGGCCGAAAGCCTCGTCGGCAGTGGCGCGCACGTCAAACTCATCGCCCTTTGTCAGGCCGTCGATCGCCTTTTCAAGAGGCACGATCATGCCGCGGGTAACGCCGAACACCACCTTCTCAGGGTCTTCAACATCGGTCTGGTGCACGAGGGTTTCAGTACCGTCAGGGTCTACGCGGTAGAGGTCGTAGCCCATCTCAACATATTTTCCGGGAATAATCTTTTCCATAATTCTATCTGGTTTTAAGTTTTATTTCTATTGTCAATCAGTTTTTGATTTCTTTGTTCAATCAGTATTTGCCAAATCTGTCAGGCCTAATTCGGCGCAATGAACGCGCCATAGTGGCGCGCGGGTGGGTCTGTCCCGGACGCCGGAAACCGCCCGGCGCCTTACCGACAAAGTTAGGCATTATTTCACTGATATAACAATCCAGGCCGCCAAATTTCCTAAATTAACTGAAATTTTTCAGGAAAAATGCGGCGCGCCGTCAATGGGCGCGCCGCATTTTATGGTCGGGTTACCGATGCGGCAACCGTAGCTCTGTGGGGTGGATGGGGGCCTTCGGGTGGATCGAAACCTACGGGCGAATCAATACTTGATGAGCGAGGTCACTTCGACGTCGGCGGGGAGGGCGTTGCGACCGTTGAGAGCGGTGAGTTCGATGATGAAGTTCACATAGATTTTGCGGGGATTCATGCGCTTCACCAGTTCGACTGCGGCAGCCATTGTTCCGCCGGTGGCGAGCACGTCGTCGTGGATCACAACGATGTCGTCCTCAGAGATGGCGTCGCGGTGTATTTCGATCACGTCCTTGCCATACTCCTTGTCGTAGGAGGCCTTCAGGGTGTCGGCGGGGAGCTTGCCGGGCTTGCGCACGGGCACGAATCCGGCGCCGAGCTCGAAGGCGAGAATCGACCCGCCGATGAAGCCGCGGCTCTCGATGCCCACCACCTTGCTGACACCCTTGTCGCGGTAGAGCTGGCTCAGGTCCCAGCCGATGATGTGGAGCGCGCGGGGGTCCTTGAACACCGTGGTGAGGTCTTTGAACACGATACCCTTCTGGGGGAAATCATAGACGTCGCGGATTCTTGATTTGATGTATTCCATATCTTCTGTATTTAGTTGTTTCGTTGGATGTGTCGATTGGTTATCGGAAAATGTAAACGGTTAAGCTGCGCGGCATTGCATACGTTCCACGTGGAACAAACGAGCAGTTGGCAACTCACCCCTTACCTACCGCAAAGAAGCAGTAGTATGTTGATGTCAGCTGGCGAAACTCCCGGTATTCGCGAAGCCTGACCGATGGTTTCGGGGTTCACGCGCTCGAGTTTCTGCCGCGCTTCGGTCGAGAGCGCCGTGAGGGTCTGGTAGTCAAACTTGCCCTGGATTCTGATGCCGTCGAGCCGCATCAGTTTCTCGGCGGTCTGTCGCTCGCGCTTGATGTAGCCATCATATTTCAGAAGTACCTCGGCTGCCTCGATTATCTCGCTACGGCGTGCCTCTTCAAT
>CAYTBH010000005.1:29116-36228 GCA_964435935.1 uncultured Alistipes sp.
ATTTCAGAAGTACCTCGGCTGCCTCGATTATCTCGCTACGGCGTGCCTCTTCAATCCCTTCGAGCTTCTGGCGCAAGGGTTCGTAAACACTTGCGAGGAGCATTATCGTCAGCTGGGGACGAAGCACGAGCGCTTCGAGCTTGCACCCTTCGCGCAGGGGCATTATCTGGTAAGGTGTATCGGCAATTCCGAGTTGCCGGTTCAGCTCGTCAATCAAGGGGTTCATAACGGAGGCCTTCACGCTATGCGTTTTGATGAATTCAATCAATTCGTCGCGCTGCGCCAACTTTGAACGGAGCAATTCGAGGCGTTCAGGCGAGGCGAGGCCGAGGGCAGCGGCCTTAGGGGTAAGCCGCGCGTCAGCATCGTCCTGGCGGAGTAGTATGCGGTACTCCGCGCGCGATGTGAACATACGGTATGGTTCGTCAACCCCCTTTGTCACGAGGTCGTCAATTAGGACTCCGATGTAGGCTTCATCGCGAGAAAGACGCAATTCCTCGCCGCTTCCGAGGGCTTTGAGCGCGGCGTTCGCTCCCGCAACCAGCCCTTGCCCGGCAGCCTCCTCGTAGCCGGTTGTGCCGTTAATCTGGCCTGCGAAATAGAGGTGTTCGACTAACTTCGTTTCAAGCGTGTGGCGCAGTTGCGTGGGGTCGAAGAAGTCATACTCGATGGCGTAGCCCGGGCGGTAAATCTGCACCTCGGCAAGCGCGGGTATCGTCTTCAAAGCCTCGATTTGAATGTTAATCGGAAGCGATGAAGAGAACCCATTGAGGTAAAACTCCTGGCTCGTCTCCCCCTCAGGCTCGAGGAACAGCTGGTGCTCGGTCTTGTCGGCAAAAGTAACAATCTTAGTCTCGATCGAGGGGCAATAACGGGGCCCTATGCTCTGAATCTGCCCGTTGTAAAGGGGCGAGTCGGGCAGTCCGCGGCGGAGCACTTCGTGGGTTTTCTCGTTGGTCGATATTGTGAAGCAACGGCGCTGGCGCAGCTCGCGACGCACGCCGGGAAGGTAGGAGAACTTGTGGAAGTCCTCCTCGAGTTCCTGGGGCTGGGTAAGCTCCCATTTCACCGAGCGGCCATCGATGCGCACCGGGGTGCCGGTTTTCATTCGGTCGGTGGCGAACCCGAGCTCCCGGAGCTGTTCGGTAATGCCGTGGGAAGGGGGCTCTGAGCAACGTCCGCCCTCGATTTGCGTGCGGCCTATATGCATCAAGCCGTTCAGGAAAGTGCCGTTGGTCAGCACCACCGACTTGGCTTTGAACTCCACTCCGAGGGCGGTTTTCACGCCGAGTACGCGCTTTGTCTGCTCATCAAAGATGAGCGACACCACGGAGTCCTGCCATAAGTACAGGCCGGGGGTGTTTTCTAATATCTCGCGCCAGAGTTCAGAGAATCTCACGCGGTCGCTTTGAGCGCGGGGGCTCCACATTGCCGGCCCCTTCGAGCGGTTAAGCAGGCGGAACTGGAGTGCAGTGCGATCGGTGACGACACCCATCATGCCGCCAAGCGCGTCGATTTCGCGCACAATCTGCCCCTTCGCAATACCGCCCACGGCGGGGTTGCAGCTCATTTGGGCAATTTTATTAAGGTCGATGGTGATGAGCAGCGTGCTCGCGCCGAGGCGGGCCGCGGCGTGAGCGGCCTCGCACCCGGCATGGCCGGCGCCTACCACTATTACATCGTAATCAAATCTCATCTGTTCAAAAATGCTTTTCAGTATCTTTCAACTTGTCGTCGGCCTCCTTCGCCGTGCGCCACACCTCCTTATCGGCGGTTTTGGCAGTGTCCCAAACCAGGTGCGAAGCTTCTTTCTCAGAGTGAGTCATAAAGCGCTCTTCTGAGGGGCGGCTATCTTTCTCGGCTGCAAATGGATGCTGTTTCTTCTTGACTGCCAATGCTTTAAACATATCAAGCGACTGATTTTCAGCAGCTTCCATAATCTCGCGCTCGCCTGGGCCCTTGTCGTTGACACCGCAGAGGTGCAGTATGCCGTGGATGATCACCCGCAGCAACTCCTCATCGTAGGTGGCACCCTGCAGGGCTGCATTGGTCTCAACCGTGTCAAGCGAAACGAAGATATCGCCGCGAAGCAACTTGCCCCGGCAATCGTCAAAGGTGATGATGTCGGTGTAGTAGTCGTGGTTTAAAAACTGCTTGTTCACTTCAAGGATTCGCTCGTCATCGCAGAAGATATAGGTGATGGGGCCGAGCATGCGGTCGCGGCTTTCGGCAACCTCGCCGATCCACTGCTCGATGAGAGGGAAGTTGAGCTTAGGCATTTCGGCCGCACCCTGGGTGAGCCATTGGAAACTTGTGTCAGCCATTAAAGTCAGTAGCCTTCGTAATAAAGAAAAATACCCACAAAGATATAAAAATTTTTCGGTTGCGAGCATTTGAATTTATCTGGAGCGGGACTTGTCAACGGCAAATAGCAACTTATCAGTCTATCATATAGAGGTTTAAGCCCAATTTCAAGCTATTTTGAGCTAAAATCCACGCGATTTTTCGCCCGACTCGACCACCTGCTCGAAAAAATCGCGTTGAAATCGGGGTAATAGGGTGCCCCTCCCCCACCCTATCGGTTGCCGCGGGCATTGCGCGGATGGTGTTCTAAAATTTGGGCCCGAAGGGCGGTTCGGTCGAGGTGCAGATAAATCTCGGTTGTCGCTATTGACTCGTGGCCCAACATTTGTTGGATTGCGCGAAGGTTGGCTCCCCCCTCGAGAAGATGAGTCGCGAAGGAGTGCCGAAGCGTGTGGGGCGAAATCGTCTTTCTGATTCCGGCCAGCGCGGCGAGTTCTTTGATGATTGTGAAAATCATCTGGCGGGTGAGCCTCTTGCCGCGCCGGTTTAGAAAGAGGGTGTTCTCGTCGCCCGGCTTCGGGACGACATCGCCGCGGTCGCCCGCGACATACTCGGTGATCAGTTCGGTCGCGACCGCCGAAATCGGCACAATGCGCTCCTTGTCGCCTTTGCCTTTGACGGTGATGTAGCCCTCGTCGAGAAACAGCTGCGAAAGCTGCAGCCCGACGAGCTCGCTCACCCGGAGACCGCACCCATAGAGCGTTTCGATAATCGCCCTGTTGCGGCGCCCGAGCGGGTCGCCGAGGTCGATGCAGCCAATCATCGCGTCAATCTCTTCGAGGGTGAGCACCTCGGGGAGTATCCGTCCGCGGCGCGGTGTCTGAAGGAGAAAAGTGGGGTCCTCGTCGATGAAATTTTCGAGCTTGAGAAAGTGGAAAAAGCTCTTGATGCCCGACACGATTCGCGACTGCGAGGTCATGGAGATGCCCAGGTCGTGGAGGTCGGCAAGGAAACTTTGCAGGATTTCGTATGTGACGTCGACGAGTGTCAACCCCTCGGTGCGCAGGAAATCGAGAAGCTTGTCGAGGTCGAAACCATAGGCTGTGATGGTGTGCGGCGACAGCCCTTTCTGCAACCGCAGAAAGGCGGAATAGTAGTCGCGCAACTTGTCGATGTCGGGCATTGGTCGCATCGCGGTCAACGGGGGAAAAGAACCGGGAAACACTGGGCCGGGAGCCCGCGGCGTGAAACGAGCAACATCGAGTGCCCGCCGTCGAAAACCATGGCATCAGGGAGGTTTTCGAGGAGCGAGTGGCGCAACGCCCTACCCTTCCGGCTTCGATTTATGCCGGCGATTACGCAGGCCGACGGTCGCTCGCCAAGAGCCTTTTTTATAGTCGCTAAAGCCTCGGAAGGGTCGCCATTGAAGCAATCGGCCAGCACGAGGGTAGCGGGCTTGTTTTGGGCCTCAAATGCCGCTTTCGGGAGCGCGATTCGGGCAATCTCCAAAAGGAAACTATCAGCACCCGGTGGTATCGGCAGCGCACGGAAATCGTCGCCGAGAAACGACCGCAAGTGAATCATCAGCCGATAGAGCGACCGCGCCTCGCGCTCGGAGCGACCCCAGCGACGAGCAGTTTCGCCGAGCGCCTGATAGGCGTAATAGCCATAATTGAAGTCGCGCAAAACGCCGGTCACCATCGCGAAAGCATACGGCGAATGGAGCCCGTAACCGCCGGCGTGACGGCGACGGGCAGGCCATTTCAGCAACCCTTCAAGAAGATAATTCACGGCTGTCGCAGGCGTTATTCTTTGCTCTTGGCCACACTCTCGCCGGCGAAGCCAAGCAGCCAGTAAAGGAGGGCGCAGAGCGCCATAATATAAATCAAGCTTACTGAAACACGGGCCGCGGCGACGGTGGTCTTGACCGACTTCGGGTCGAAGCGCATCTCTATCCGGTGGGTTCCCGCGGGCACGTTGAGGGCGCGCAGCAGATAGTTCACGCGGCCGAGCTCGGCGGGTTTGCCGTCGATGGTAGCCTCCCAGCCCCAGGGGAAATAGACCTCGGAGAACACCGCCACGCGGGGGTGGGCCGAGCGCGAAACGTAGGTCAGGCGGTCGGGGGCGTAGGTTGTCTCGTAGATGGTGTCGCCCGGGGCGGCGATGCTCTTCGCATCCATGCGGCTGTCGGCCACGATGGAGGGGTCGGTGAGCGCCACGCGGAAACGGCTGTCGGCAACCGCGGTGGTCGCTGGGTCAATCTCGGCAAGAGCTGCCATTTCGGCATCGGCACCATCGACATAGCGCACATCCTCCACAAACCAAGCGTTGCCAAGCGCCTTGTCGTTGAACACCAACTGGCCGTCAGGGGCAATGATGTAGCGGGCGTTGAGCATGTCGAGCACCCTCAGGTCGGCCTCGGAATAAGAGCCCCGGGCGAAGTTACCCAAATGCTTGTCAATCAAATCCTGATAGCGGGTGAGCTTTGCCGCGTGATAGCCGCCGATTGTCTTGTGATGGTATGAGGGGGCCGCCTGGTAGAACCCCGGAATGTCCATCACGCGGAAATTCTGGGTGGTGTCGGCAAGGATGGCGCGGTCGTTCTGGGTGAGAGGGAACGGGTCTGTTGCCGAGAGTTCGGGTGAGCAGAAACTATCATGCGAAAGATAGCGCTTATCCACATTGTAGAGGTCGACCACCACGAGGAGGGCCATCAACGCGGCTCCCACGAGGGGCTTGACCTTATTCGTCAGGCAGAGCATCACAACCCCGAAGGCGAGGAGGATGAACACCAGCGAGCGGAGCGAGTCGGCCTTCACCATTCCGTAGCGAAGAGTCTCGACCACCGAAGCGATAGCCGGGTTGTCGATGGAGAACATTGCCACGGCATCGGCGGGATAGCCACCCTGCTGCAACTGGTAACCGATCATTTGCGACAACTGCTGGTCGCCCTGGCTGATCGCGGGGCCGTAGATTTGCGGAGCGATCCACCCAGCGAGGCAGAGCAGGGCCGTGGCACCGAAAGAGGCATAGATGGCCCGCTTGTAGGTCTTGAACCCATCGGGGGTCGTGAGCAGTTTTTGCAGGCCGAGTATGGCGAGAAGCGGGATGGTGAACTCGGCTATGACGAGAATGCTCTCAACAGTGCGGAAACTCGAGTACATCGGCACATAGTCGATAAACAAATCGGTGAACCACTGCATATTGCGACCCAATGCGAGAAACACTGAGAGCAATGTGGCCGCAAGGAGCGCCCACTTCAACGGGCCGCGCACGATGAGGCACCCCAACACGAAGAGAGTGAAGATAATCGCGCCGACGTAGACCGGGCCGTTTGTGCCCTCCGGCTCGCCGAAATACTGCCCCACATACCCTTCGATATACTGCTTTTCTGCATCATTGAGGCCAATGCGCGACATAGCTTCAGCGGCGTCGGGGAGGTCGGTCACCGACAGCATTTTCATCTGCCCGGCCACCGGCTTGGCCGACGCTCCCCCCTTGATGTTGGGGATGAGCAGGGAGAACGACTCGGCACGCCCGTAGGAGTACTGGGTGATGTAGTCGCGGTCGAGGCCGCCGGTCTTTTCGGCGGCTTTCGAGGGGTCGGGGGTGAGCTCGGAGTGGGCTCCGCGCATACTCTCCTTGGAATACTTATAGGTGTTGTAGAGGTTGGGCAGATTGGCCCCGACAGCGAGCACAGCGGCCACGGCGAGCGACCCTGTGGCGATTAGCCAGCGGCGCACTTGCTTCTCGCGAACCGCGCTGACGAGGTAGGCCGCGGCAAGCGCCAGAATCACGAAAAGGAAGTAATAGGTCATCTGCACATGGTTGCTCACAACCTGCATCATGGCAAAAATGGCCGCGATGGCCGACCCGGCGAGATAGCGCCCGCGGTAGGCGAGGATGATGCCGCCGATTGTGGGAGGAATGTAGGATAGGGTGACGAACTTCCAGATGTGCCCGGCCCCGATGATGATGACGAAGTAGCTCGAAAAGCCCCAGGCGATGGCCCCGATGAGGCCGTAGTACCAGCGCACCCGCATGCAGGCCATGAGAATCAAGAAGCCGAACATCATCATGAACAGCAGGTTGGAAGGAGCGGGGAGCCCGAGGCCGTAAGCCTTTGTAATCCAGGAGAAAAGCGAGTCCGACGGATAGGTGGGCTGAATCTGGAACGTCGGCATCCCCGAGAACAGGGCGTTGGTCCAGCGGGGTTCCGCACCGCCGTTTGCCTCGGCGAAAGTTTTGATTTCGTGTGAGATGGCCGCTCCCTGCTGCATATCGTGCTGCCTGAGCTGGTTGCCCATCGAGGCATCGGGGTAGAAGAACGCGACAGCGAGCACCGCCGCCACAACCATTGACACAAGGAAGCCCCACACCTGGGGATTTTTCAACGCATCGCCGATGAGGGCGGGGGCGGCGTGGAGCCGCTCTTTGATGTTCATCTTCATAAGGGGTTGCCGGATTACGGATTATGAAGCAAAATTAGTTATTTTTGAGCAGACGAGCGCGCCCGACAGAATAAAATCGCTATTTTCGCGCATCAAGCGACAATCATTGATGAAACCCAGCAAAGCAGACAGATGGCTTTTGGCTTGCGCCGCGGCATTCACGACAGCCGCCGTGGCGCTCTGGGCGTGCGCCCCGGTGATGAAGGAGGACGCGGCATTCCGCGAAATGCTGCGCTACTTCAACGGCGGCGGCGACGACTTCTCGATTGCCGCGCTTTGGGAATATGTCAAATGCCAGCGCGTGGTCGACAACGGGCGGCTGGCCAACGTGGTCTCCCCCATCGTGACACTCTGGGG
>CAYTBH010000005.1:36328-52557 GCA_964435935.1 uncultured Alistipes sp.
TGGTCGACAACGGGCGGCTGGCCAACGTGGTCTCCCCCATCGTGACACTCTGGGGAACAGCGCTGGCGCGCGGCCTTATTGCCGGCATCTCGCTCGGCGCGACCTACCTGCTGCTGGTGCTCACAGCGCGCGGCGGACTGCGCCCGTCGATGGCCGACACACTGATGTTCGGGGCGGTCGCCGCGGCAGGATATTTCGCGCTCCCCTTTCGCGACAATATGGTTGTTTTCGACTATGCCCTGAACTATATATTGTCGTCGGCGCTCTGCTTCGGGTTCTGCCTCGGGGCATTGCGCACTCTCGAAAAGCGCCGCGGAGGGTGGGAGACGGCGGCAACGTGCCTCGCAGGGTTTCTCGCGGCGGCCAACCACGATGGATTCGCGCTGCCAATGCTGGCGGCATTTGGCTGCTACGCGCTGTTCTGGCGCAAATTGCGCCTCCCCCCGGCATGTTGGCTGATGGCGCTCGCCCTCCTTCTCGGCGCACTCATCCCCGTCAGCGCCCCCGCCGAGTGGAACCGGGCCTCGGAAGCTGTCACAGGCGGGATAAGCCTCGTCGACAGCGTGAAGACGATGGCGAAATTCGCTCCCGCGGCATTCCTGCCGATTTTGCTGATACCGTTGATTTTCAAGCGGGAAAGCATTAACGCCCCGCGAGCCGTATTGTGGATGCTGTGGTTTTTCGGCATAGCGCTGTTCCTGCCCTTCGGGCTCGACGCGAGGCAGGGGTGGCTACCCGGCTGCGCCGCCATCGGGTTGACGATGAGCTACGCACGCGGGGTGGCTGAGCGGATTCCCGGGCGCGCCAGCCTATTGGCAGGTTGCGCGCTGACGTTGGTGGCAGTCGCCCTGACACTCTACGCCGCGAAATGGCAGCGCGTCGTGGCGCGAAGCGACGCCGCGGTATTGGAGGCGTTGCGAACCTCGCCCGACGGCACAGCCTATATCGACCGAATTGACGCGTCGGCTCTCCCGAAACTCTCGTTCGCCCGGCTGGCCAACGACCAGGGGAATCTGAGCGTATCCTACGGCCCGCTGAACCTCAACGCGCCGGAAGGGAAACTCTATATAGTGGTGCCCGCGGCGATTGCCGGCTATTCGCCCCGGGAAGGGCGACGCGTCGACGGCACGGCGCGGATGGTTGAGTACAAAGGGCACCTGCTGCTCGACAGCATACCCGGGATATTTGACCGCAGCCTCACCGCCGGACGCTACTCCGAGGCATGGCTGACCATCGACTACCGGTTCGCATCGGGGCGCTCACTCAGCGAGCGCCACCGCGCTTACCGCTTCAGCCTGCCCGACGGCACCCCGATGGTCTACATCATAGCCGACGGCCTGCGACACGCCGCGGCAGCCGACGGCCCCATCGTAAGTGCCGACCTAAGGAGTGCCGACCCGTTCCCGCCGATTCTGTGACGCCCGAAAACGCAAACAGGGCCGCGCCAACAACTGTTGACACGGCCCGTAGAGGTTATTTGAATCGATTGTCAGCGATTGAGACGACGCAGAAGCGAGTTGGCTCGCGCCATGAGCTCGCGCACCGAGAAGGGCTTGATCAGGTAGTCGTCGGCCCCGTTGTTGAGGGCGTTGATGATGGTTGTGGGCGACATCCTGGTAGAGCAAGCGATCACGGGGATGTCGAACGTGTTTTCCGACTGCTTGATTTGCGCGATGACGCTGAGGCCGCTGTTGTCGTCGACCCCGAGGTCGATAATCATCAGGCAATAGTCCGCAAGCTCGACGTTGAAAAGGGCGTCGCTGCTCTTGCACGAGTCAACAGCAAAGCCGGCATTGACAAAATGGGAGCGCACCATTTCCACGACAGCATCGTCAGGGTCGACAATGAAGACGCGACCCTGGGGAGCTTCCGTATCGGAATAAAAAATTGAATTTTCGCCGTTGAAATTCATGGAGCGCAGTGTTAAAAAACCGGTTTATGATGCCAAAGCGTGACGCATGGCGGATTTCCGATTTCAAAGGTACAACCTGGCGCCTCATTCTCGGTTAAAGAATACAACATTGTATTAACATTGTGTCGGCTATTAAGCGGCTGTTTCGCCAACGACACGGATTGTAACACCGCGTTGCCATTTTCTCCACAAAACCAGCCCCTACCGCCTGAGAACAGGCCAGCTGTAGCCCCGCAGCCGGGCCGCGAGCATCTTCTCGCGGCCTCCGAGATAACGGTCGAGCAGGGCGTGGAAGCGGGGCGAATGGTTCATCTCCGTCAGATGGGCCAGCTCGTGGCAGACGACATATTCGCGAAGCTCGTCGGGGAGGAACAGAAGCAGGTAGCTCAGCGAGATAGTTCCCCTGGAATCGCACACCCCAAGCACTCTCTGGCCGTTGGAGATGACCCATTTCGCGGGCGAGCGCCCCACCCTGCCGGCCAATTCGTTTGCCACAGGGAGGAGCACCCTTGGCGCCACCCTGCGGGCCGCGGCGTGCAGGAAATCGCTGATGGCGATGGAGGTGGCCGGGTCGTCAAAATCGAAATCCGAGCCCACGCCGACGCGCATCAACGGAAGCGCGGCCCGACCGATTACCTTGGCCGGACAGAGGCTCTGGGAATATAGTTCAAAAGTAACCCCGGTGAAAACCAGTTGCTGGCCGGGCCTGTAAAGCACCCGTGGGCGAGCCGCCAGAAGCCGGGGCGCGAGCTGGTCGAGCACAGCCGGCACGCGCGACGAGGGAAATCCCGGGGGGATGGTTAGCCGGGCCACCCCGCCCTTCCACCTGGCCACGACGCGGGTTGTGTTGGCGCGGACCAGCACTTCGACCCGTCCGAGCTCCGGGTGGTTGATGTTGCCTAAAACCATTTCAGATCAACCCTCCCAAGCCGAGCTTGTTGAGAAGGGTGTCGGAGAAGCAGTGCCCCGGGTTCTGCACTATCTTCAAGGAATATGGCGCCTTGCGCAGCACGACGCGCGTTCCGGTGGGGAGCGAGAGGGCCTTGCCGTCGACAGCCATGCGGAGGGTCGACGCGCGGCCACCGCAAAGCACCTCGATGACCGACGAATCGCTGACCACCACGGGGCGGATGTTGAGCGAGTGGGCGGCCACCGGCGAAAGCACGAATCCGTCGAGACTCGGGTCGAGGATGGGGCCACCGACCGAGAGGTTGTAGGCCGTTGAGCCGGTGGGGGTGGATATTATGAGGCCGTCGCCCGAATATGTGAGCGAGTCGCAGCCGTTGATGCGGGTCGGGAGGCGCACCATCGAGGCTGAGTCGGAGCGCGTCAGGGCCACCTCGTTGAGTGCCGCGAGCTTCTCCACCCGGCGCTCGCCATCCTCGCCGATAGCCTCCCACGCTACCTCGATCAAGGTGCGGGTGTCGGTTTCAAACCGCCCCTCGAGCAGGCATGAGCGAATCTCCTCCGGGCGGTCGAAGGTAAAGGCCGAGAGGAAGCCGAGGTGGCCGGTGTTGATTCCGGCAACCGGCTCGCCGCCGTCTGCCACCCAGCGGGCGGTTTTGAGAAACGCGCCGTCGCCCCCGATGCTCACGGCGAGGTCGGCGCACGGCTTCACTGAGAGGTCGAGCGCGGTGAGCCCCAACGGGAAACGGGGACCGATGCGGTCGGTGAGATAGTCAAGGAAAGGGCGCGCCACCACAACGTCGTGGTCGGCGGCAACAAACGAGTCCACAAGGCGGGAAATCTGGTCGAGGTGACCGTCCTGGCGCTTGTTTCCGTTGATGGCGATTCTCATTGGGGAGATATGTGGGTGAGCGATGTGACTGGGGTGTCAGATGGTGAGGATGCGGAGCAGCTCGTTGGCGCGCTCCATGGCCCGGGTGCGCGAGAGGTCGTCCTCGGGGAACAGGGTGTGGATGGTGTCGTAGCCGTAGCGCTCGAGCGAGCGGACCACCGCCGGGCCGGCCGAAGCGTCGACGCGTAGCATCACCACGGGGCGCCCCAGCGAGTCGCGCATCGGGGTCACCGACAAGGCCCGGAGCTGGGCGTCGCAGTCCTCCACGGCGCGGGCAATGCGCGAGGCGCTGTACTCGCGCGGGTCGACGGCCACGAGCAGCTCGGCTGCCTCGCCGTCGGGGGCGAGGAGCGCTTCAAGGCGTTCGAGCCGCGAAAGCTGTCCGGCCATAAATTTGGTCAATATGCCGTTATTAGCTGCCAAATGCTTTTAGTTTATAGATTTTCTTAGTAATTTTGTGGTTCCTAAACTATTCTTCGCGAAGATAGCGAAAAAGTTCTTCATAACCCACACAACTCGGTTCACAAAAGAAGCGAGGGCGGCCCAATAGGAGGTCGCTTTACAATATAACAAAAGGCGTGCCAAATTTGATTAAAAGATGAAAACTAATCTCAGCGTTAACATAAACAAAGTTGCCACGCTGCGCAACGCCCGCGGGGAGAACAACCCCGACGTTGTGCGCTTCGCCCTTGACTGCGAGCGCTTCGGAGCCGACGGCATCACGGTGCACCCCCGCCCCGACGAGCGCCACATACGCCGGGCCGACGTGCGCGCCCTGCGCCCGGTGCTCACCCGCGAGTTCAACATGGAGGGGTACCCCGACGAGGTTTTCACCAACCTTGTGCTCGAAGTGGTGCCCGAGCAGGTGACGCTCGTTCCCGACGCCGCCGACGCCCTCACCTCGTCGGCGGGATGGGATGTCGAGGCCAACTTCGACTTCCTCCGCGGCGTCATAGCCCGCTTCAAGGAAAAGGGGGTGCGGGTGTCGGTGTTTGTCGACGCCGACCCCGCGCAGGTGCGCCTGGCCGCCAAGGCCGGGGCCGACCGCGTGGAGCTATACACCAAGCCTTACGCCGACGGATATGCCGCCGACCGCAAAGCCGCCGTGGCCCCCTTCGTCGCAGCCGCCCAGGCCGCCATCGACGCCGGCCTGGGGCTGAACGCCGGCCACGACCTCTCGCTCGAAAACCTCGCCTACTTCCACCGCTCGCTGCCGCGGCTCGACGAAGTGTCGATCGGCCACGCGCTCATCTGCGACGCGCTCTACCTGGGCATCGAGGAGACCATCAAACAATACAAGCAACAATTAGTCAACGAATAACGGGCCCCACCGCCTGCCACCAAAAACCACAGACGCCATGCTTTTAACCGACGCCGCGCTCAGCGGCCTTCCCGCCGCGGCCCAAGCCGCCGCCACCACCCAGGAACTCTCGCTCTGGGACCTCTGCCTCCGCGGAGGGCCCCTGATGATTCCCATCGCCCTGCTATCGCTGGTGTGCGTGTATGTGTTCATTGAGCGCGCCATAGTCATCAACCGCTCCAGCCGCGAGGACGCGACCTTCATGCGCCGCATCCGCGACTACGTTCACGAAGGGGAGCTCGAAAGCGCCCACAACCTCTGCAAGAAGAACGGCTCGCCCTACGCGCGCCTCATCGACCGCGGCCTCAGCCGCATAGGGCGCCCCGTGAACGACATCCTGGCCGCCGTCGAGAACACCGGCAACATCGAAATCGCCACCCTCTCGAAGGGGCTCCCCTGGCTTGCCACAACCGCCGCCGGAGCGCCGATGCTCGGCTTCTTAGGCACGGTGGTGGGCATGGTGCAGGCGTTCTACGACATCGCCTCGGCAGGCAACTCGGCCAACATCGCCACATTCTCGTCGGGCATCTACACCGCCCTGGTCACCACCGTGGCCGGCCTGGTGGTGGGCGTGATCGCCCTCTTCGCCTACAACTACCTCGTGGCGCGAATCAACTCGGTGATGAACCTGCTTGAGCAGAAATCGATGGAATTCATGGACCTGCTCAACGAGCCCGCCTGACCTATGCTGAAACGACAAAACCGAATGATGGCGGAGTTTTCGATGGCGTCGATGACCGACGTCATCTTCCTCCTGCTGATATTCTTCATGGTGACCTCGACATTCGTGTTCCCCTCGGGCATCGAGGTGAACCTGCCGCAGAGCCAGGAGCAGAGCGCCCTGAAGCCATCGACACGCGTCTACATTGCCGCCAACGACTCGATTTTCGCCGCCACAGCCGACGAGGAGCCGCAGCCTGTGACGTTGCAGGCCCTCCCCGTGTTCCTGCAGCTGGCCCAGCAGCAGGACACCACCGGCTTCATCGCCCTCTATGCCGACGAGGAGGTGCGCTATGGCCGCATCGTAGAGGTGCTCAACGCCGGAGCGCGCCAAAACGCGAAAATGATTCTGGCCACCAAGCCTGTCAACAACTATGCGCGCCCGTGACAAAATAACCGCCGCGGCGATAGCGGTGCTGTTCCATCTCCTGGTGGTTACGGCGCTGCTCACCAGCGTGTTGCGTTTCCCGCCGAAGGGGGTCGAGTGGCCCCCCGCCGACGAGCACCCCGTGGAGCTCCAGGAACTTGAGGACCTCTACTCGACGGGCGAGTTCGTGCGCACCGGCGACCTCCCCACCCCCGCCGAGGAGCCCTCGGAAGCGGCCCCCTCGGCTGCCGAGACAGCCCCGGAACCCTCGCCAGGCCCGGATGCCGCCGATGCCGGCACCGCCGGCGAGCCCTCCCCCACCCTGACCAGCGAAAAAACCGCCCCGGCCAAGGAACAGGCCAAGCCCAAAGGCCCCACCAAGGAGCAACTCGAAGCCGAAAAGAAACGCCAGGAGGCCGCCGCCCGCCAAAAGGCCCGGAAAGAGGCCGAAGCCGCTACCGCCAAAGCATTCGGAGCCAAAGGGAAAGGCACCCCCGGCCAACCCGACGGCACCGCGGCAGCCGGCTCGTTTGCCGGCAAACCGGGCAACGGCCTCAAGGGGCGCACCGCCGAGCACTGGGGGAGCGTGAAATCAACAAAAACGGGCACCATCGCCATCCGCGTGCGCGTCAACTCGCAGGGACGCGTCACAAGCGCCACCTACGACCCCTCGCGCTCTTCGGGAGCCGCCGCCGCCGACACCCAGATGCGCCAGCGCTGCGTAGCCGCGTCGCGCGAGAGCCGCTTCTCGGTGCTCGAAGGGTCGCCCGAAGCCTCAGGCACCATAACTTGGAAATTTGAATAACCCGCCCTGCGGGCCGATCACCGAACAACCATGAAAACCTACAACTTCGACCAGGAAATTGACCGCCGCGAGAGCGGTTGCACCAAATTCGAGGAGCTCGACACCATCTTCGGACGCCGCGACCTGCTGCCGCTGTGGATTGCCGACATGGATTTCCCCGTGTGCCCCGAAATAACCCGCGCGCTGCAGCAACGCTTCGAGCACCCGATCTACGGCTACTCAATTCCCGCTGAAAGCTATTGGCGCTCAATCACTTCCTGGCTCAGCCGCCGGCATGGTTTCGAGGTTGGGCGCAATGAACTGACCTACGTTCCCGGGGTGGTGAAGGGCATCGCGTTTGCCATAAACTTTTTCTCGCGGCCCGGCGACCGCATCGTGATCCAGCCGCCGGTCTACCACCCGTTCAAAATGGTGATCGAGGGCAATAGCCGCGTCGTGGCCCCCAACCCGCTAAAACGCACCGCCGACGGAGGCTATGAAATGGACCTTGATGGGCTCCGCGAGGTAGTGGAGCGCGAACGCCCGTCGATGATGATACTCTGCAACCCCCACAACCCCATTGGGTTGCAATGGAGCCGCGAAACTCTGGCCGAAGTGGGCAGCATCTGCCGCGCCGCCGGGGTGACGGTTGTTTCCGACGAAATCCACGGCGACCTGATGCTCGGCGGGAAGCCCCACATCCCCTTCGCGATGGCGGGCGAGGATGCCGAGGCCGTTGCCATAACTTTCGGCGCCCCGTCGAAAACGTTCAACATCCCGGGACTTGTGAGCTCCTGGTGCGTGGTAAAGAACGAGGAACTGCGCCGCCCATTCTTCAACTGGCTTGCCGCCAACGAGTTTGACGCCCCTACATTCACCGCGACAATAGGCACCGAGGCAGCGTACACCCACGGCGAGCAGTGGCTTGCCGAGGCGCTCGACTATATCGAGGAGAACATACGCTTCACCCGCTCGTTCCTGAGCGAACGCGTGCCGCAGGTGCGCATGGTGGAGCCCGAAGCATCGTTCCTTGTGTGGATGGACTTCTCGGAGCTCGACCTCAGCCACGAGGAACTTGTCGACCTGGTGGTGAACCACGCCGGGCTCGCCTTAAACGACGGCGAAATGTTTGGCCCCGAGGGGCACGGCTTCATGCGGGTTAACATCGCGACACCGCGGCGATGCCTCCAGGCAGCCCTCGAAAAGCTCGAAGCGGTGGTTGCCGAACTCGTAAACAGCTAAGCGCCATGGACTACCGCATAACGCCCCCGGAGGAGCTCATCGAGGATGGCGTAGTCGAGCTCCCGCTTTCGAAAAGCATATCAAACCGCGCGCTCATACTCGCGGCCCTGACTCCCGGCGCGCCATGCCCCGGCCGCGTAGCCGACTGCACCGACACCCGGGCCCTCGCGCATGCCCTCGACAGCGTTCCCGCCGGCGAGGTGAATGTTGGCGGAGCGGGCACAGCGATGCGTTTCCTGACCGCTTACTACGCCGCCACGCCGGGAAGCGACGTGCTGCTCGACGGCGACGAGCGGATGCGCCAACGCCCCATCGGGAGCCTCGTCGACGCTCTCCGTGCCTGCGGTGCCGAGGTCGACTATGCCGGCAGCGAGGGGTTCCCTCCCCTGCGCGTCAAAGGTAAGCGGCTAAAAGGTGGCCGTGTCACTGTCGACGCGACAATTTCCTCGCAATTTGTCTCCGCACTGCTGATGGTGGCCCCCACGATGGAAGAGGGGCTGACGCTCGACCTCGACGGCGAGCCTGTCTCCCTACCCTACATACTCCTGACCCTCGGCATGATGGCCGACCGCGGCGCTGATATCGACCGCTCGCCGCTCAGCATCAGTGTCGCCAATGGCAGTTACCGCCCAGCGCCCGACGATGCCGAAGCCGACTGGAGCGCGGCAGCGTTTTTCTACGAAATAACGGCCCTGTCGGCCGGATGGATTACCCTGAAAGGACTTAGGATGGACTCGCGGCAGGGCGACCGCGCGGCCATCGGTTATTTCGAGCGCCTGGGCGTGATTACAGCCCCGTCAGAAGAATTCGCGGGCTCAGTCGACCTCCAGCCCACCCCCGACCTTTTCGGGCGCTTAGACGCCGATTTAAGCGACACGCCCGACCTGGCGCCCGCGCTGGTGGCCACGGCGACGCTGCTCGGCATCCCCTTCCGCCTCACTGGGCTGCAAAGCCTCGGCATCAAGGAGTGCGACCGCCTGGAAGCACTCGTCGAAGAGATGGACAAAATAGGGGCGCGGCTTGAGAAAATCCGCGACTTCGGGCTCGAATGGGACGGCAAGCGCCACCCGGTGGTGGAGCTCCCTGAGTTTGACGCCCGCGGCGACCACCGAATGGCCATGGCCCTGGCGCCCGCGGCGATTTTTATGCCGGGCATAGTGGTGCGCGGAGCCGAGTGCGTCGCCAAGTCGTTTCCCGGCTATTGGGACGCGCTCCGCTCGCTCGGCTTCAGTGTCGAGGAGGTATAAGGCGGCGGGGCACCGCGACGGCACCCCGCCCCACTATATCATATTCGCTGAATCAATATTGCTCGGAAGCGCTGGGGAACGAACCCACCTTAACGTCGGCGCAATAGGCGGCGATTGCCGAGGTAATCACCGGGGCAAGGTCGGCATAGAGACGCAGGAATTTGGGGCGGAAACCGGTGTTCATGCCGAGCATGTCGGTAACCACGAGCACCTGGCCGTCGACACCCGCGCCGGCACCGATGCCGATTACGGGGATGCCGACCGACTTCGCGACCCGCTCTGCCAGCGTGGCGGGAATCTTTTCAAGCACCAGTGCGAAGCACCCGGCCTGCTCGAGGGCGCGGGCATCGTCCATGAGGCGCTGCGCGGCGGCATCCTCCTTGGCCTGCACGCCGTAGCCGCCCAGCTGGTTGACCGACTGGGGAGTGAGGCCGAGATGGCCGCACACGGGGATGCCGGCGGCGGTGATGCGGCTGATGGTGTCGCAGATTTCGCTGCCACCCTCCATCTTCACTCCCTGCACGCCGCTCTCCTTCATGACGCGGATGGCGTTGGCCACGCCCTGCTCGACGCTCACCTGGTAGGAGCCGAAAGGCATGTCGGCAATCACCATTGCGCGGCTGACACCGCGCACGACGCAGCGGGCGTGGTAAATCATTTCGTCGAGGGTCATGGGCAGGGTGGTGTCGTTGCCGGCCATGACGTTGGCGGCCGAGTCGCCGACGAGAATCATGTCGACACCCCCGGCGTCAACGAGGGTCGCAGTGGTATAGTCGTAGGCCGTGAGCATCGCGATTTTCTGGCCCTCGGCCTTCATTTTGCGCACGGTGGAGGTGGTTACTTTCTTGGGACGATCGATTGTGTTTGTTGACATAACGTGATATAATTTCGGGCGGTATGCCGAGTTTCGGCATACCGCCCTGAATTGATAATGAGCTTTATGGATTACTTCCCGGCGCGAAGATTTGCGCGGTCGAGAAGCTTCTCGATGTCGAGATTGTGGGCCGAGCCGTAGAGGGGGTAGTCGGCGAGAATCTGCTGGTAGACCTTAGCCTCCTCGGCATAGTTCTGCTGGGCGGCATAGACGCGCGCCAGCTTCATCATGAAGAAGGGGGTGTAGGCGGGGTTGTTGTCGCTCTCGCTGACGGCCTTCTTGAAGGCGTCGGCAGCCTTGGCATAGTCGGGGGTGTCGAGGTTCACATAGCAGTCGCCCTTGAGTGAGTAGGCGGCGGGGCCGATGATGTGCTCCTTGGCCGAATAGCTGTCGAGATATTTGATGGCGTCCTGGTACTTGCCCTCCTTGTAGAGGAGGATGGCAGCCTGGAGGGCGGCGCGGTTGCCGGCATCGAAGGCGCCGTCGTCGGCGAGCACTTTATACTGCGCCAGGGCAGTGGAGTCGTTGCCGAGAGCCAGTTCGAGGTCGGCCTTGCCGATGGCGTCGTCGGCCTTCTGGATGCGGGGATTGCGGAAGAAATAAACGTAGGCGAGGATGAGAACGACCACAGCCACCACTACGCAGCTCCAAATCATAATCATCTTCTTGTTGTCCTGCATCTTCTGGGTCATTTTCGCGAGGTTGTCGTTGACTTCCTCAAGCCCGGTCTGCTCGGTTACGGGGTTCTTTTTCGACATTGTCTTTCTCTATTGAGTGTTGTTGTTTATAAGCGTTGCTAACCGTCCTTTCCCGTTGAGGGATAGGCCGTCGAGCCGCAAAATTAGTGATTTGGCGGCAAATGGCAAAAATTTTTGGCGATTTTCAGCTATTTTCGGCCGCAAACCCGTAACTTTACACCCCCAACAACCCGCAGCGATGACCAACCGCGACATAACCATCAAAATCCAGCAGCTCGCCTACGACGAGCTCCCCGCCGACGCCGCCGCGCTCGTGGAGCAGGCGCGCCAGGCCACCTTCCGCAGCTATGCACCCTACTCCCATTTCCGCGTGGGAGCGGCCATACTCCTCTCCAACGGCGAGGTCGTGACCGGGGCCAACCAGGAGAACGCCGCCTACCCCTCGGGCACCTGCGCCGAGCGGTCGGCCTGCTTCTACGCCCACGCCCAGTATCCCGACGCGCGATTCCTGAAGATAGCCATCGCGGCGCGCGGCACCGACGGCGAGTTTGTCACCGAGCCGGCAGCCCCCTGCGGGGCGTGCCGCCAGGCCCTGCTGGAATATGAAACCCTCGCCGGGGCCCCGGTTGAAATCCTGCTCGCCGGACGCGACAAGGTCTACCGCCTCGAATCGGTGCGCTCGACGCTCCCCCTGGCGTTCGACTCGTTCTGAGCCGCCGGTGGAAGGCTGAAAAAAGGAAAACGGAGGCGCCGCCGTCGGCACCTCCGTTAAGGTATTGTTTTATTATTCTCTCTTTTCGCGTTTCTGTCTGTATGACGCTCAAAGGGGCCCGAAGGTTTAACCGCGGAGGCGCATTTCACATTTATTAACGCTATTTTCGCGTAACTTCGCGGGCAGAAAGGAGATTTCACTATGTCGACCACTCTGAAATACAACGACGAGAAGGACCGCGCCCTCGGCATCGGGGGGATGGCCGTGAGCCTCGTCATGTGGGAAAACGCCCGCTACATCGACCGCGTATCGCTCGACTCGCCCGTCGGCGAGGGGGTGGCCCTCACAGCCGACTTCTACGGCTCGCCCAACCCCAGGGCGTCGGCCAAAGCCGTGTGGACCCGCGACGTGGAGCTGTTTCAAACCGAGGCCGGGATGCTCGTGGCCAACGTGGCGAGCCGCTGCTTCGTGGGGCAACGGATGGCGATGGGGAGCGAGACGCGCGACCTGCTGGTGGAACTGCTCACCCGCGAGGGGAGCGACGCCTGCGGCCTCGAAGAAGCCGAAGTGCGCGCCGTCACCGACAAAATCACGCGCTACTTCACCCAGGTGCTCTCCTACCCCGCCGTGGCCCAGATTGTCGACGACTTCGCCTCGAGGCTCATCGAGGAGCGCACAATGGAGCGCGACCGCGTGATGGAGCTGCTCGGACGGCTCGAACGCCTCTGACCCGCGAGCCCCCACAATCGCGCTCCGCGGCACAATAAATCGGGAAAATCGCAGTTATTCTATTGTATCGCATTTTCCCAAATGAAAACTAACCTCTTGAAATACGCGCTCTCCCGCCGGGGGGCATTGGCCGCCGCGATTGCCGCGGCAGCGTTCGCCACACCCGCGCCCGCCGCGGCCGACGACATCAAAAACGAGTTCAACCCGGTGCAGACCGGCGTAACGTCGCTAAGCATCGCCCCCGACGCCCGCGGCGCGTCGCTCGGCGACCTCGGCGCAGCCACCGACCCCGATGCCAACTCGCAGTTCTGGAACCCCTCGAAATATGCCTTCGCCTACTCACAGGGCGCCGTCTCGCTCAGCTACACACCCTGGCTGCGCAAGCTCGTCAACGACATCTTCCTGGCAAACCTCGCCGGCTACTGGAAACTCGGCAGCGGCGACAACCAGGCAATCTCGGCCTCGCTGCGCTACTTCTCGCTCGGCGAGGTGAACGCCACGGGCATCGACGGCGTGGCCAACAGCGTGAACCCCTACGAAATGTCGATCGACGTGGGCTACTCGCGCAAACTCTCGGAAAAATTCTCCATGGGCGTGGTGTTCCGCTACATCTACTCGGCTCTCGGATTCAGCCCCTCGGAGGCGGGCGGCCAGCTCGCCGGCGCATCGGCCTTCGCAGCCGACATCGCGGGCTACTACACCACCTACCCCGTCATCGGCCAGAACGAGTGCCAGTGGTCGTGGGGCTGGAACATCTCCAACATCGGCTCGAAAGTATCCTACGAGAACGGCGAGCGCCCCGCCTTCCTCCCCACCAACCTGCGCCTGGGCACCACATTCATGTTCCCGCTGGCCGACTACCACACCCTCGCCCTGTCGCTCGACCTCAACAAGCTGCTCGTGCCCACAATGCCCCGCCAGAGCGACTATCTCGACGGCGACGGCCAGGAAGACTCCAAAGCGTGGCAGGAGGCCTACGACAAATGGGAGGCAATGTCGCCCATCACCGGCATCTTCAAGTCGTTCTCCGACGCCCCCGGCGGCGCGAAGGAGGAGCTTCGCGAAATCAACTACTCGATTGGCGCCGAATACAGCTACAACCAGCAGTTTTTCCTCCGCGCGGGCTACTATCACGAAAGCGAGTTCAAGGGCAACCGCCAGTACTTCGGCTTCGGAGCCGGATTCTCGCTCAACGTGGTTCGCCTCGACGCCTCCTACATGCTCGCTACCGCGCAGACCTCGCCCCTCGACCAGACATTGCGCTTCACCCTCACCTTCGACATGGACGGCCTCCGCGACATCTTCGGCCGCCGTTAAACCCCGCCCCATCAAATGAACATAAGGATAGGCAACGGATTTGACGTGCACCGCTTCGCCCAAGGGCGGCGCTGCATCCTCTGCGGAGTCGACATACCGCACCCAGCGGGACTCCTTGGCCACAGCGACGCCGACGTGGCCCTCCACGCCCTCTGCGACGCTCTCCTCGGGGCCGCGGCGCTTGGCGACATAGGGAAGCACTTCCCCGACACCGACCCGCGCTATGAGGGCGCCGATTCGCGCGGCCTGCTGCGGGCCACCGCTGCCCTGCTTGCCGCCGAGGGGTATGCCGTTGGCAACGTCGACGTGACCATCATAGCCCAGGCCCCGAAAATGGCCCCCCACATCCCCCAGATGCGCGCCAACATCGCCGCCGACCTCGGCCTCGACATCAACGCCGTCTCAGTGAAGGCAACCACCACCGAGCGCCTTGGCTTCACCGGCCGCGGCGAGGGCATCGCCGCCACCGCCACCGCCCTCATCGCCACCCGCTGACCCCACCCCCTGTCAAAATCAGCCATAATTCTTCAGAAGAACTTGAAATATCATTTGGCATAGTCACAAATTTACCGTAATTTTGTGACACATAACATCTATACGGATGGCCGAATCCAAGAATAAAATATCAGAGCGCGTAAAGCAGATGAAGAAGGGGTCGATATTTTTCCCCTCGGAATTTGCCAATGAAGCCTCAACCGATGCTGTTCGCCAGACTTTAAGCCGCCTTGCGAAGAAGGGCTTGATACGACGTTTGGCGCAAGGAATATACTGCATTCCACGAAAAAACGAATTACTCGGTTTGGAAATAATGCCTTCGTCTGATGAAATCGCAAAAAGAATAGCAGAGCGTGATTTGGTGAAAATCGTGCCAACAGGCGACATGGCATTGAACCTTACGGGGCTTTCGTCACAGCTGCCTGTCAATACCGTGTATCTTACCAATGGCGCGCGAAAACAAATCGTACTCAACAATGGGAGGAAGATAATTTTCAAGGAGAGCAATGAGCTGAGAATCTTCGAATTCTCGTCGCGACTAATGATGATCATAGTGTCAGCAATGCGGACTATTGGTGAAGCCGCAATTTCAGATGCTCAACTCAACAAGCTCAAGGAATTGACGGCACAAGTTCCAGAGCGAGAATACGACCACGACATCTCACTCGCTCCCGCATGGGTAAGAAAAAAACTTAAAGCGCTATGATATTCACTGACTTATCTACACAAGACCGCATTGATATTATTGATTTCGTCAGCTCCCAAACTGGTTACAGAAGCCAAATCGTGGAGAAGGACTGGTGGATAACAGCAGTGCTCCGCGCACTATTCGCGCTGCCCTACGCCAACGAATTGTCTTTCAAGGGTGGAACAAGTTTAAGCAAATGCTGGAAACTAATTCGGAGAATGTCGGAAGACATTGACATCGCGATAAACCGTGAGTTCCTTGGGTTTGGCGGCACGCTTAGCAAGACACAAGTCAGCGATAAGTTGAGGCGCGCGGCCTGTTCGTTTGTCAGAGAGCGAATGCAGTCCGACATCAAAGCGGGCCTTTTGGAGCAGGGAATCGCATCCAACCTGTTCGATGTGAGAGTGGACATCACATCAGTATCTACAACAGACCCAGAGACAATCTACGTTGAATATAAGCCGCTCTATTCCGATGTTGAGTACTTGAAGCCACAAGTAAAAATAGAGATTAGCGGTCGCTCCATGTCAGAGCCGGTGATGCAGGCCAGGGTTAAATCGTTTGTCGGTGAGACAATTCCATCATCCTCATTCAATGAGCCTTTTGTCGATTTAAACGCCGTAATTCCCGAACGAACCTTCCTTGAAAAGCTCTTCCTGCTGCACGAGGAGTTTGCCAAACCAACCTCTCAAGTAAGAGTTGAACGAATGTCGCGGCACCTCTACGACATTGACCAAATGCTTGACACGGAGATTGCAGAGGCTGCGATTACTAATGACGATTTGTATCTGCAAATAATCGAGCATCGCCGCAGATTCATTGGCCTGAAGGGATTTGATTACGACACACTGAGAAAACAAACTATTCATTTCATTCCAACCGGTGAAACCAAAGATAAATGGGCGAACGATTACAAGAACACGATAACGAGCATGGTGCTTGGTGAAGCACACCCTTTCGAAGAAGTAATCAACAGATTAGAGGTTTTCAACCAAAGGGTGAACTCTATGAGCTAATATTTATGTTGTAGAGGAAATGGAACAGGATGGCCTATTTCAAAAATCAAGAGAGGCTACGTCAGAATGGGTATTGACGTAGCCTCTCTTTACTAAAACAATCTTTATACCTTGGTTGCCTAAAACGGGCGGGGGGAGGGGGTTAGAAGATGAGTTTGCGGGTGGAGGTGGCGGCGGAAGTGCGGAGGGAAACCAGGTGGAGTCCTTTGAGGGTCGTGGGGATGGAGCCCGACCGCGCGCCGATATACTCTTCCATCATCTTGTTGCCGG